>NZ_SSOF01000074.1:0-320758 GCF_029873115.1 Pseudomonas sp. BN606 | reverse complement strand
TTGTAGGAGCCAGCTTGCTGGCGAATGGCGTAGGTGAGGTTCGCGAGCAAGCTCGCTCCTACAGGGGCATGCGGGGCTCGGTTGTAGGAGCCAGCTTGCTGGCGAATGGCGTAGGTGAGGTTCGCGAGCAAGCTCGCTCCTACAACCAGATTGCGTCCCAGAACGGATAGTCCGCCAACTTCTCCACCAGACCAGCACGCAAGGGATTGGCAACGACGTAGCGGGCCACGGTCCGCACGTCTTCCTCTCTGCGAAGGGCATGGTCATGAAAACCCTTCTGCCACACACGCCCGCTACTTTTCTTCATTGAATTCAAGGCAATCGCCGAGCGGGACTTCAGTCGCCTGACGTGCTGTTCCAGGGTTCCGGACTGCAGCTGGACGAGCCAATGTAGATGGTCAGGCATCAATACCCAGGCGAGGGTTTCCAGCGAGTGTCCATTCCGCATGGCATAAATCTCCCGGGCGACCAGGCAGCCGGAACTCTAATGTGCGAACACGGGCGTTCGCTCATGAGTGACGGTTGTCAGCAGGTAGATTCGGCCGGGCTCGGAGAAGCGGCCTTTGCGCAGGTTCCTTCCTTGATAGCGCATCCATTGCGCTCCCTACGAAGAAAACACGGAGGTTTGCTCAGGGCTTCAAGAGGGGCAAGGGAGCCCGATGTAGGAGCCAGCTTGCTGGCGAAAGGGATGTTCCGATTCGCCAACAAGCTGGCTCCCACAGGTTTACGTCTTCAGTGGTGCTCGCGGGTGGCGCGGAATTTCACGTCCGGCCAGCGCTCTTCCATCAGGCTGAGGTTCACGCGGGTCGGGGCCAGGTAAGTGAGGTGGCCGCCGCCGTCCACGGCAAGGTTTTCGAAGGCCTTGTCCTGGAACTCCTTGAGCTTCTTCTCGTCCTTGCATTCGATCCAGCGTGCCGACCAGACGTTGATCGCCTCGTAGGCACACTCGACCTTGTATTCCTCCTTCAGGCGACTGGCGACCACATCGAACTGCAGCACGCCCACGGCGCCGAGGATGATGTCGTTGTTGCGCTCGGGGAAGAACACCTGGGTGGCACCTTCCTCAGCCAGCTCCTGCAGGCCCTGGCGAAGCTGCTTGGACTTCAGCGGGTCTTTCAGGCGTACGCGGCGGAAGAGTTCCGGGGCGAAGTGCGGGATGCCGGTGAAACCGAGCGCTTCGCCTTCGGTGAAGGTGTCGCCGATCTGGATGGTGCCGTGGTTGTGCAGGCCGATGATGTCGCCGGCAAAAGCCTCCTCCAGTTGCTCGCGCTCGCTGGAGAAGAAGGTCAGGGCGTCGCCGATCTTCACGTCTTTGCCCAGGCGCACGTGGCGCATCTTCATGCCCTTCTCGTACTTGCCCGAGCAGATGCGCATGAAGGCGATACGGTCGCGGTGTTTCGGGTCCATGTTTGCCTGGATCTTGAACACGAAACCGGAGAATTTCTCTTCGGTGGGTTCGACGCTGCGCTCATGGGTGGCACGGGACAGCGGTTTCGGCGCCCAGTCGACGATGCAGTCGAGCACCTGATCGACGCCGAAGTTGCCCAGGGCGGTACCGAAGAACACTGGGGTCATATGACCCTGGAGGAAAGCTTCCTTGTCGAACTCGTGGCAGGCGCCCTGCACCAGTTCCAGCTCCTCGACGAAATTGTCGTAGAGGTCGCCCAGATGGGCGCGGGCCTCGTCGGAGTCGAGCTTGTCGATCACCTTGATCTCGGTGCGCTCGTGGCCATGGCCCGGGGTGTAGACGATGACCTTGTCCTGGGCCAGGTGGTACACGCCCTTGAAGTCCTTGTAGCAACCGATCGGCCAGGTGATCGGCGCGGCCTTGATCTTCAGCACCGCTTCGATCTCGTCCAGCAGCTCGATAGGGTCGCGGATGTCACGGTCCAGCTTGTTGATGAAGCTGACGATGGGCGTGTCGCGCAGGCGGCAGACTTCCATCAGGGCGATGGTGCGCGGCTCAACGCCCTTACCGCCGTCGAGGACCATCAGTGCCGAGTCCACCGCGGTCAGGGTGCGGTAGGTGTCTTCGGAGAAGTCTTCGTGGCCGGGGGTGTCGAGCAGGTTGATCATGTGCTCGCGGTAAGGGAACTGCATCACCGAGGTGGTGATGGAGATGCCGCGCTGCTTTTCCATCTCCATCCAGTCGGAGGTGGCGTGCCGGTCGGATTTACGCGACTTCACGGTACCGGCTACGGCGATGGCCTTGCCCATCAGCAGCAGCTTTTCGGTAATGGTGGTCTTACCGGCGTCGGGGTGGGAGATGATCGCGAACGTGCGGCGTTTCGCGACTTCTGCGGCCTGGATGGTCATTGAGATGGAATCCGTCGACGAGTAGTCGGTCTGTCAAAAAAGGCGGCGATTATACCGGTATTCACGGTCTTCGCGGCGCCCATCGGGCGAGAGGAAAATGCGGGTCTGTGCAGCATTCCATGACGTTTTGTTGAGGATTCGAAACAGTCAACTGGTGATGCGACAAAGGGATGCAAGAAAGCGGCAATTTTTGATTGATCTGCGCTTCCTGTGGTCCTAAAGTTCGCGCCCGAACGTCCATGCTGGCAACGATCCATCCGGCTCAAGTACTGACGACGAGAGGTTTGATGTCGGAAACGACTGAAGATCCTCGGCGACATGCCTTGGGAAGTAGGCGAACCAAAGTGGGGAAACTGATCAGACGTTCAGGCCTGTTGTCCAACGCAACACTGGCCACCCCTAACAACTTTCGTTTGTTTTGCCATATGGAGTCCCTCGCATGTCGATCAAGGTCGAAGACTATTTCTCGCCCGAAACTTTCCAGCGCATGAAGGCATTCGCCGACAAGCAAGAAACCCCGTTCGTGGTGATCGACAAGCAGACCATTTCTGATTCCTACGATCAGTTGGTCAGCTGCTTCCCCTTCGCCAAGGTCTACTACGCGGTGAAGGCCAACCCGGCCACCGAGATTACCGAACTGCTGCGCGACAAGGGTTCCAACTTCGACATCGCCTCCATCTATGAGCTGGACAAGGTGATGAAGACCGGCGTTGGCCCGGAACGCATCAGCTACGGCAACACCATCAAGAAAGCCCGCGACATCCGTTACTTCTATGAGAAGGGTGTGCGCCTGTTTGCCACCGACTCCGAAGCTGACCTGCGCAACATCGCCAAGGCCGCTCCGGGCGCCAAGGTCTATGTCCGTATCCTCACCGAGGGCTCCACCTCGGCCGACTGGCCGCTGTCGCGCAAATTCGGTTGCAACCCGGACATGGCCCTCGACCTGCTGATCCTCGCCAAGCAACTGGGCCTGGTGCCTTACGGCGTGTCCTTCCACGTTGGCTCGCAGCAGCGCGATATCGACGTCTGGGACGCCGCCATCGCCAAGGTCAAGGTGATCTTCGAGCGCCTGAAGGAAGAAGACGGCATCACCCTGCAGATGATCAACATGGGTGGTGGCTTCCCGGCCAACTACATCCAGCGCACCAACAGCCTGGAAACCTACGCCGAGGAAATCATCCGCTTCCTCAAGGAAGACTTCGGCGACGAACTGCCGGAAATCATCCTGGAGCCGGGCCGTTCCCTGATCGCCAACGCCGGCATCCTGGTCAGCGAAGTCGTGCTGGTGGCGCGCAAGTCGCGTACCGCGGTCGAGCGCTGGATCTACACCGACGTGGGCAAGTTCTCCGGCCTGATCGAAACCATGGACGAAGCCATCAAGTTCCCGATCTGGGTCGAGAAGAAAGGCGAGATGGAAGAAGTGGTGATCGCCGGCCCAACCTGCGACAGCGCGGACATCATGTACGAGAACTACAAGTACGGCCTGCCGCTGAACCTGGCCGCCGAAGACCGCCTCTACTGGCTGTCCACCGGTGCCTACACCACCAGTTACAGCGCGGTGGAATTCAACGGCTTCCCGCCGCTGAAGGCCTTCTACCTGTAAGCCATCGAGCGCTTCATACAAGGCCCGCCTTCATGGCGGGCCTTGTCGTTTCTGCGCCCTGGCCGTATGGCTCCGTTCCTCGGGGTAACCCATGGCAGTAAGATAGGCGCCACTTTCAATTGCAAACGAGTATCAGTCGGCTCGTTCCGAGCCTGGAGTGCCTGCCGCCATGACTGCCCAGATTCCCGCCGATATTGCTGCTGTCTCCGACTACGAGGCGTTCGCCCGCGAGCGCATGACGCCTTCGGCCTGGGCCTACCTCAGTGGTGGTGCGGCGGATGAGCTTACCCTGGCCGACAACCAGGCCGCCTTTCAGCGTGTGCGTTTGCTCAATCGCGTGCTGGGCGATCTTCGCGGCGGGCATACAAGACTCCAGCTCTGTGGTCTCGACCTCGACTATCCGATCCTGCTCGCCCCGGTGGCCTACCAGAAGCTGGCTCACGCCGATGGTGAACTGGCCAGTGCGCTCGGCGCCTCGGCCATGGGCGCGGCGCTGGTGGTCAGTACCCAGGCCAGTGTCAGCCTGGAAGACATCGCCCGGGCGGCGCAAACACCGCTCTGGTTCCAGCTCTATATCCAGCCGGACCGCGAGTTCACCCGTGAGCTGGTGTGGCGAGCTGAAACTGTTGGTTATAGAGCCCTGGTGGTGACAGTGGACGCACCGGTGAACGGCATGCGCAACCGCGAGCAGCGAGCCGCGTTCGCGCTTCCCGATGGTGTCGAGGCGGTCAACCTGAGGGGGATGCGCAGTCTGCCACCAAGCGTCGCCCAGCCGGGGTCCAGCCCATTGTTCGGCACCCCGCTGCTGGCCAGCGCGCCGACCTGGAAGGACCTTGAGTGGCTGCAATCGATTACTCGGCTCCCGGTGCTGGTCAAGGGCGTGATGAACCCTCTGGATGCCGTGCGAGCAGTGGAGCATGGCGTGGCCGGCGTGGTGGTATCCAACCACGGCGGTCGCACCCTGGATGGCCTGCCCGCGACCCTCGACGTGCTACCGGCCATCGCGCAGGCGGTGCAGGGAAGGGTGCCGTTGCTGCTGGATGGTGGCGTACGCCGCGGTACGGATGTGTTCAAGGCGCTTGCCCTGGGGGCCACTGCAGTGATGATCGGGCGACCCTACGTTCACGGGCTGGCTACGGCGGGTGCCGCCGGTGTCGCCCATGTGCTTCATCTGCTGCGCACCGAGCTGGAGGTAGCCATGGCACTTACCGGCTGCTCCACGCTGACTGATATCAACGCCTCACTCGTTTGGCGCTGAATCGTCCCTGCGGTACACGACAGCCCTGAAACAGACCGTGATCTTGGCTGATACCGATCAAGGCGTTGGTCGGTTCATGTATCAAGGCTGAAAAGTGACTGATCAGTCGAAATTGCTTTGGCGCAGATTATCGATTCTGATGGATCGAGTTTTTTAGCATTTATTGCTTTCTATAGCGCCATGATTGAGGTTTTTTGCGGTAGATAAGCTTGCTTCGTGATCCCGTTCCAGGTCTCGAGAAATGTAAAGAGTATGTAAAGTCAGCACAAAAAACTTTACTGATAAACGTTCGCAAATAGAATCGCGCCTCAAATTCACTGGGGAGTGATTCTTATGATCAAAAAGAATAACCTGCCGCAACGTGCTCTTCTTGCTTCCGCGATCGGTATCGCCACTGCCTCGACCGCCGGCCTGGCTCTGGCTGCGGAGCAAAACAAGGCCCTCGAACTTGGCACCGTTAACGTCGACGGTAAGGCGGCCAAGAAAACCTACAAGGTCGAGCAATCCTCCTCTGCGAAGTACACCGCCCCTCTGCTGGATACTCCGCAGACCATCACGGTCGTGCCCAAGGAAGTGATCCAGGAGCAGCAGGCTCTTAGCCTGCGCCAGGTGCTGTCCAACGTATCCGGCATCACCTTCAACGCCGGTGAGGGCGGCGGTGGTTCCGGCGACAGCATCAACATTCGCGGCTTCTCCGCGAACAACAACATCCAGATCGATGGCCTGCGTGACAGCGCACAGACCAGCCGTACCGATACTTTCAACATCGAGCAGGTCGAGGTCATCAAAGGCCCGAACTCGGTGTTCGGCGGCGCTGGTACTACCGGCGGCAGCATCAACATCATCAGCAAGCAGCCGATGGACCGCGCCTTTACCACCCTGGGTGGGGGCCTCGGCACCGACAACTACCATCGCCTCACCCTGGACGCCAACCAACCTCTGGAAGGCGTGGGCAGCAACAGCGCCTTCCGCGTGAACCTGATGGCCCATGAAAACGACGTGCCCGGCCGCGACGAGATTGACCGCGAGCGTTGGGGTGTTGCCCCGTCCCTGCGTCTGGGCCTCAACGACGCTACCCGCCTGACCCTGAGTGCCTTCCATCAGACCGATGACAACCTGCCCGACTACGGCGTACCGGCCCTGAATGGCAAGAAGCTCGCTGGCGTCAGCCGCGAGGATTACTTCGGCTGGGATAACCTGGACAAGGATGAAATCGAGCAGAGTGCATTCACCGCGAACTTCGAGCACGATTTCAGCGACAGCCTGCGTCTGCAGAACCTGACCCGCTACAGCCGTATCGACCGCAACACCATCGTCTCCGCCTCCCACGTGAACCTCACCGGTGTGCCGGCGGGCCGGTATCGTCCAGCGGGCCCTCAGGCTTCCGGCCGCGACACCACGACTGAAATGTGGATCAACCAGACCAACCTGCGCGCGAGCTTCGACACCTTCGGCCTTGGCCACGAGCTGGTAACCGGAGCGGAGATCTCCCGCGAGGACTTCGATCTCAAGAGCTACAACCATGGTCTCGGCAACCCCGTCTTCCCGGCCAATGGCTACGATCTGAGCAATCCGCCCGGTCATTGGGTTGGCCCGGTCAACAAGACCACCACCGGTTTCACCGAGAACCAGTTGGACGACAAGGCGCTGTACGTCTTCGACACCATCGCCCTGAGCGAACAGTGGGACTTCAACGTCGGCCTGCGCTACGACTGGTTCAAAGGGCACAGCGACACCTTCTCGGCGACCAACGTGCAGAACGGCAGCTTTACCTCCAAGGACGAAAAGCTCAGCAGCCGTGCAGGCCTGGTCTACAAACCGGTTGAGAATGGCCGCTTCTACGTGGCCTGGGGCAACTCCTTCAACCCCACGGCCGAAGGCATCGCCTCCAACGGTGGCGGCCTGACCGCTGCAACCGAGAACCTCGATCCGGAAAAGAACGAAACCTGGGAACTGGGCACCAAATGGGAACTGCTGCGTGGCCGCCTGGAGGTCGATGGCGCACTGTTCCGCGTCGAGAAGACCAATGCGCGTGAAACCATGCTCGATGGCTCCACCCAACTGGCGGGCAAACAGCGCGTAGAGGGTGTGGAACTGGGGCTGACCGGTCACATCACCGAGCAGTGGGATGTGTTCGCCAACTACACCTTCCAGTCCAGTGAGACCCTCGAGGCCGCCGACACCGCTGCCGGTATCGCTCGAGAAGGCCAGGCTCTGGGCAACACCCCGCCGCGCTCGTTCAACCTGTGGACGACCTACGAGTTGCCGGAAGGCTGGACCCTGGGGTACGGCGCCCGCTACATCAGCGAGCGTAACGTCAGCTCAAGCACGACCGCCAAGCTTGATGCCTACTGGCTGCACAACGCTATGGTCGGCTACAAGGTCAACAAGGAGCTGGACCTGCAGCTGAACGTGAACAACCTGTTCGACAAGGACTATGTAGAGCGCGTGCGCCAGCAGAACGGCACCGACGCGCGTTCCTCTGCCATCGAATATGGCGATGCCCGAGCAGCGATCCTGACCGCTACCTACTCGTTCTGACGGACGAGTCGTGGGCCCTGCCTTGTGCAGGGCCCGTGTCGCTGTAAATAAAAGGTAAAACCTTCTTTTCCTGATTTAATGCATCCCGTTCTCAAATAAAATCGCAGCCCGGTCAGGCATGGGGCCTGCCGCGAACCAGCGATTTGACGCACCGCCAGGTGCGTATCCGAGGGATATCACGTGTTGAAGAAGACCCTGTTCCAGCTGCACTGGCTGTTCGGTATCAGTGCCGGTCTGGTCTTGGCTTTGATGGGCATCACCGGGGCTGCCTACAGCTTCCAGGAAGAAATCCTGCGTTTGCTCAATCCAGAGACCCTGACGGTCGAGGTGCGCGATGGCGGCGTGCTGCCGCCCGCCGAACTGGTGAGCAAGATCGAGGCTGCCGAAGGCAAGAAGGTGTCCGGCCTCTGGGTCGAAACCAACAACGACCATGCCGCCCGTGTATTTTTCGCGCCGCCTCCCGGGGAGCGTCGTGGCCCTTGGCGTTACTTCGATCCCTACACCGGTGAGCTGCTGGGCGAGCCCGCCGGCCAGCAGTTCTTCGGCCTGATGCTGCAACTGCACCGTTTCCTCGCCATGGGCGAGTTCGGCAAGCAGATCACCGCCGCCTGCACCCTGATCCTCATCTTCTTCTGCCTTTCCGGCCTTTACCTCCGCTGGCCGCGCAAGGCTGGCAGCTGGCGTGCCTGGCTGACCCTGGACTGGTCGCGCAAGGGGCGCAGCTTCAACTGGGACCTGCATGCCGTGGCGGGTACCTGGTGCCTGGCGTTCTATCTCCTGGCCGCCCTGACTGGCCTGTTCTGGTCCTACGAGTGGTACCGCGAAGGCCTTAATCGGCTGCTGTCCGATGCCCCCGCTGGCCAGCAAGGCAAACCAGGTGAGCGCCGCGGCGAAGGCCCAGGCCGCCAGGGGGGGCAGGCACCTTCGGGACCGCCGCTGGTGGTCGACTATGACGCCGTATGGAAGAGCATCCGCGAAACAGCTGGCCCGAGCATGAGCGTCTACAACCTGCGCCTGCCGCCGGTGGGCGGCCGGCCGGCCCAGGTGTTTTACCTGCTGGAAGATGCCGCGCACCCGCGCGCCCTCAACCAGATCGCCCTTGATCCGGTCAGCGGCAAAGTGATCCGTAGTGAGCGCTACACCGACAAGAGCTTCAAGGCACAGTTGCTGACCAGCATCTATGCGCTGCACGTGGGTGAATATTTCGGCCTGACGGGGCGCATCCTGGTGATGCTGGCGAGCCTGACCATGCCGCTATTCTTCGTCACCGGCTGGCTGCTCTATCTCGACCGTCGACGCAAGAAGCGTGCAGTCAAGGCGGCCCGTGGCGGCTTGGCCGAGAGCGGTGGCAAGGATTCCTGGCTGATCGGCTTCGCCAGCCAGAGCGGATTCGCCGAGCAATTGGCCTGGCAGAGCGCGGGGCAGCTGCAGGCTGCCGGACTGCCAGTGCGCGTCGAGCCGCTCGCCACCCTGGATGGTGCGACCCTGGCCCAAGCCAGCAATGCACTCTTCGTGGTCAGCACCTTCGGCGACGGCGAAGCGCCTGACAACGCCCGCGGCTTCGAACGCAAGGTGATCGGTCAGGCTTCCCAGCTTGCCGGCCTGCGTTTTGCCGTGCTGGCCCTGGGTGATCGCCAGTACGAACAGTTCTGCGGCTTCGGCCGTCGCCTGCAGGCCTGGCTGAAAGGGCAGGGCGCGAGTCAACTGTTCGAGCCGGTGGAAGTGGACAACGGTGATAGTGGCGCACTGCACCATTGGCAGCAGCAACTGGCCCAGGTATCGGGTGGAAGCGTGCTCTCCCCCTGGAGCGGCCCAGGCTTCGAAAGCTGGACACTGGAAAAACGTGAACACCTGAATCCGGGCAGCCAGGGTGAATCCACCTGGCTTCTACGACTGCGCGCCCCGGCGGGCAGCCAGGTGGACTGGCAGGCCGGCGACCTGGTTGAAATCCTCCCGAGTCAGGCCGAACCGGTCGTCGAGGCCTGGCTTGCCAGGCACCACCTCGACGGCGACGCGCCGGTGGAGCTGGACGGCCTGCGCCAGTCGCTGCGCCAGGCACTGGCCGGTCGCCTGTTGCCGGGCTCGTTCGAGCATCTGGTGGGCCTGCAGCCACAAGCCGTGGTGCAGGCGCTGATCGGCCTTTCCGTTCGCCAGTACTCCATCGCCTCGCTGGCCAGTGACGGTGCACTGGAGCTGATCGTACGCCAGGAGCAGCACGTTGATGGCAGCCTGGGTATCGCTTCCGGGTGGCTGACCCACTACCTGCCGCAAGGCGCCGTCATGCCGCTGCGCCTTCGCCGCAATAGCCGCTTCCATCTGATCGACGAAGACCGCCCGCTGATCTTCATCGGCAACGGCACTGGCCTCGCCGGCCTGCGCAGCCTGCTCAAGGCGGCCATCTCCGCCGGGCGCAATCGCAACTGGCTGCTGTTCGGCGAGCGCAACCAGGCTCACGACTTCTACTGTCGCGAAGAAATCGAAGGCTGGCTGGCCAAGGGTGAGCTGCAACGCCTGGACCTCGCTTTCTCCCGCGACCAGGCCGAGAAAATCTACGTACAGGATCGCCTGCGCGAAGCTGCCGGCGAGCTGCGTGCCTGGATCGACGAAGGTGCGGTGATCTACGTCTGCGGCAGCCTGCAAGGCATGGCTGAAGGCGTTGACCGCGCTCTGCGCGACATCCTCGGTGATGAGGTGCTGCAGCAATTGAATGACGAAGGCCGCTACCGACGCGACGTGTATTGACGGCGCGAAGCGCCGAACCGAGTGATCCCTGCTCCTGGGGAATGTTCGCCCCGCCTTGTGCGGGGCGTTTTTTTGCGGCGGGAGGGGGATCGTTCAAGGGCAGACCTTCGGCCTGCTTGACGACTGAATTCGCTCCTACAGGAAAAATGAAGAACAGTTCGAGGGCACGGACAGCCCCCTCTCCCGCTTGCAGGAGAGGGCGGGGGTGAGGGCAACGTCAGGCCTGCTCGGTGCCAATCCTTTTCGCGAATAAATTCGCTCCTACAAGAGCGCCGGCTTTTAGCCATAATCCGCTTCATGAACAGACGAATCCTGCTGAACTGCGACATGGGGGAAAGCTTCGGTGCCTGGCGCATGGGTGACGACGAGCTCGCCATGCCGCTGGTGGACCAGGCGAACCTGGCCTGCGGTTTCCATGCCGCCGATCCCCTGACCATGCAACGCACCGTCGAGCTGGCGCTGCGTCACAACGTGCGCATCGGCGCCCATCCGGCCTACCCGGACCTTGCCGGTTTCGGGCGGCGCCACATGGCTTGTACGCCGGAGGAAGTGCGCGCCCAGGTGCTTTACCAGATCGGTGCACTGGAAGCGTTCTGCCGAACGGTCGGTACCCAGGTGGCCTACGTGAAGCCGCACGGCGCGCTGTACAACGACCTGGTGCGTGATGACGCTCTGTTTGAAGCGGTCCTCGATGCCTGCGCCAGCTATCGCAAGGGGCTGCCGCTGATGGTGCTGGCGCTGGCCGACAACAGCCGCGAGCTGCAACTGGCCGATGCCGCCGATGTGCCGCTGATGTTCGAGGCCTTCGCCGACCGTGCCTATCTCTCCGATGGCCAACTGGCGCCCCGGCGCATGGCCGGAGCCGTGCACCACGATGCCGAACGCATCCTCGACCAGGCATTGGCCATCGCCGTTGGCGAGCCCTTCCCGGACATCGATGGCAAACCCCTGCGGCTGGTGGCGGACAGCCTCTGCGTGCATGGTGACAACCCCGAATCCCTGGCCGTGTTGCGCCGTTTGCGAGGCAAGCTGGACGCCCTATGATCCGCCTCGAGCCCGCTGGCGCTGAAGCATTGCTGTTGGTGCTGGCTGACGAACCGGATGCCTGGCTACCGCAGCGCATCGCTACGCTGGCCGGCGTCCTGCGGCGCGAGCTGGGGCACCTGCTTCTCGACCTGGTGCCTGGCTGGACCACCCTGCTGTTGCACTATGACCTGACCCGTACCGACCACCTCGCCCTGGCCGAACGTATCGAGCCGCTGCTGGAAGCCTGGCTGACCGCGCCGGCCGTGGCTGAAACCGGCCAGTTGCATGAAATCCCCATCTGGTACTGCGGTGAGGACCTGGCCTGGGTGGCCGAGTCCTGTGGCCTCTCGATCGGCGAACTGGTGGATATCCACAGCGGTGCCGAGTACCGGGTCGGTGCCATCGGTTTCTCGCCTGGCTTCGCTTACCTCGGTGGCCTCGATCCGCGTCTGGCCCTGCCGCGTCGCAGCAGCCCACGCATACGCGTACCGGCCGGCAGCCTGGCTATCGCCGAGCGGCAGACGGCGATTTATCCCCAGGCATCCCCGGGCGGTTGGCATCTACTGGGACTGTGTCCCTGGACGCTCTTCGATGCGCACCGCGAGCCGCCTTGCCCGCTTGCCCTGGGGGACCGCGTGCGATTTTTCGCCATCGACGAGGCCCGCTATCGCGCCGAAGGCGGAGGCGATTCATGAGTGGCTTGCGCGTGATCAAGCCCGGCCCCCTGAGCCTGTTGCAAGACGCCGGCCGTCATGGCTGGCAGCATCTTGGCGTTTCTCCGGCCGGTCCCATGGACCCGCTGGCAGCAGCTTGGGCCAATCGTCTGTTGGGCAACGCACGCAGTTGCGCGGTTGTGGAAATCTCCCTGGGGGGCCTGGAGCTGGAGGCAGAGGAGGCGCTCTGGGTCGCGCTGGCGGGTGCCGATATGCCGCTGAGCGTAGATGGCGAACCTCGCCTCAACTGGTCGCGCTTTCGTCTTGAACCTGGCCAGCGCCTGCAGATCGGCTTCGCCCGCAGTGGCCAGCGCAGCTACCTGGCGCTGGTAGGCGGCATTCGCGCCGAGCCGGTACTGGGCAGCGTCGCGTGCCAGATGCGAGAAGGCCTGGGCGGGTTGGATGGCGAGGGCGTTCGTCTTGCAAGGGGGGATCTGCTTGCCGGTAGCCGAGGCGAATTTCCCCGCGGCGCCAGCGTGCCCTGGCCGTGGCAGCCGGACTACATGTCAGCACAGCTGCTGCGGGTGATGATTGGCGGCGATGCTGTCAGCTTCGATGAGCAGCAGGTGCAAGCCTTCTTCGAAGGGGCCTGGCTGCTCAGCCCGCAATCCGACCGCATGGGCGCGCGCCTGGAAGGCAAGGCCATGGTCGCGCCGCAACGGCAGTGGTCCCAGGGCGTGGTCATCGGCGCTGTCCAGGTGCCGCCGGATGGCCGGCCGATCATTCTCACCGCGGACCGGCAGACCATGGGGGGATACCCGGTGCTCGGCTGGGTCCACCCCCTGGACCTCGGGCTCCTGGCCCAGTGTCCGGCCAACCAGGTGCTGCGTTTCACGGCCGTCAGCCTGGCAGATACCCAGGATGAGTTGCGGGAGTTCTATCGGTTCTTTGGACGTTAGGTCCATTGCACTGTGTGGGGGGGAATGAATTCGCCCCCACAGAGAAGCAGCCCGTTCGCGCGGCAGGTCATTTCGGCAGGTGGTTCAACGGTAGCGGCGAGGGCGCCTTCACGGTCTGTATGGCGAAATTGCTGCGGATATCGCTGACGCCGGGCAGCCTCAGCAGGGTGCCTGTGAGGAACTGCTCGTAGGCGCGCAGGTCTGGCACGACTACTTGCAGCAGGAAGTCCGATTCGCCCGATACCAGGTGCACCGAGATCACTTCGGGCAGGCTGATCACCGCTTCGCGGAAGGCGTCGGCCTGTTCCTGGCCGTGGCGTTCCACCTTGATCCCCACGAATACCGTCAAACCCAGCCCCACTTCGTCGCGGTCGAGGTTGGCGTGGTATCCGCGAATCACCCCAGCCTCTTCCAGCAATCGCACCCGGCGCAGGCACGGTGAGGCGGACAGGCCAATCTCGTCTGCCAGTTGCACGTTGGACAGGCGGCCGTCGCGCTGCAGCGCGGCGAGGATGCGGTGGTCAAGAGCATCAAGTTTAAGTTTTGGCATAATCGCTCGTAGTATGGTTCTTGATTGGCAGGAAATTTCATGAATCATGGCTTTTGCAGTCAAATACGCAAGCACCTGCCCTGGCGTTCGGCCCTAGAATTTTTCCTCCATACCTCGACCTGGAGCGAAGAAATGACTGCTTTCCTGATAGCCCTGGCAGTGGTCTACCTGTTGCCCGGTCCCGACATGATCCTCCTGCTGCAAACCGGCGCCCGCCAGGGCCGCGCCATGGCCCTGGCCACCGCACTTGGGCTGGCGCTGGCGCGCAGTTGCCATGTGGCGCTCGCCGGCCTCGGGCTGGCGGTGCTGTTCCGCTCCGCGCCCTGGACTTTCGACCTCGTGCGCCTGGCTGGTGCTGCCTACCTGCTCTGGCTGGGGGTAAAGCTGTTCCAGGCGGAGACTTCGGCATTGGTGGTGGAAGGCGCGCGTCAGTCCTCGCGGGCGTATGGGCAGGCGCTGCGGCGAGGTCTGTTGACCAATCTGCTCAATCCCAAGGCGCTGGTTTTCTGTTCCGTGCTGTTGCCGCAGTTTGTCAGCCCGGCTGATGGACCATTGGGGCTGCAGTTCGCGCTACTCGGCGTGGTGCTGGTGGCGGCGGGACTGGTTTTCGATTCGGCCTATGCGCTGGCCGGGGAAGGACTGGGCCGCTGGCTGGGGCGCCGCCCGCTGGTACAGCGGGTGCAGCAGTGGCTGTTCGGTGGAGTGCTGGTGGGGTTTGGGGTGAGGTTGGCGGTGCTGCGGGATCTGTAGGGGCGAATTCAATCGCCCCTACAAGGGTTTCCTGATCAACCCCTTAACCGTTGATGCTCTCCGCGTTGTGGCAGGCCACCTGGCGAGCGTCGAGCAGGCGCAGCTCCGGTACTTCCACCTTGCAGCGCTCGGTCGCGTAAGGGCAGCGCTTGTGGAAGGCGCAGCCGGACGGCGGGTTTAGCGGGTTGGGCAGTTCGCCGGCGATCTTGATCTTCGGCTTGCTCGGGTCCGGATGAATCGCCGGTGTGGCCGAGAGCAGGGCCTTGGTGTAAGGGTGCAGCGGACGCTCGTAGATCAGATCGCTGGGGCCCATTTCCGCCGGGCGGCCGAGGTACATCACCAGCACATCGTTGGCGACGTGGCGCACCACCGCGAGGTTGTGGGAGATGAACACGTAGCCGGTGTTGTAGCGTTCCTGCAGGTCCATGAAGAGGTTGAGTACCTGGGCCTGGATCGACACGTCGAGCGCCGAGGTGGGCTCGTCCGCCACAAGCACCTTGGGATTGAGCATCATGGCCCGGGCCAGTGCGATGCGCTGGCGCTGGCCGCCGGAGAACATGTGCGGGTAGCGCTGGTAATGCTCAGGGCGCAAGCCCACCTGCTGCATCATCGCCTGCACCTGCTCGCGGCGTTCCACGCGGGACAGGCCGGAGTTGATGACCAGCGGTTCTGCCAGCTGATCGCCGATCTTCTGCCGCGGGTTGAGCGACGCGTAGGGATTCTGGAAGACCATCTGCACATCGCGGCGCAGTTGTTTGCGTTCGTCCTTGCTGGCCCCCGCCACTTCACGGCCGGCGATCTGCAGCGAGCCGGAGGAGGGTTCTTCGATCAAGGTCAGGGCACGGGCCAGGGTTGATTTGCCGCAGCCGGATTCGCCGACCACGGCCAGCGTACGGCCGGCCTGCAGTTCGAAGGACACACCGTTGAGGGCGCGCACCAGGGCATGGGGCTTGAACAGGCCCCGCGAGACTTCGTAGTGGCGGGTCAGTTCGCGGGCGGTCAATACGGCACTCATCGCGCCACCTCGATCAGGTTAAGGGGGTAGAAGCAGCGCACGGCACCATGGGCGTGCGGGTCCAGGCTCGGACGCTGGGCCACGCAGTTGGGCTGGCTGTAAGGGCAGCGCGGCGACAGCAGGCAGCCGTGTGGCCGGTCATAGCGTCCGGGGACGATGCCAGGCAGCGTCGACAGGCGGTGGGCGCCCAGGCTGTGCTCGGGAATCGCCTTGAGCAGGGCTTCGGTATAGGGGTGGGTGGGCTCGTCGAACAGGCGCGGCACCTCGCCGATTTCCACGGCCTGACCGGCGTACATCACGCAGACGCGGTCAGCGGTTTCGGCCACCACCGCCAGGTCATGGGTGATCAGCACCAGGGCCATGCCCTGGTCACGTTGCAGGTCCAGCAGCAGGTCCATGATCTGCGCCTGGATGGTCACGTCGAGTGCCGTCGTGGGTTCGTCGGCGATCAGCAGCTTGGGCTCGGCAGCGATGGCCATGGCAATGGCCACGCGCTGACTCATGCCGCCGGAAAGCTGGTGCGGGTAAGCATCGAGGCGGCTGGCGGCGCCGGGGATTTCCACCCGTTCCAGCAACTCCAGGGCGCGCTGGCGAGCAGCCTTGCCCTTCAGCCCGAGGTGCTGGCGCAGCACTTCCTCGATCTGGAAGCCTACGGTGTAGCTGGGATTGAGGGCGGTCATCGGGTCCTGGAAGACCATCGCCAGGTCCTTGCCGACGATATGGCGACGCTGCCGACCCTTGAGCTTGAGCATGTCGTGACCGTCGAAGCGCAGGCTGTCGGCGGTGATACGACCGGGGGCATCGATCAGCCCCATCAGGGCCATCATGGTGACCGACTTACCCGAGCCGGACTCGCCGACGATGGCCAGCACCTCGCCCTTGTTCACCGAGATGTCGAGGCCATCCACCACCGGGACGGCGTTGGCGTCGCCGAAGCGCACGCTGAGGTTCTTGATTTCAAGGAGGCTCATACGGCGGTCTCCAGGCAATGCGCAACGCTTGAACGCGACGTTGTAGGAGCGAGCTTGCTCGCGAAGGGGGGCTGCAGGTTCGCCAGCAAGCTGGCGCCTACGAGAAGCCGGCGCGGAACGGAGATTCTCATGGCGGGCTCCTCAGACTGCATTCTTGAGTTTCGGGTCCAGCGCATCGCGCAGGCCGTCGCCCATCAGGTTGATCGCCAGCACGCTGAGCAGGATGGTCAGGCCAGGCAGCGAAACCACCCACCAGGCGCGTTCGATGTAGTCGCGCGCGGAGGCCAGCATGGTGCCCCACTCGGGAGTGGGCGGCTGCACGCCAAGGCCGAGGAAGCCCAGGGCGGCGGCGTCGAGGATGGCCGAGGAGAAGCTCAGGGTGGCCTGGACGATCAGCGGCGCCATGCAGTTGGGCAGCACGGTGACGAACATCAGGCGCAGCAGGCCGGCACCGGCCAGACGCGACGCGGTGACGTAGTCGCGGTTCAGCTCGCCCATCACCGAGGCGCGGGTCAGGCGCACATAGGAGGGCAGGGAGACGATGGCGATGGCGATCACGGTGTTGATCAGGCCTGGGCCGAGGATGGCGACGATGGCCACGGCCAGCAGCAGCGACGGCAGGGCCAGCATGATGTCCATCACGCGCATGATCGATGGACCCAGCAGGCGCGGGAAGAAGCCTGCGAGCAGGCCGAACAGGATGCCCGGGATCAGTGACATCACCACCGAGGCCAGGCCGATCAGCAGGGACAGACGGGCCCCAAAGATCAGGCGCGAGAGCAGGTCGCGGCCGAGTTCGTCGGTGCCGAGCAGGAACTGCGCCTGTCCGCCTTCCAGCCAGACCGGTGGGGTCAGCAGGAAGTCGCGGAACTGCTCGCTCGGGTCATGGGGTGCGACCCAGGGGGCGAACAGGGCGCAGAAGACGATCAGGATCATGAAGGCGAGGCCGCCGACGGCGCCCTTGTTGTGGGCGAAGGCCTTCCAGAACTCCTTCAGCGGGGAAGGGTAGAGGATGCTCGGGTCGACCTGGGGTTGCATTGTGGTCACGTCAGGTCTCCTTAACGCTGATGACGGATGCGTGGATTAACCAGGCCGTAGAGGATGTCCACGACAAAGTTCACCACGATCACCAGGCAGGCGATCAGCAGGATGCCGTTCTGCACCACCGGGTAGTCGCGGGCACCGATGGCTTCGATCAGCCATTTACCAATGCCGGGCCAGGAGAAGATGGTTTCAGTCAGCACCGCACCCGCAAGCAGGGTGCCTACCTGCAGGCCGAAAACGGTGAGTACCGGGATCAGCGCGTTGCGCAGGCCGTGGACGAAGACCACGCGAGCCGGCGACAGGCCTTTGGCACGAGCGGTACGCACGTAGTCCTCGCGCAGCACTTCGAGCATCGCCGAACGGGTCATGCGGGCGATCACCGCCAGGGGGATGGTGCCCAGTACGATGGCGGGCAGGATCAGGTGGCGCAGGGCGTCGACGAAGGCACCTTCCTCTTCGGAATACAGGGTGTCGATGAGCATGAAGCCGGTTCTCGGCTCGATGTCGTAGAGCAGGTCGATGCGCCCTGATACTGGCGTCCAGCCCAGCCACACGGAGAAGAACATGATCAGCAGCAGGCCCCACCAGAAGATCGGCATCGAGTAGCCCGCCAGGGAAATGCCCATCACCCCGTGGTCGAATAGCGAGCCTCGCTTCAAGGCGGCGATCACGCCTGCAAGCACGCCGAGGGTGCCGGAGAAGATCAGCGCAGCGATGGCCAGTTCCAGGGTAGCGGGGAACAGCGTGAGGAACTCGTTCCAGACGCCTTCGCGAGTACGCAGCGATTCACCCAGGTCGCCCTGCGCCAGCTTGCCGATGTAGTCCAGGTACTGTTCCGGCAACGGTTTGTTGAGACCGAGGCGTTCCATGGCCTGGGCGTGCATTTCCGGGTCGACCCGACGTTCACCCATCATCACTTCCACCGGGTCGCCGGGAATCAGGCGGATCAGGGCGAAGGTGAGCAAGGTGACGCCGAAGAAGGTGGGGATCAGAAGTCCCAGTCGGCGTGCAATGAAACTCAGCATTTGGGCGAATCACTCCTCATCTTTGTAATGCTGGTCAGCGTCCTGACCATTCCCTGCAGTTTAGGCCGCATAGGTAAAGGCGCCGGTCCGATGGGAACGGGAAGGCGGCGCTTTGCGTTTGTGGTGGCAGGTGAGATTGGCCTCGGCCGGTCTACTCGCCGACTTGAGGTTGCGAAGGAGGCCGGTTCCCCGGCCTCGATCACTCAGCGTCCGTTGGAAACGCCATAGAAGCTGTTGCGTCCGAAGGGGCTGATCAGGAAGTCCTTCACGCTGGCGCGCATCGGTTGATAGACCGTGGAGTGCGCGATGGGGGTGATCGGTACCTGTTGCTGCAGGACGTGCTGGGCCTGCTTGTAGAGTTCGGTACGTTTCTCGACGTCGGCGGTGGCCTTGGCCGCTTTTACCAGCTTGTCGTAGCGGGCGTCGCACCATTTGGAGAAGTTGTTGCCGTCCACCGAGTCGCAGCCATAGAGCGTGCCCAGCCAGTTGTCCGGGTCACCGTTGTCGCCGGTCCAGCCGATCAGCATGGCGTCGTGCTCGCCGGCATGGGCGCGCTTGATGTACTCGCCCCATTCGTAGCTGACGATGCGCGCCTTGATGCCGATCTTCGCCCAGTCGGCCTGGAGCATTTCGGCCATCAGCTTGGCGTTGGGGTTGTACGGACGCTGAACCGGCATCGCCCAGAGGGTGATCTCGGTGCCTTCGGCAACGCCGGCGGCTTTCAGCAGTTCCTTGGCCTTTTCCGGGTTGAAGTCGCGGTCCTTGATGGATTCGTCATAGGACCACTGGGTCGGCGGCATGCCGTTCACGGCCAGTTGCCCAGCGCCCTGGTAGACGGCGTCGATGATGGCTTTCTTGTTCACCGCCATGTCCAGCGCCTGGCGCACTTCGAGTTTGTCGAAGGGCGCGCGGGTGACGTTGTAGGCGATGTAGCCGAGATTGAAACCGGGCTCGCTCGGCACCTGCAGGTTTGGGTCCTTCTTCAGGGCCTCGATATCAGCAGGACGCGGGTTGAGGGTGACCTGGCATTCGCCGGCCTTGAGCTTCTGGGCACGCACCGAGGCATCGGTATTGATGGCGAAGATCAGGTTGTCGATCTTCACGTCTTGCGGTTTCCAGTAGTCCTTGTTGCCGGTGAAGCGGATCTGCGCGTCTTTCTGGTAGCGCTTGAGCACGAAGGGGCCGGTGCCGATGGGCTTCTGGTTGATGTCGGCGGCCTTGCCGGCCTTGAGCAACTGGTCGGCATATTCGGCGGACTGGATCGCGGCGAAGTTCATCGCCAGGTTCTGGATGAAGGCAGCGTCCACGTCGTTCAGGGTGAAGGCCACGGTCATGTCGTCGACCTTCTCCACCTTGGCGATGTTCTTGTCCAGACCCATGTCGGTGAAGTAGGGGAACTCGGTGGGGTACGCCTTGCGGAACGGGTGGTCCTTGTCGAGCATGCGCTGGAAGGTGAAGAGCACGTCGTCGGCGTTGAACTCGCGGGTCGGCTTGAAGTAGTCGGTGGTGTGGAACTTCACGCCGGGGCGCAAGTGGAAGACGTAGCGCTTGCCGTCTTCACTGATGTCCCAACTGCTGGCCAGGGTCGGTTCGACCTTGGTGCTGCCGCGCTGGAACTGGGCCAGGCGGTTGAAGATGGTTTCCGAGGTCGCATCGAAGTCGGTGCCGGTGGTGTATTGGCCCGGATCGAAGCCGGCGGGGCTGCCTTCGGAGCAGAAGACCAGGTTGCTGGCGGCGTGGGTGAAGCCGGAGCCGAGGAGCAGACCGGCGGCGATCATGGTCTTGAACTTGGTTTTCTGACGCATGCGAACCTCGTTGTTGTTGTTCTGAGGGCGGCGTTTCAGGTGGTCGAAGCCTGTGGTGTCCGTTGCACCTGACCCTGCGGCTTCGTGGGCCGCAGGCTGCCCGTCATTCGCGAGCCGAGGGGCCGGATGCCGGCGTACCCGGGCGGGCGATGGCGGCGAATGGGAAAGGGATGCTTGCGCCTCCGCCGGCCGAGGCCGAACTTAAGTGATGCTGAAATTAAGGTCAACTTAAATTCAGTGCTGCTTACTTCCGGGAACTGGCCGGTCAGGGCGTGGGATGGTCGTCGAAAAGACCCATGGTGGTGACGGTCAGAACCTCGGCGACTTCGTCGCCGGAATTGGCGAGGAAATGCGGCTTGGCGGCATCGAAATGGACCGAATCGCCTGGGCCGAGCGGGTAGTTGCGACCTTCGATGGTGTACACGATCTGTCCGGTCAGCACATAGGCGAACTCGGAGCCTTCGTGGGAAATGAGTTCGGACTGGTAACCCACCGGCATGCTCATCTTCACTGCATTGATGAGGTTGCCGGGGAAGTTGCTGGACAGGCGCTCGTAGGCCAGCGGCTGGCCGCCGATGGTGTAGCGCACGCGCTGACCGTGGTGGGAATCGGGCTGGTGCTGGACGGGCTGGTCGAACAGGGCGTTGAGTGGAATCCCCAGCGATCTGGCGATGTTCGCCAGGGAGGAGATCGACACACCGGTGAGGTTGCGTTCCGCCTGGGACAGGAAACTGGCCGTGAGACCCGACTCGGCGGCGACTTGGTTCAGGGTCTTGTTGGCGGCGCGGCGATAGCGGCGCAACCGTTCGCCGATCTGTTCTACGGTCATTGGCGTGGCTCTTGTTCTGAAGGGCGCCAGTATAACGGGCGGCGCATTGTAGAAAAGGCTTGTCGCCTTATTGAAATTAAGTGGGACTGAAAATTGGCGTTGACGATAATTTAAGTGGAACTTAAATTCGGCGCACTGCAACACGACTCGGGAGAACAACATGACAGTAGGTGTAGGCGGCAAGACTTCGGAACAGGCACTGGCTGGCCTGTCGAGCATGGTCGCGGGAATGGGCCCGATCGGCCTCGGCGAGTACCAGGCACGCATTGCCAAGGCCCAGGGCCTGATGCGTGACCAGGGCATCGCGGCCATCTACCTGAATGCCGGCAGCAACCTGCGCTACTTCACCGGGGTTAAGTGGAGCCCGAGCGAACGCATGGTCGGCGCCGTGCTCCCTGCCAATGGCCAACTGGCCTATATCGCCCCAGCGTTCGAGGAGGGCACCATTCGCGATTTTCGCGAGGTGGACGGTGTTATCCACACCTGGCAGGAACACGAGAGCCCCTATCGCCTGCTGCTGGAGATGCTGGTCGGCATGGGCATCGCTGCCGACGCCAAGGTTGGTCTGTGTCCGTCGCTGGCCTTCTTCATGTACGACGGTATCCGCCGCCTCGACTCGGGCTTCGATTTCATCGATGCAGCCTGTGTGATCAACCCCTGCCGCTTCCACAAATCCGCGACCGAGCTGGCGCTGATGCAGCGCGCCAAGGACATGACCCTGGAAGTGCACAAAGCTGCCGCGAGCATCCTGCGCGAGGGCATCAGCACCACCGAAGTTGCCGAGTTCATCCACCAGGCGCACCGCAAGGTGGGCGCGCCGGGTTCGACGTTCTGCATCGTGCTGTTCGGTGAGGCCAGCGCGTTTCCACACGGCGTGAAGCATGCGCAGGTACTCAAGGACGGCGACATGGTGCTGATCGACACCGGTTGCCAGCTCCATGGCTATCAATCGGATATCACTCGCAGCTACGTGTTCGGGACACCGAGCGAACGCCAGCGCGCCCTGTGGAACACCGAGAAGGCCGCACAGCAGGCCGCCTTCGACGCCGCACGTCTGGGTGAGCCCTGCGCGGTGGTGGACGCTGCGGCCCGCCGCAGCCTGGAGGCTGCCGGTCTGGGCCCGGACTACCAACTGCCCGGCCTGCCCCATCGCACTGGTCACGGTATCGGAATGGATATCCATGAAGGTCCCTACCTGGTACGCGGCGACACGACGCTGCTGGCCGAGGGCATGTGCTTCTCCAACGAGCCGATGATCTGCGTGCCGGGCGAGTTCGGTATTCGCCTGGAGGACCACTTCTACATGACCGCGTCCGGGCCACGCTGGTTTACCCAGCCGAGCCATTCCATCGACGATCCGTTCGGGTTGGAGGCCTGAGGGCAGGTCTTCGACCTGCTTTCGCGACTGAGGTCGCTCCCACGGGGACAGTGCAAGGCTGAGCGCCGGCACGGACGCCCTCCTCGCCCTCTGGGAGAGGGCTGGGGTGAGGGAGGTCGAGGTCCGCTCTGACTCTGAAGGGCAGGCCTGTGGTCTGCTTGGCGAATGAATTCGCCTCTACAGGGAAACGGTCTACGGGTTCACCTTAACCCGCGCGAAATTGTTCGATCCCATCGGGTTCAGCTGGAACCCCTCCACGCCTTTGCGCACAGCAGCGAACTGCTTGGGATGCGCGAGGGGAATCCACGGCGCCTGTTCGTGGAAGATCGCCAGGGCCTGGCGATAGAGCTCTGCGCGCCGGGTCGGATCGGTGATGGCGCGGGCCTCGCGGATCAGGCCGTCGAATTCCTGGTTGCACCAGCCGGCCTGGTTCTCACCGGACTTCGCCGCTGCGCAGGACAGGTTCGGCGTGAGGAAGTTGTCCGGGTCGCCGTTGTCGCCAGCCCAGCCCATGAACACCAGGTCGTGTTCACCGTTCTTGGCGCGCTTGATCAGCTCGCCCCATTCATACACACGAATCTCCGCCTTGATGCCGATCGCGGCCAGATCGGCTTGGAGCATCTGTGCGCCAATGCCGGGATTGGGGTTGGTCGGGCCACCGCCGGGGCGGGTCCAGATGGCGAGTTTGAAGCCATCCTTGTGACCGGCCTCAGCCATTAGCTGCCGCGCCTTCGCCGGGTCGTGGGGCCACGGCACGATCTTGTCGTTGAAGCCCAGCAGGGTGGCCGGGTACGGCGCAACGGAGAGGCTCGCGTTGCCCTCGCCGAACTGTGCGCGCAAGTAAGCACGAGTGTCGAAGGCCAGGTTGATGGCCTGGCGCACACGGACGTCATCCAGCGGGGGATGGCGGGTGTTGATGCCGACGTAGGCAGTGAGCAGGGAGTCCAGCTCAAGCACTTGCAGCTCCGGCTCCTGGCGCAGGCCGGCGATGTCCGTGGGGCGTGGGTAGACCGCTATATGACAGGCGTCGGCCTTGAGCTGCTGTACGCGTACATTGGGATCGGGGGTGATGGCGAACAGCAGTTTCTCCACCGCTGGCTTGCCTGCCCAGTACGTCGGGTTGGCATGGAAACGGATCTGCGCATCCTTTCGGTAGCGCTCGAAGACGAAGGGGCCAGTCCCTACCGGCTCGCGGTTGAGCTGGTCCGTCTTGCCGGCTTTCAGCAACTGGTCGGCGTATTCGGCGGAATAGATGGAGGTGAAGCCCATGGCCAGGTCGGCCAGGAAGGGCGCCTCGGGGTGTTTCAGGGTGAAGCGTACGCGGTGCTCGCCGAGTTTCTCGATGCGCTCGATCAACTGGGCGAAGGCCATGGATTCGGCATAGGGGAATCCGCGCGGGGACAGCTTGTGCCAGGGATGCCTGGGGTCCAGTTGGCGCTGGAAGCTCCAGAGCACGTCGTCGGCGTTGAACTCGCGGCTGGGGGTGAACCAGGGCGTGCTGTGGAAGGTGACTCCCTTGCGCAGCTCGAACTCGTAGGCCAGGCCGTCCGGGCTGATGCTCCAGCTTTCCGCCAGGCCCGGTTGCAGCCGGGTGCTGCCGGGAGCGAACTGCACCAGGCGGTCGAAGACGGTTTCGGCGGAGGCATCGGCCGTGGTGGCGGCGGTGTACTGGACGATATCGAAGCCCTCGGGGCTGGCTTCGGTGCAGACCACCAGGGACTGGCTGGCCATTGAATAGAGGGGAAGGCACAGAGCGAGGGACAACAGGCTTCGGCGCATCGGACTTCCTTGATGGGGTAAACGAAACGGAGCCCGAACAGGCGGTGTGAAAATTGCTGCGCTTGGTGATGCTGCGTTGAAGACCGCCTCAAAATGCTCATTTACAACTCGTAAACTGTGCTTTTTCGGCGGTCTTCGCTTTGCCTGACCTTCGCTCGCGACGTTTTCACATAGCCTGTGAAGGCCCCGTTTGCCGGCTTACTTGCCGACGCTCACGCCATAGAAGGAGTTGAGCGCGAACGGGCTGATCTTGAAGTCCTGCACGTTCTTGCGCATCGGTTGGTAGACCGTGGAGTGGGCGATCGGGGTGATCGGCACGTTGTCCTTGAGGATGTGCTGGGCCTGCTTGTACATCTCGGTACGCTTGGCCTGATCCGGAGTGGCCTTGGCTTGCTTGATCAGCTTGTCGTAGCTGGCGTCGCACCACTTGGAGAAGTTGTTGCCGTCGACAGCGTCGCAACCGTAGAGGGTACCCAGCCAGTTGTCCGGGTCACCGTTGTCGCCGCTCCAGCCGATCAGCATGGCGTCGTGCTCGCCGCCCTTGGCGCGCTTGATGTACTCGCCCCATTCGTAGGTGACGATCTTGGCCTTGATGCCTACCTTGGCCCAGTCGGACTGAAGCATTTCGGCCATCAGCTTGGCGTTAGGGTTGTACGGACGCTGAACCGGCATGGCCCAGAGGGTGATTTCGGTGCCTTCGGCAACGCCGGCGGCTTTCAGCAGTTCCTTGGCCTTCTCCGGGTTGTAGCCGGCGTCCTTGATGGACTCGTCGTAGGACCACTGGGTCGGCGGCATGCCGTTCACGGCCAGTTGGCCAGCGCCCTGGTAGACGGCGTCGATGATGGCTTTCTTGTTTACTGCCATGTCCAGCGCCTGGCGCACTTCAAGCTTGTCGAACGGCTTGTGGGTGACGTTGTAGGCGATGTAGCCGAGGTTGAAGCCCGGCTGCGACGGCATGTTCAGGTTGGCGTCTTTCTTCAGCGAATCCAGGTCGGCCGGACGCGGGAAGAGGGTGACCTGGCATTCGCCAGCCTTGAGCTTCTGCATGCGCACCGAGGCGTCGGTGTTGATGGCGAAGATCAGGTTGTCGATCTTCACCTCGCCCGGCAGCCAGTAGTCCTTGTTGCCCTTGAAGCGAATCTGCGCGTCTTTCTGGTAACGGCTGAACACGAACGGGCCGGTGCCGATGGGCTTCTGGTTGATGTCGGCGGCCTTGCCGGCCTTCAACAACTGGTCGGCGTATTCGGCGGACTGGATGGAGGCGAAGCTCATGGCCAGGTTCTGGATAAAGGCTGCATCCACGCCATTGAGGGTGAACTTGACGGTGTTGTCGTCGACCTTCTCCACCTTGGCGATGTTGGCGTCCATGCCCATGTCGGTGAAGTAGGGGAATTCGGTGGGGTACGCCTTGCGGAACGGGTGGTCCTTGTCGAGCATGCGCTGGAAGGTGAAGAGCACGTCGTCGGCGTTGAATTCGCGGGTCGGCTTGAAGTAGTCGGTGGTGTGGAACTTCACGCCCTTGCGCAGGTGGAAGGTGTAGCTGAGGCCATCGGGGGATACGTCCCACTTCTCGGCCAGGCCCGGGATAACCGCGGTACCGCCACGCTCGAACTGGGTCAGGCGGTTGAATACGGTTTCAGCGGCGGCGTCGAAGTCGGTGCCGGTGGTGTATTGGCCCGGGTCGAAACCGGCGGGGCTGCCTTCGGAGCAGAACACCAGGTTGCTTGCAGCACTGGCGAAAGGTGCGCTGGCGATCAGCCCAGCGGCGACAAGTGCCTGGATGACGGCGTTTTTACGCATGTTGACCTCATGTTTATTCTGTTTGTCATCTTGAGGGGCCCTTTGTGAGGGCCTTGCGAGAAGCTATGCAGGGCATATGCCCGACGCAATAGCTGGACCGGAAAGAGTGTAGTAGGTGGAATAAAGCTGTAAGGCCTTGTCGCAATTCTGCAAATCCAGGCCGCGGGCGAGGGGAGGGCGCTGCCCCGCAAACGGCAGCGCCCAGCGCCTGATCAGGGCATCTGCACTTCGATGGTGCCGTCTGCACTGACGCTGACGCGGCTGGTGCCGGCTTCGATCTCGGGGGCGGCGGCGCCATCGGCGTAACCCTTGGCAGCCATGGCACGCATCATGATCGGCTGTGGCGGCTGGAAGCCGGCGCTGTTCAGGCTCAGGTTGACCAGCTTGTAGCCCTTGCCGCCGAGGGCGTCGGTAGCCAGTTGTGCGCGGGCTTTAAAGGCGTCCACGGCCTGTTTGATCAGATCGTCTTCGTGGGTCTTGCGGGTCTTCTCGGCGATGCTGAAGTTCATCCCCGCCATCTTCAGGTCACCCAGCATATCGGCGCTGAGCTGGGACAGGGTGGCGAAGTCGGCACTCTCCAGGCGAAGTTCCGCGCGCTCGCGCCAGGCGGTGATCTTCTGGCCTTTCTCGTCGTACACCGGGTAGCTGTTGCGGCTGCCCAGGCTGACGGTCACGCCCTTGGCCTTGCGGGCCTTTTCCACGGCGGCGTTGAGGGTGCGGGTGATCTCGTCGGCGAGCTTGGCCGGGTCGGTGTTCTGCGACTCGCTATAAAGAGTGACGTGCATCAGGTCATGGGCCACTTCCTGGCTGACCTCGGCACGTACGGCTACCTGGTTGTAGTGCACATCGTCGGCCGCCTGGGCCGAGAGGCTGCCAAGGCTGGCGGCGCAAAGGGCAAGGGCGGCGGCGAGGCGAGTGAACTTGGGCATGACGACTCCTTGTGGGACAGGTTTCCGCGCGGGTTGCGCGGTGTTTCTCCGTATTGGACGAGGGTAAACGGCCATTCGGGTTAACGGCGACGCAAATTGACCAGAAATCGGGACGGTTGTTCCAGCCAATGCTGGCTTTCTGATTGTGGGGGAGTTCATTCGCCAGGCAGGCCGCAGGTCTGCCCTGGGAAGTCGAGGGGGCAGCTGCGCCTTCCTTGGCGAATGGGTTCGCTCCTACAGAAGTTCCATTGCCGCCCCGGCGTGGACTCACTGCGGCGAGTTGCCGCACAGAGGCGGGCCGAGGTGTGCCTTGGTTATACTCCGGCGATTCCTGGGAGTGCACATGCTAGAACCCGTACAACTTCTGTCTGCCAGCCGCCAGAACCTACTGCGGCTGACCCTGATTCGCATCCTCGTCCTGGCCGCCCAGGCCGGTTCGGTAGGACTTGCCTACAAGGCCCAGCTGCTGCAATTGCCCTGGATCGCTCTGAGCCTGACTCTCGGGGTCTCGCTGGTACTTTGCGTCGGCACGGCCTTGCGTCTGCGCGGCCCCTGGCCGGTGACGGAGCTGGAGTACTCCGTCCAACTCGGCTTCGACCTGGTTATCCACAGTGTGCTGCTGTACTTCTCGGGGGGCTCCACCAACCCCTTCGTTTCCTATTACCTGGTGCCGCTGACCATCGCCGCGGCGACCCTGCCCTGGCTCTACACCCTGACCCTCTCCGGTCTCGCGTTGGCGGCGTACACCCTGCTGCTGGTGTTGTTCCATCCGTTGGAGATGCCTACTGGCCAGCGTGAGTCCCTGCTGATTTACGGCATGTGGCTGAGCTTTGCCCTGGCGGCGGCGCTGATCACCTTCTTCGTCGCCCGCATGGCCGACGAACTGCGTCGACAGGACCAGTTGCAGGCGGTGCGCCGTGAAGAAAGCATGCGCGACCAGCAGTTGCTGGCCGTGGCCACCCAGGCCGCTGGCGCTGCCCACGAGCTGGGCACCCCGCTGGCGACCATGAGCGTGCTACTCAAGGAGCTGCGCCAGGAGCATGGCGACAAGCCCAGCCTGCAGGACGACCTGGCCCTGTTGCAGGAGCAGGTGATGCTATGCAAGGACACCTTGCAGCACTTGGTGCGTGCTGCCGAAGCTGATCGTCGCCAGGCGGTGGTGGAACAGTCGGTGATCGAGTGGCTGGAAGTCACCCTCAACCGCTGGCACCTGATGCGTCCGGAAGCCACCTACCGCTACCAGTGCATGGGACTTGGCGTGGCGCCCCGGTTGAAACCGCCGGCAGACCTGTCCCAGGCATTGCTGAACCTGCTAAACAACGCCGCCGATGCCTGCCCGGAAAAGCTCGACATTCGCGTCAACTGGGACCACCAGTGGATGGTACTGACCATCCGCGACCATGGCGCCGGCGTCCCCCTGGCTATTGCCGAGCAACTGGGGCGGCCATTCTTTACCACCAAGGGCAAGGGTTTCGGTCTTGGTCTGTTCCTGAGCCAGGCCAGCGTTACCCGTGCCGGCGGTACGGTTAAACTTTATAACCATGAAGAAGGCGGCACCCTGACTGAGTTGCGCCTGCCGCGCAGTTACGGCGTCGCCTGAGTGCCTTGACGAAGAGGAAGCGAGATGACTGACGAACCCCTGATCGAAGGCGAAGAACAACCCCATCTGCTGCTGGTGGACGATGATGCCACCTTCACCCGCGTGATGGCCCGGGCCATGGCCCGCCGCGGGCTGCGCGTAACGGTCGCGGGCTCCGCCGAAGAAGGCCTGCTGCTGGCCAAGGACGACCTGCCCGACTACGCCGTGCTGGACCTGAAGATGGACGGCGATTCCGGCCTGGTGCTGCTGCCCAAGCTGCTCGAGCTGGATGCGGAGATGCGCGTGGTGATCCTCACCGGCTATTCGAGCATCGCCACCGCTGTGGAAGCCATCAAGCGCGGTGCCACCAACTACCTGTGCAAGCCTGCCGACGCCGACGACGTTCTGACCGCGCTGCTCTCCGAGCATGCCGACCTGGACAGCCTGGTGCCGGAAAACCCGATGTCGGTGGACCGCCTGCAGTGGGAGCACATCCAGCGTGTGCTGGCCGAGCATGATGGCAACATCTCCGCCACCGCCCGTGCCTTGGGCATGCACCGCCGGACCTTGCAGCGCAAGCTGCAGAAGCGTCCCGTGCGCCGCTGACCCTTCATTGCTCGCTCTTTGTGGGGGTGAGTGAATTCGCCCCCACAAGGTAATTTCCTTTCCGCCCTTGGTATCCTTAGCCGCCTAACTATTCCCTCCGCCAAGGTTCGCCATGCTCGCCGTCGTTCAGCAGACCCTCAGCATCACCGCTCCGGTGTTCTCCATGCTGTTCCTGGGCGTGGGTCTCAAGCGCCTCGGCTGGATCGACGATTCCTTCGTCAACACTGCATCGTCACTGGTGTTCAAGGGCACGATGCCGACGCTGCTGTTCCTCGGGATCGTCCAGGCGGACCTGCGCACGGCGTTGCAGCCGGCGCTCATCGCCTATTTCGTTGCGGCGACCATCGTCTGTTTCCTGATCGGCTGGGGCTGGGCGATCCTGCGCTGCCCGGCAGAGGATCGCGGCATCTACACGCAGGGCGCCTTCCGCGGCAACAACGGCATCATCGGCCTGGCCCTGGCCACCAGCATGTACGGCGACTACGGCCTGTCGGTGGGTAGCATCCTCGGCGCGGTAGTGATCCTCAGCTACAACACGCTCTCTTCGATCGTACTGGCGATCTACAGTCCGAATGCCAAGAGCGACCCGCTGAGCCTTGCCAGAAGCATCATCAGCAACCCTCTGATCATCGGTGTGCTGGCAGCCGTTCCGGTCGCCTACTGGCAATTGCCGCTGCCGAAATGGCTGATGACGTCGGGCGAGTACTTCGCACAGATGACCCTGCCGCTGGCGCTGATCTGCATCGGCGGCACCCTGTCGCTGGCTTCCCTGCGTTCCAGCGGCAAGATCGCGGTCAGCGCCAGTCTGATGAAGATGGTCTGGCTGCCGATCCTGGCGACCTGCGGCGCCTGGCTGTGCGGGTTCCGCGAGGCGGACCTGGCGATCCTGTTCCTCTACTTCGCCAGCCCGACCGCTGCGGCAAGCTTCGTCATGGCCCGCGCGGTGAACGCAAACCACGAACTGGCAGCGGCCATCATCGTGATGACTACCCTGGCGGCAGTGGTAACCACCAATATCGGGCTGTTCGTGTTGCAGTGGACGGGCTGGATCTGAGAGCCAGTTTGGAGGTGGTCCGGATGAAAACCTCGAAGCGGGCGAGGGGGGATCAAGCCTTCTGGTAGTCGTCGATGACTTCCTGGGCAGCGCGGAAGGCGTCGATAGCGGCGGGAACGCCGGCGTAGACGGCGCAGTGCAGCAGCGCTTCGCGAATTTCCTCGACCGTGCAGCCATTGTTCAGTGCGCCCCGCACGTGGCCTTTCAGTTCTTGCGGGCACTTCAGTGCGGTGAGGGCAGCAAGGGTAATCAGGCTGCGGGTCTTGCGCGGCAGCCCTTCGCGGTTCCATACGCCGCCCCAGGCATGCTCATTGACGAAGTCCTGCAGCGGTTGGGTGAACTCGGTGGCATTGCCCAGGGCGCGGTCGACGAAGGCGTCGCCCATGACTTCCCGGCGCACCTGCAGGCCGGATTTGCGTTCTTCGCTCATTGTGATTCTCCAGTCAGTCGAGGGATTCCACGCGCACGGGTGCCACGCCGGCCCGCAGCATGCCCAGCCGTTCGGCAGCCTCGCGCGACAGGTCGATGATCCGGCCACGGACATGTGGGCCGCGATCGTTGATGCGAACCACCACCGTGCGGTCGTTGTTCAGGTTGGTCACCTTGACCCGGCTACCGAAAGGCAAGGTGCGGTGAGCGGCAGTGAGGGCGTGTTGGTCGAAGCGCTCGCCGCTTGCAGTGCGCTTGCCATGGTGCCGGGAACCGTAATAGGACGCCTTGCCTTCGGCGCGATAGCCATGGCCGCTTTCTCCATTGCCACTACCGAAAGGGCTCGTGCTGCAGCCAGCAAGCACAAGAGCGAACGTGGGAACCCAGAGCAGGGATCGAAACATCGTGCATGCCTCGGACAAGAAAACGCCGGGCATGCCCGGCGTCCTCAAAGGGTGTTTCAACCTTCGAGCTTCTTCTTGAGCAAATCGTTCACCTGGCCAGGGTTGGCCTTGCCCTTGGACGCCTTCATGGCCTGGCCGACGAAGAAGCCGAACATCTTCGCGCGCTTGGCTTCGTCGCTGGCGCGGTACTGTTCGACCTGAGCAGCGTTGGCGGCCAACACTTCGTCCAGCATGGATTCGATGGCGCCGCTGTCGGTGACCTGCTTCAGGCCTTTCTTCTCGATGATCTCGTCGGCGGAACCTTCGCCTGCGGCCATGGCTTCGAAGACCATCTTGGCGATCTTGCCGGAGATGGTGTTGTCCTTGATGCGCAGGATCATGCCGCCCAACTGCTCGGCGGAAACCGGCGACTGCTCGATCTCCAGGCCTTCCTTGTTGAGCAGGCTGGCCAGTTCGACCATTACCCAGTTCGCGGCGAGCTTGGCGTCACCGCAGGCCTTGAATACGGCCTCGAAGTAATCGGCCATTTCACGGCTTGCGGAGAGCACACTGGCGTCGTAGGCAGACAGGCCGAACTCGCTCTGGAAACGCTCGCGCTTCTGATTCGGGAGCTCCGGCAGCTGGCTGCGGACTTCATCGAGGAAGCTCTGCTCGATCATCACCGGCAGCAGGTCGGGGCAGGGGAAGTAACGGTAGTCGTTCGCTTCTTCCTTGCCGCGCATGGAGCGGGTTTCGTCCTTGTTCGGGTCGTACAGGCGAGTTTCCTGTATCACCTTGCCACCATCCTCGATCAGCTCGATCTGACGCTGGATCTCGTGGTTGATGGCCTTTTCGATGAAGCGGAACGAGTTGACGTTCTTGATCTCGGCGCGAGTGCCGAACGCAGCCTGGCCTTTCGGGCGAACCGACACGTTGCAGTCGCAGCGCAGGGAGCCTTCGGCCATGTTGCCGTCACAGATGCCCAGGTAGCGAACCAGGGCGTGGATGGCCTTGACGTAGGCCACCGCTTCCTTGGCACTGCGGATATCCGGCTCGGAAACGATTTCCAGCAGCGGCGTGCCGGCACGGTTCAGGTCGATGCCGCTCATGCCGTGGAAGTCTTCATGCAGGCTCTTGCCGGCGTCTTCTTCCAGGTGCGCGCGGGTAATACCGATGCGCTTGACGGTGCCGTCTTCCAGCGTGATGTCGAGGAAGCCCTTGCCGACAATCGGCAGGTCCATCTGGCTGGTCTGGTAGCCCTTGGGCAGATCCGGATAGAAGTAGTTCTTGCGGGCGAAGACGTTCTTCTCGGCGATTTCGGCGTCGATGGCCAGGCCGAACTTGCAGGCCATGCGAACCGCTTCCGCGTTCAGCACCGGCAGGGTGCCGGGCATGCCGAGGTCAACCAGGCTGGCCTGGGTGTTTGGCTCGGCGCCGAAGGTGGTGGCGCTGCCGGAGAAAATCTTCGATTGGGTGCTGAGCTGGGCATGAATTTCCAGCCCGATGACGGTTTCCCATTGCATTTGTGGTGTTCCTCAATCCTGCTGTGCCTGAGCAGTCCCTCTCCCGCCCCTTCGGGCCACCCTCTCCCTGGAGGGAGAGGGGAAAAGGACGCATGGCGTTGCCATGGCTTAGAAGCCGGCCGGAGCGCGTTTGTGCCAGTCAGTCGCTTGCTGGTACTGGTGGGCGACGTTGAGCAGGCGGCTTTCCTGGAAGTAGGGCGCCAGCAGCTGCACGCCGACCGGCAGGCCATCGATGAAGCCGGCAGGCATGGAGAGTCCCGGCACGCCCGCCAGGTTGGCGGTGATGGTGTAGATATCTTCCAGGTACTGTGCGACCGGGTCGTTGTTTTTCTCGCCGAGTTTCCAGGCCGGGTTCGGCGTAGTCGGGCCGAGGATCACGTCGACCTCATTGAAGGCGCTGATGAAGTCATTCTTGATCAGGCGGCGGATCTTCTGTGCCTTCAGGTAGTAGGCGTCGTAGTAGCCGGCCGACAGGGCGTAGGTGCCGACCATGATGCGACGCTTCACTTCGGCGCCAAAGCCTTCGGCGCGGGAGCGCTTGTACAGGTCTTCCAGGTTCTGCGGGTTCTCGCAGCGATAGCCGAAGCGCACGCCGTCGAAACGCGACAGGTTGGAGGAGGCTTCCGCCGGGGCGATCACGTAGTAGGCCGGGATGGCGTGCTGCATGTTCGGCAGGCTGATTTCCTTGACGGTGGCACCGAGCTTCTTCAGCTCTTCGACCACGGCCATCACCGCGTCGGCGATGCGACTGTCGAGGCCGGCACCGAAATACTCCTTCGGCAGGCCGATGCGCAGGCCGGCCAGCGGCTGGTTCAGGCCCGCCAGGTAGTCATCCACCGGCTGGTCGACGCTGGTGGAGTCCTTCGGATCGAAGCCGGCGATGGCGCCCAGCATCAGCGCGCAGTCCTCGGCGGTACGGGCCAGCGGTCCGCCCTGATCGAGGCTGGAGGCGTAGGCGATCATGCCCCAGCGGGAAACCCGGCCGTAGGTGGGCTTGATGCCGGTGAGGTTGGTGAAGGCGGCCGGCTGGCGAATCGAACCGCCAGTGTCGGTGCCGGTGGCAGCGGGCACCAGGCGCGCGGCGACAGCCGCGGCGGAGCCACCAGAGGAGCCGCCGGGAACGCGGTCCAGCGCCCAGGGGTTCTTCACCGCGCCGTAGTGGCTGGATTCGTTGGAGGAGCCCATGGCGAACTCGTCCATGTTCAGCTTGCCGAGGCTGACCGCGCCGGCGGCCTTGAGGCGGGCGACCACGGTGGCGTCGTAGGGAGCCTTGAAGCCGCTGAGAATCTTCGAGGCGCAGCTGGTCAGCACGCCTTCGGTGCAAAACAGGTCCTTGTGGGCGATCGGCGCGCCGAGCAGGGCGCCTTGCTCACCGGCGGAGCGCCGTGCGTCGGCTGCCTTCGCCTGTTCGATGGCCGGTTCGTCGGTGATGCTGATGAAGCTGTTCAATTGCGGATCGAGCTGGTGGATGCGCGCGAGCAGGCCGCGGGTCAGCTCTTCAGCGGAGAATTCCTTGGCGGCAAGGCCGCGGGCGATCTCGGCGAGGGTCAGTTGATGCATGGGAAACCCTTTCCTTATTCGATGACTTTGGGCACGAGGTACAGACCGTTCTCGACGGCCGGCGCAATGGCTTGGTAGGCATCGCGACGATTTTCCTCGGTGACGCTATCGGCGCGCAGGCGCTGGGTGGCGTCGAGGGGGTGGGCCATGGGTTCGATACCGTCGGTATCAACCGCTTGCATGGCGTCGATCAGGCCGAGGATGTTGTTCAGGGTCTCGGTGGTACGCGGGATATCGGCCTCGTTCAGGCCCAGTCGGGCGAGATGGGCGATTTTTTCCACGTCGGAGCGTTCAAGCGCCATCGGGGGTCTCCAACTAGAAGCGGCCTGCGTGGGCAGTCGACCGTGCGGGAATCGAGCGGGGAACGGTGCTGCGAACGGGCGGTCAAAGGCCGCGATGATGGGCCTTGCTGGCCCGGAAAAACAGGCAATTTAACATATCGGCGCCTTGCCCAAAATCCCTGTCATTGTTAGAGTTTGCCGCACTTTTTTACCCACGCGTTGCCTAGGGTCCCTCTCCCATGTTCAAGAAACTGCGTGGCATGTTTTCCAGTGATCTGTCGATCGACCTGGGCACTGCCAATACCCTTATTTACGTGCGTGAGCGCGGTATCGTCCTCAACGAGCCCTCCGTGGTCGCCATCCGTAACCACGGCAACCAGAAGAGCGTGGTAGCCGTAGGTACCGACGCCAAGCGCATGCTGGGCCGTACTCCTGGCAACATTTCCGCCATCCGTCCGATGAAGGACGGTGTGATCGCCGACTTCAGCGTCTGCGAAAAGATGCTGCAGTACTTCATCAACAAGGTTCACGAGAACAGCTTCCTGCAGCCGAGCCCGCGCGTCCTGATCTGCGTGCCGTGCAAGTCCACCCAGGTGGAACGCCGCGCCATCCGTGAATCCGCCCTGGGCGCAGGCGCCCGCGAAGTCTTCCTGATCGAAGAGCCCATGGCCGCCGCCATCGGTGCTGGCCTGCCGGTTGAAGAAGCCCGCGGCTCCATGGTCGTGGACATCGGTGGTGGTACTACTGAAATCGCCCTGATCTCCCTGAATGGCGTGGTTTACGCCGAATCGGTACGTGTGGGCGGCGACCGCTTCGATGAATCCATCGTCACCTATGTGCGCCGCAACTACGGCAGCCTGATCGGCGAATCCACCGCCGAGCGCATCAAGCAGGAAATCGGCACCGCCTTCCCGGGTGGCGAGACCCGCGAGATCGACGTTCGTGGCCGTAACCTGGCCGAAGGCGTACCGCGCAGCTTCACTCTGAACTCCAACGAAGTGCTGGAAGCCCTGCAGGAGTCCCTGGCGACCATCGTCCAGGCAGTGAAGAGCGCCCTGGAACAATCTCCGCCGGAACTCGCTTCCGACATCGCCGAGCGCGGCCTCGTACTGACCGGTGGTGGCGCGCTGCTGCGTGATCTGGACAAACTGCTTGCCCAGGAAACCGGCCTGCCGGTGATCGTCGCTGAAGACCCGCTGACCTGCGTCGCCCGTGGTGGCGGCCGTGCCCTGGAGATGATGGATCGCCACGCGATGGACCTGCTCTCCACCGAATAAGGTTGGAGAGCGCTTAGCCATAGGAGCGGGCCATCAAGCCGCTATTCACCAAGGGACCTTCGCTCGGCGTACGCCTTCTGGTGTTCGCCGTGCTCTCGGCTGCGCTGATGGTGGTCGATGCCCGTTTCGACACCCTCAAGCCCATGCGCAGCCAGATGGGGCTGGTCCTCACGCCTTTCTATTGGTTGGCTGACCTGCCGGTGCGTGCCTGGGATGGCGTCAGCGACCAGTTCACCAGTCGCAGCACGCTGATTGCCGAGAACGAGAAACTCAAGGCCGAAGCCCTGTTGATGCAGCGTCGCCTACAGAAACTGGCGACCCTCACCGAACAGAACGTGCGCCTGCGCGAGTTGCTCAACTCCTCCGCCCTGGTGGACGAAAAGGTTCTGGTCGGTGAGTTGATCGGCGTAGACCCCAATCCCTTCACCCACCGCATCCTGATCGACAAGGGCGAGAAGGACGGTGTTTTCCTCGGCCAGCCGGTGCTCGATGCCCGCGGGCTGATGGGGCAGGTGGTCGAGGTGATGCCGTATACCGCTCGCGTACTGCTGCTGACCGATATCACCCACAGCATTCCGGTACAGGTGAACCGCAACGGCCTGCGCGCCATCGCCAGCGGCACCGGAAACCCCGAACGTCTCGAGCTGCGCCATGTGGCGGACACGGCCGATATCAAGGAGGGTGACCTGTTGGTGAGCTCCGGTCTCGGGCAGCGCTTCCCGGCCGGCTATCCGGTAGCCACGGTCAAGGAAGTCATCCATGACTCCGGCCAGCCTTTCGCTATCGTTCGTGCCGTCCCGACTGCCGCACTGAACCGCAGTCGCTACATGCTGCTGGTGTTCACCGATACCCGCAGCCCTGAGGAGCGCGCCAACGCGGCCGCCAAGGCCCAGGAGGCCGCCGACCGCGAAGCCGCGGGGCAACCTGCCCAGGGCGGCACGCCTGCCCCGGCCGCTCCGGCAGCCCAGGCACCAGCGGTCACCAGCCCCCCCGCAGCGCCTGCCGCTCCCGCCGCTACGCCCTCGCCAGCAGTGCCGAACCAGCCGCCTGCCGCGCAGAACGCCCAGGAGAGTCACTGATGGTCGGCCAGCGCTCCAACAACGGCTGGGTCATCTGGGTCAGCCTGATCCTGGCCCTGGTGCTCAGCGTCGGTCCTATCCCCAGCTTCATGGAGATCGGCCGCCCGCTCTGGCTGGCGCTCTTCCTCACTTACTGGACCCTCGCCCTGCCGCACCGCGTGGGCATGACCACAGCCTGGCTGCTGGGGCTGGCGGAGGACGTGCTCTACGGCACGCTGCTTGGGCAGAACGCCCTTATCCTCGCGCTGATCACTTTCCTGGTGCTGACGCTGCACCAGCGCTTGCGCATGTTCCCCATGTGGCAGCAGTGCCTCGTGCTGCTCGTTGTCTTCGGTCTGGCCCAGCTGGTGCAGCTGTGGCTCAATGCCCTCACCGGTAATCGTCCCCCGACCCTGGTCTTCCTGCTGCCCGCACTGGTCAGCGCGTTGCTCTGGCCCTGGGTATATGCCGCCCTGCGCGGTACGAGTCGCCGCCTCAACGTCAACTGATCGGCTTGCGGCCATGTCGCAAGCCTCTGTCCTCGACAGGGAGAAGTCCGCATGGCCACGCTGTATCTGGCTTCGGGGTCGCCGCGCCGGCGTGAATTGCTGGCGCAGATCGGCGTTCCCCATATCACCCTGATCGCCTCCATCGACGAAACCGCACAGCCTGACGAGGCTGCTTCGGCCTATGTCGAGCGCCTGGCCCGCGAGAAAGCGCTGGCCGGTCTCGCCAGCCTGTCCGTGCCGGGCGACGCCTGCGTGTTGGGAGCGGACACCGCCGTTGTGCTGGATGGCCACATCCTCGGCAAACCGGTGGATCGAGACGACGCCCTGGCGACTCTCGAGCTGCTATCCGGCCGCGAGCACGAGGTGCTCACCGCTATCGCCCTGGCCGATGCGAACCGCTGCGAAGCGCGCGTTGTTGCGAGCCGGGTGCGCTTCCGTCCCATCGCGCGCGCCGAGCTGGAAACCTATTGGGCCAGCGGTGAACCCGCCGACAAGGCCGGCAGCTACGCTATTCAGGGGCTGGGTGCGGTATTCGTCAGTCGCGTTGAAGGCAGTTATTCAGCGGTAGTGGGATTGCCGCTGCTGGAAACGGCAGAGTTGCTAGCCGATTTCGGCATTCCTTGTTGGCAGCACCTGGGATAGGTCAACGGCATGAGCGAAGAGATTCTGATCAACATCACCCCAATGGAGTCGCGTGTGGCGGTGGTGGAGAACGGCGTGTTGCAGGAGGTGCATGTCGAGCGCACCCTGCGCAGGGGCATCGTCGGCAACATCTACAAGGGCAAGGTAGTGCGGGTACTGCCGGGTATGCAGGCGGCATTCGTCGACATCGGCCTGGACCGTGCCGCCTTCATCCATGCATCGGAGATCAGCAACCGCGAAGGCAGTGCGGTGGAAAGCATCAGTGCCCTGGTCCACGAAGGCCAGAGTCTGGTGGTACAGGTCACCAAGGACCCCATCGGCAGCAAGGGCGCGCGCCTGACCACCCAGCTGTCGATTCCTTCGCGTTACCTCGTGTACATGCCGCGCACCAGCCATGTGGGCATTTCCCTGAAGATCGAAGACGAGGCTGAGCGTGAGCGCCTCAAGCAGGTGGTGGCCGATTGCGTCGCCGCCGAGGGCATCGAGGAGGCGGGCGGCTTCATACTGCGTACCGCTGCCGATGGAGCTCGTGCCGACGAGATTCTTGCGGACATCCGCTACCTTCGCCGCCTGTGGGAGCAGATTTCCTCGCAGATGCAGACCGCTTCGTCACCGTCGGTCATTTACGAAGACCTGAGCCTTGCCTTGCGGACCCTGCGCGACCTGGTCAATCCGCGCATCGAGAAGATCCGCATCGATTCACGCGAAACCTTCCAGAAGATCACCCAGTTCGTCGATGAACTGATGCCGGAAATCTCCGACCGCCTGGAGCACTACCCCGGCGAGCGGCCGATCTTTGACCTCTACGGAGTCGAGGACGAAATCCAGAAGGCCCTTGAGCGCAAAGTCCTGCTGAAGTCCGGCGGTTACCTGATCATCGACCCGACGGAGGCGATGACTACCATCGACGTGAACACCGGCGCGTTCGTCGGCCACCGCACCCTCGAAGAGACCATCTTCAAGACCAACCTCGAGGCTGCCACCGCCATCGCCCGCCAGCTGCGTCTGCGCAACCTGGGCGGAATCATCATCATTGACTTCATCGACATGGAAGATGAAGAACACCAGCGCCAGGTACTGCGCACTCTGGAAAAACAGCTGGAACGCGATCACGCCAAGACCAACATCATTGGCATCACCGAGCTCGGCCTGGTGCAGATGACCCGCAAGCGTACCCGCGAGAGCCTGATCCAGGTGCTCTGCGAGCCGTGCGTCAGTTGCCAGGGACGCGGCCTGTTGAAGACTGCGGAAACCATCTGCTACGAAATCTTCCGCGAGATCCTGCGCGAAGCCCGGGCCTACCAGGCGGAAGGTTACCTGGTGCTGGCGAACCAGAAGGTCGTGGATCGCCTGCTGGACGAAGAATCGGGCAACGTCGCCGATCTGGAGGCCTTCATCGGGCGTCCGATCAAGTTCCAGGTGGAAACGATGTATTCCCAGGAACAGTACGACGTGGTCCTGCTTTGAGGCGCTGAGTGGACGCCTTCGCCCGCTGGTTGATGCGCCTGCTGCGCTGGTCGCTGGCGCTTTGCGCGCTTTTCCTGGTGCTTGCCGCGCTCTATGTCAGCCTGGGGCGCGAACTCGTGCCCCTGGTGGCCGAGTACCGCGCCGAGGCGGAGGCCAAGGCATCCGCGGCGTTGGGCCAGAGCGTATCGCTAGGTGCCCTGGAAGGCCGTTGGCATGGGCTTTCACCGCTTCTGGTCGCGCACGATGTGCTGCTGGGGGAGGGCGACAATGCCCTGCGCCTGGATCAGATCCGTCTGGTGCCTGACGTACTGGGCAGCCTGTTGGCGCGGCAGCCACGGATCGCGCGCCTGGAACTGGACGGCGTGCAGCTTGGCTTGCATCAGGACGAGGCCGGCAAATGGCAACTTGAGGGGATCGCTTCCAATTCCGACAAACCCCTGCCGGGGCCGCGTCAGTTTCGCGACCTGATGAAGCAGGTCGGCCACGTTTCGGTGCTGAACAGCCAGCTCACCCTGGAGCCCTACGGGCACGAACCCTTAAGCCTCACCGATGTAAGCCTCAGCCTGAAGGCAAGCGGCAGTCGTCAACGCCTCGATGGCCACCTGACGCTACCGGATGGGCTGCCTATGGCCCTTCGCTTGCGCACCCGCCTCAACGCTGAGGTGTGGCTGCAGAGCGAGGCCGAACTCTATCTCAGCCTTCCGCAAACGGACTGGGCGCGCTGGCTGCCCGCCAGCCTCATGCACGAGTGGCGCTTGAAGCGGCTACAAGCCGGGGGCGAGATGTGGGGCGAGTGGGCCAAGGGCGGCTTGCAGCGCGCCGCCCTGCGTTTGCACGCGCCGGAGATTCGCGGCGCCTATGCCGAACGCAAGGCGGTTACCCTCGCGAATCTTGGGTTGAATGTCTTTTTTACCCGCACTGATGAAGGCTTTCAGATCCTGCTCGACTCCGTTGCCGCGAACATTGGCAAGGAGCGTTGGGGCGAGGCCCATCTGCGTATCGATCACAAGGCAGGCGAGCAACCGGAATGGTCGCTGGCTGCCGACCGTCTCGATGTGGGGCCCCTTCTACCTGTGGTGGATGCTCTGGTACCCCTGCCCGATGCCGCGGCAGCTGCTGTGGCGGGCCTCAAGCCACGAGGTGCCCTGCGCAACCTCAGCCTGCATTACCGCCCCAGGCAGGAGGGTGCCAAGCGCCTGGAGTTCAGCAGCAACCTGGACGCCGTCGGCATCAACGCCTACCACGGTGCGCCGGGGGCCGAAAACGTCAGCGGCAGCGTTACCGGTGATCTCAACCAGGGCGAATTGCGACTCGATTCGAACGACTTCGCGCTGCACCTCGATCACCTCTTCCCCAAGGCCTGGCGTTATCGAGAGGCCAATGCTCGGCTGACCTGGAAACTGGACGAAACCGCCGTCACCCTGGCCAGTCCGTACATGCGGCTGGAAGGTGAGGAGGGCAGCATCGCTGGAGACATGCTGATCCGGCTCATGCGCGATCCCGACGCCGAGGACTACATGGACTTGCGCGTCGGACTGCACGATGGCGATGCCAGTTACACCGAGAAGTACCTGCCAACCTTGTCTCCGGGGATGAGTCCGGCCCTGGCCAAATGGCTCAAGGAGGCGATCAAGGGCGGGGCAGTGGATGAGGGCTTCTTCCAGTACCAGGGTTCCCTGGCCCATGAGGCCGATCCGACGGCGCGCTCCCTCAGTCTGTTTTTCAAGGTGCATGATGCCGAGCTCGCCTATCAGCCTGGCTGGCCGGTACTGCGCGAGGCTCGTGGCGACGTGTTCATCGAGGATACCGGCGTGCGCATCAAGGTACCGGCCGGGCGCATTCTAGACTCGCGGGTGAGCGATGCCGAAGCCGAGGTGCCCCATGTCGAGCCCGGTCAAGTGCCGCGCCTGCAGCTGGATGCCAGGCTGGACAGCAGCTTCACCGATGGACTGAAAATCCTCCAGGAAGCCCCGATGGGGACGGCGACCATCTTCGCCGGCTGGCAGGGGCAGGGCACCCTCGATGGCAATCTGAAGCTGGACATTCCATTGGAGAAAGGTCATCCGCCCCACGTGGTGGTGGACCTCACTACCCACGATGCTCAATTGAAGATTCCCCGTCCGGAGCTGTCCCTCAGCCGGCTCAAGGGTGGATTCCGCTACGACACCGAGACGGGGTTGAGCGCTCAGGATATTCGTGGCCAGGCGTTCGGTCGTGAAGTCCGCGCCAGTGCCAAGGCCGAGGGGAGCAACGGCAAGGCCCGCTCGCGAATCCTCGCGACCAGCAGCATTGCCCTGAATGACCTCACCAAATGGCTCGGCGTCACTCAGTCGTTGCCGGCTTCGGGCACTCTGCCCTACAGCCTGAACCTGAGCCTGGATGGACCTAACAGCCAGCTACGCATCGATTCCAACCTCAAGGGACTGGCAATCGACCTGCCTGCACCTTTCGGCAAGTCCGTCGACGACAGTCGGGACGCCAGTTGGCGCATGACCCTGGAAGGCGATGAGCGGAGCTACTGGTTGGACTACGCAGGGCTCGCCAGCCTTGCCGTGGCTGCGCCGGCAGGCAATCTGGACGATGGGCGTGGCGAGTTGGTGCTGGGAGGCGGCGCCGCGACCGCGCCGGGCACCAAGGGCTTGCGCATCCGTGGACGGCTCGAGGAACTGGACACGGCACCCTGGATGGCGCTGGCCAAGCAATACACGCCGAAGGACGGTGCCGAGAAGGCCCGTATGCTGCGCAGCGCCAACCTGGAAATTGGCCAGTTCAAGGGTCTTGGCACGAGTATCGAGAACCTCAAGGTAAACCTCGATCGCTCCAGTACCGGCTGGAATCTAGGGTTGGACAGCGCCCTCATGCAGGGAACGGTAGTGATGGCGGATGCCAGGGATGTACCCATTGCCATCCGCATGAAGCAAGTTCGGCTTCCAAAACCTCCCGAGAACGATGCCGAGGCCGATGCCAGGCCCGACCCCTTGGCGGGCATCGATCCCCACCAGGTCCCGGCGATGGATGTGCGTATCGGCCAGGTGGTGCTGGGGGATTCTCCACTTGGCGCCTGGTCGTTCAAGGTGCGCCCCAATTCCACGGGCGTGGCATTCAGCGAGCTGGATCTCGATCTCAAGGGTCTGAAGGTCTCCGGGGTGGCAGGCTGGGAGGGCACGGCCGAAGGCAGTGCGTCCTGGTACAAGGGGCGGCTGGAAGGCAAGAACCTGGCTGATGTGCTCAAGGCCTGGAACTTCGCACCGTCGGCCACCAGCGAGCGCTTCCGCCTGGACGCCGATGGCCGCTGGCCGGGATCTCCCGCTTGGGTCAGCCTGAAGCGATTCTCCGGTTCCCTGGACGCGAGCCTGCGCAATGGCCAGTTCGTCGAAGTGGAAGGTGGCGCCCAGGCATTGCGGGTGTTTGGCCTGCTCAACTTCAACTCCATCGGCCGTCGCTTGCGCCTGGACTTCTCCGACCTGCTGGGCAAGGGCCTGGCCTATGACCGGGTAAAGGGATTACTGGTGGGAAGTGAAGGGCGCTTCGTCACTCGCAAGCCGATCACCCTTGAAGGACCGTCCAGCGGGCTGGAGCTGGACGGCACCATGGACCTGGCCGCCGATCGCATCGATGCCAAGTTGCTGGTGACCCTGCCGGTGACGAACAACCTGCCACTGGCGGCGCTGATAGTCGGTGCACCTGCCATCGGCGGTGCACTCTTCGTCGTGGATAAGTTGCTGGGTGACAAAGTGGCGCGCTTCGCCAGCGTGCAATACAAGGTTGAAGGCTCCTGGAAGAACCCCAAGATCACCTTTGAAAAGCCATTTGAAAAGTCTCGTTGAGGCGAGCTTTCGTGGCTTGGGTTAGCATGCATCCCATGCCTTGTGCGGAGATTCCGATGTCCCTTGCTGTAATTCAGATGGTCAGCCAGGACGATGTCCTGGCCAACCTCACCAGTGCCCGGCGCCTGCTGGAGCAGGCTGCTGAAGGTGGCGCCCGCCTGGCCGTGCTGCCAGAGAACTTCGCCGCCATCGGCCGTCGTGACCTCGCCGATCTGGGGCGCGCTGAAGCGGAAGGGCAGGGCCCGATCCTGCCGTGGCTGCGCCAGGCGGCTCGTGATCTCAAGTTGTGGATCGTGGCCGGTACGTTGCCCTTGCCACCCGACGGACGGCCAGCGGACAAGGCCAACGCCTGTTCCCTGCTGATCGACGAACAGGGCGAGCGGGTCGCGCGGTACGACAAGATCCATCTGTTCGATGTGGATGTAGCCGACAATCGCGGCCGCTATCGTGAGTCCGACGACTATGCGCACGGGGCTCAAGTGGTGGTGGCTGATACCCCTGTTGGCCGCCTGGGCCTGACCGTCTGCTATGACTTGCGTTTCCCCGAGCTCTATGGCGCCCTTCGTGAGGCCGGGGCCGAGTTGATCAGCGCACCCGCCGCCTTTACTGCCGTCACAGGCGCTGCTCATTGGCAGGTGCTGGTCCGCGCTCGCGCCATCGAAACCCAGTGCTACCTACTGGCAGCCGGGCAGGGCGGCGTGCATCCCGGACCACGTGAGACCTTCGGTCATTCGGCCATCGTCGATCCCTGGGGCCGGGTACTGGCCGAGAAAGCCACTGGCGAGGCTGTGCTAATCGCGGAGCGCGACGCTGAGGAGCAGGCGGGGATCAGGCAGCGCATGCCCGTGAGCACCCACAGAAGATTCATTACGCCGGCCACACCTGGGCCGGCGCGTACGGAGAAGTTATGAGCGACCTCTTGTTATCCGTCAGCGAGCATCTGCTGGCGCCTGGCGACCTCAGCATCGAGCAGTTGCCGGAGATCCTCGGTGAACTTGCCGGCCCCGGCATCGATGCCGCTGATCTCTACTTCCAGGGGCAGATTTCCGAGTCCTGGGTGCTTGAAGACGGCATCGTCAAGGAAGGCAGTTTCCATCTTGATCAAGGCGTTGGCGTGCGCGCTCAGTCCGGTGAGAAGACCGGCTTCGCCTACAGCAATGCCATCACCGCCGATGCTTTGCGTCAGGCCGCGCGTGCCGCGCGCTCGATTTCCCGCGCCGGCCAGGCGGGCCGGGTTCAGGCCTTCGCCAGCCCTCAGATCACCCGGCTCTACGATTCCAGCAGCCCGCTCGATGTGATCAGCCGTGCCGAGAAAGTTGAGCTGCTGAAGCAGGTGGACGTCGCCACCCGCGCGCTGGACCCGCGAATCAAGCAGGTCACCGTGAGCATGGCCGGCGTCTGGGAACGTATCCTGATCGCCGCCAGTGACGGCAGCCTGGGCGCAGATATCCGCCCGCTGGTGCGTTTCAACGTCAGTGTCATCGTTGAGCAGAATGGTCGTCGCGAGCGCGGTGGCCACGGCGGTGGCGGGCGTACCGACTACCGTTACTTCCTGCAGGAAGATCGTGCCATGGGCTATGCGCGTGAGGCGCTACGTCAGGCACTGGTCAACCTGGAAGCCATTCCGGCGCCGGCGGGCACCCTGCCGGTGGTGATGGGCGCAGGCTGGTCCGGTGTTCTGTTGCACGAAGCCGTGGGCCATGGTCTTGAAGGCGATTTCAATCGCAAGGGCAGCTCGGCCTATAGCGGTCGTATCGGCGAGAAGGTCGCCTCCAGCCTTTGCACCATTGTTGACGACGGCACCCTGGCTTATCGCCGCGGATCCCTCAGCGTCGACGACGAAGGCACTCCGACCCAGTGCACCACGCTGATCGAGAACGGCGTGCTCAAGGGTTACATGCAGGACAAGCTCAACGCCCGCCTGATGAAGGTGGCGCGTACCGGCAACGGCCGCCGTGAGTCCTATGCGCACCTGCCGATGCCGCGCATGACCAACACTTACATGCTGGCCGGCAAGAGCGATCCTCAGGAGATTATCGAATCGGTGGAACGCGGCATCTACTGCGCGAACCTGGGAGGAGGTCAGGTGGATATCACCAGTGGCAAGTTCGTCTTCTCCACCAGCGAGGCCTACCTGATCGAGAACGGCAAGATCACTGCACCGGTGAAAGGCGCCACCCTGATCGGTAATGGTCCGGAGGCGATGAGCCGGGTGTCCATGGTCGGCAATGACCTGGCACTGGACAGCGGCGTGGGTACCTGCGGCAAGGACGGGCAATCGGTGCCCGTTGGCGTAGGTCAACCGACGTTGAAGATCGATGCGATTACGGTCGGTGGGACGGGGGCCTGATGGCGGCCCCCAAGAGGATCAGCGCAATCCGCGCTTGGCTTCGTCCAGGTCGCGGATGTACTTGAACACCTTGCGCGCTGCGGCCGGTGGCTTGTTGTGGGCCGCTTCGTGCTGGGCATGACGGATCAGGCCGCGCAGGTGCTGGCGGTCGGTTTCCGGGTAGTCGGCGACGAAGCTTTCCAGGGCGGCATCGCCACCCTCGATCAGGCGGTCGCGCCAGCGCTCCAGCGCGTGGAAGCGTTCGTTGTACTCACGGGTGGAGCTGTCGAGCTGGTCGATCAGGCTGACGATGGCCTCGATGTCCTGCTCGCGCATGAGCTTGCCGATGTACTGGATGTGCCGTTTGCGGGCGACATGCGCCTTATGCTTCGGCGCTTCCGCCAGGGCCTTTTGCAGCGCGTCGGTCAGCGGCAGCTTGGCCAGCACGTCGGCCTTGAAGGTAGTCAGGCGCTCGCCGAGTTCCTGCAGGGCATGCAGTTCGCGTTTGACCTGGGTTTTGCTCTTCTCTCCGGAGAAGTCGTCGTCGAAAAATTCAGACATGGGGGTGGTCCAATGGGAAACGCCGCCATGATAACCAGTCGGGGCCGCGTTGTCCGGCCCGGCTGGCGCCGCTGGAGTGCGGTAAATGCGGTGAGGCGCCGGGTTGCGCCTGCCGCGTCGAACAATATTTGAACTGGAGTGGCTATGAGTGAAGTAGAAGTGGTCGGCCCGGAGGCATTGCCGGAACTGCAGGCGCGGGTCGAACGCATCCTCGCCGAGGCCCGGCGCCAGGGCGCCAGCGGCTGCGAGGTGGCTGTTTCAGTAGAGCAGGGACTGTCCACCACCGTTCGCCAGGGCGAGGTGGAGACGGTCGAGTTCAACCGTGACCAGGGATTCGGAATCACCCTGTACGTGGGCCAGCGCAAGGGCTCGGCCAGCACCTCGGCCAGTGGTGAGGACGCGATTCGCGAAACGGTCGCCGCTGCGCTCGCCATCGCCAAGCATGCTTCCGAAGACGATTGTGCCGGCCTGGCCGACGCGGCGCTGATGGCCCGCGACCTGCCGGAACTCGATCTCTACCATCCCTGGTCGATCACCCCGGAGCAGGCGGTGGAGCAGGCGCTGATCTGTGAGACTGCGGCGTTCGAGACCGACAAGCGCGTGAGCAAGGCAGACGGCACCACCCTCAATACCCACCAGGGTTGCCGGGTTTACGGCAACAGCCATGGTTTCGTCGGCGGCTATGCGAGCACCCGCCACAGCCTGAGTTGCGTGATGATTGCCGAGCAGCAGGGGCAAATGCAGCGCGACTACTGGTATGACGTCAGCCGTATTGGCAGTCAGCTTGCCGATCCAGCCAGCATCGGCCGTCGCGCCGCCGAACGCACCGCAGCCCGTCTTGGCGCCCGGCCGGTGCCCACCTGCGAGGTGCCAGTACTGTTCGCCGCTGAGCTTGCAACCGGCTTGTTCAGCAGCTTCCTCGGCGCCATTTCCGGCGGCAATCTCTATCGCAAATCGTCGTTCCTCGAGGGCGCGCTGGGTCAACGGTTGTTCCCCGAGTGGCTGTCCATCGACGAGCGTCCGCATATTCCGCGTGCGATGGCCAGTGCGGCGTTCGACAACGATGGTCTGGCGACCTATGCCAAGCCCTTCGTCGAGAAGGGCGAGCTGGTGTCCTACATCCTTGGCACCTATTCCGGACGCAAGCTGGGGCTGCCGAGCACTGCCAACGCAGGTGGTGTCCACAACCTCTTCGTCAGCCATGGCCAGGAAGACCTCGCAGCCCTGATGCGCCGCATGGGTCGCGGCCTGCTGGTGACCGAGCTGATGGGACAGGGGCTGAACATGGTGACCGGTGACTACTCCCGTGGTGCGGCCGGTTACTGGGTAGAGAACGGCGAAATCCAGTTCCCGGTGCAGGAAGTGACCATTGCCGGCAATCTCAAGGATATGTTCCGTCAGATCCTTGCCGTGGGCAGCGATCTGGAACTGCGCGGCAATATCCGGACAGGCTCTGTCCTTATTGAGCGAATGACCGTAGCCGGCAGTTGATCCAGCCGCTCCATCCCCCTAGAGACGCGCCTGCCAGGGCGCGTTTTCGTTTGCGGCCGCACCGCAGTCCGTCAGGGCGGCTTGCATCCCTCTGCATTCAAGTGGTCATGATTGACCAACTCGATGCCCGCGTCGCCATGACTCCGCGCCACTTCCACGGTAGCCGGCTCCGGCCTGGCGCCTATTCCGGTGCGTATGTGGCAGGTGCTCAATGGCCGGGCGCAGCAGATTCAGGCCAATATCGAGCATCTGCGGAACCTGCAGCCGGCGCTCCAGCAACTGGCCCAAGGCGGGACCGCCGTGGGGACTGGTATCAATGCTCACCCGCGTTTCGCCGAGACGTTCTGCCGTGAACTGAGCGAGTTGACCGGTCAGCCGTTCACTCCGGGCCGAAATTTCTTCGCACTGATCGGTTCGCAGGACGCGGCAGTAACGCTGTCCGGGGCCCTGAAGACCACTGCCGTATCGCTGATGAAGATCGCCAACGACCTGCGCTGCATCTCCGGTTCCCTGGCGGGCCTTGCCGAGATTGAGCTCGAGGCGCTCCCGCCCGGCTCTTCGATCATGCCTGGCAAGGCCAACCCGGTAACTCCCGAAGCGATCGAAATGGTTACCGCAGAGGTGATCGGCAAGGACGCCGCGATCGCAATTGCCGGGCAGTCCGGCAACTACGAGCTGGACGTGATGCTACCGGTAATTGCACACAACCTGCTCGGCGCGATTGGCGATGTCGGTCTGCCCGACTCCCAGGGCGAAGCGGCGCTGCGCCATAGCCGCACTACTACACGAGTCTGCTCGAATTCATCAGTGAATACGGCGCCTCCCCTCGCACCGACCGGTTGCCCGGCGTTGGAAGTAATGCGCCTGCGATGCCGGGCCACTTCTCCACTTGAGCGTGGCCAGGACGGGGCATCTGCTGGTGGAAAGTTCGGCCAACCAGGACAGTCCCTTGATGCAGGGAAACACACCGATCCTGGGGCTGGACGTCCAGGAGCATGCCCATTACCTGCGCTACCAGAATCACAGGCCTGACTACATCGGCGCCGTCTACAACGTCGTTGATTGGGCTGAGTTTGGTCAGCGCTACCGGCAGGCCCTGATCTGAACCACTTGGTGGACGAAGGGCGCGCCTTCGTTAGCATCTATGAACTTCAACAAGGTCCAGCATGCAGATTTTTCTGATTTCCGGCTGCCGTTCAGTCCGTCTGTTCATTAGCGCGCTGGTGGTGCTGGCTGGCCTCTCGATCCTGTTGATGCAGGCGTCGATTGCCTTGCGTCTGTTGCTGGAGGCGCATCTCTGGCAGGCGCTGCGCGCCGGTTCGCTTTGTGCGCTGGGAACGGCACTGGGGGCACTGCTGGTGCTTTTCCTGCGCAGTATCTCCGGATGGCTTTCCGATAGTCTGATGGGCTTTGGGGCTGGGGTCATGCTCGCCGCCACCGTGTTTTCCCTGCTGATGCCTGGGCTGGCAGCCGCAGGGGAACTGGGGTTCTTGAAGTGGGCGGCGGGTGCACTGATGAGCTTCGGTCTGCTACTGGGCGCGGCCTGTTCGGTCTTGGCAAGGTGCTGCCGCAGCCGCGGTTGGAGTTAGATGGTCAGGGCAAGCGGGTGATCATCACGCCGCGCGTGCTGCTTTTCGTTATCGCGATCGTGCTACACAACATTCCAGAAGGAATGGCCGTCGGAGTCGCAGCAGGGGCGGGGCTGGCGGGTGCCGATAGCCTGGCCCTGGGAAATGCACTGCAAGATATTCCGGAAGGACTGATTATTTCCCTTTTACTCGCCGGTTGCGTATGTCGCGAGGCCGCGCGCTACTGATCGGCGCTGCGTCTGGCCTGGTGGAGCCGCTATTCGCAGTGCTCTGTGCCTGGTTGGTCCAGGTTTCGGTGCTGTCATTGCCCTGGGGATTGGCCCTTGCCGCAGGCGCGATGCTCTTCGCCGTAGTCCAGGAGATCATCCCCGAGTCTCACCGAAAAGGGCATGAGACAGCTGCCAGCCTGGGTCTGGCTGCGGGCTTCTGCCTGATGATGGTGCTGGATACTGCGCTGGCCTAACGGCGGTAGGTGAATCGTGCCTTGCTTCTTGTTGGTGGGAGCCTGAGCGGGGGCAGGGAGGGAATTACTCGCCTTCGTCGAACTTGTTGTTGATCAGCTCGATCAGGGCATTGAGGGCGTCGTCATCTTGCTCGCCTTCGGTATGCAGGTGGATGGGGGTGCCTTTACCTGCGGCGAGCATCATTACCGCCATGATGCTTTTCCCGTCCACCAGGCTTTCCGATGTGCGACCCACGCGAATCTGGCAGGGATAACGACCGGCCACGCCGACGAACTTAGCCGCTGCCCGGGCGTGCAGGCCAAGCTTGTTGATGATTGTGATCTCGCAGGCGGGCATCGCGTTTCCAATCCTTCTAACTGAGGTCGCGGTGGCGAACCTGGACATTCTTCAAGCTGGGTTTCAGTGCCGCCCCCAGGCGATTGGCAATGTACACCGAGCGGTGGTGCCCACCGGTGCAGCCAATGGCAATAGTGACATAGGCCCTGTTACTGGCGGCAAAGCGCGGTAGCCATTTACTCAGATAGCTGTGGATATCCTGATACATCTCCTCCACATCCGGTTGGCCTGCGAGATATTCTTCGACCACCGAATCAAGCCCCGAATGGTCGCGCAACTCCGGCTTCCAGTAGGGGTTGGGCAGGCAGCGCACATCGAACACCAGGTCGGCATCCACAGGCATGCCACGCTTGAAGCCGAATGACTCGATCAGGAAGGCCGTACCGGGCTCGGGTTGATTGAGTAGGCGTAGCTTGATGCTGTCACGCAGCTGGTAAAGATTGAGATGCGTGGTGTCGATCTTCAGGTCGGCGAGATCGGCGATGGGCGCCAACAGCAGTTCTTCGTCCCGGATGGCTTCGGCCAGGGAGCGATTGTCATTGGTCAGTGGATGGCGCCGGCGTGTTTCGGAGAAGCGTTTGAGAAGAGTGTCGTGTTCGGCGTCGAGGTAAAGCACGTCGCATTTGATGTGACGATTGCGAGCCTCGACGAGCAGCTCGGGGAAACGTTGCAACTGACTGGGCAGGTTGCGCGCGTCGATGGATACAGCCACCTGGGGTTGCAGCAGTTCGGTGTGCAACAGTGCCCGTTCGGCCAGCTCGGGAAGCAGGGCGGCAGGAAGGTTGTCGATACAGTAGTAACCGTGGTCCTCGAGAACATCGAGGGCGGTGCTCTTGCCCGACCCGGAGCGGCCGCTGACGATGATCAGGCGCATGATGAAGCCCTAGCGTCCGCTCTGCACGTCCACCACTACCTGGTAGAGGCTGGTGCTGTCGGGAGCCTGGCGCAGACGCTCGCGCACATCGCTGCGGTCAAGCATGCTGGCTATCTGTCGGAGCAATTCAAGGTGCTCATCGGTGGCAGCTTCCGGGACCAGCAGGACAAACAGCAGGTCAACCGGAGCACCGTCGATGGCGTCGAAATCAACTGGCGCGTCAAGGCGCAGCACGGCGCTTATGGGCGCGATGCAGCCGATGAGGCGACAGTGGGGAATGGCGATGCCGTTGCCGAAACCGGTGGAACCGAGCTTCTCCCGGGCTACCAGGCTTTCGAAAATATCCTGGTTATCGAGGTCGGGGAGGTCACGGGAAACCAGCTTGGCAATCTGTTCCAGTACACGCTTTTTGCTGCCGCCCGGCACGTTCACCAGGGAACGGCCGGGGGTCAGGATTTGCTCGAGTCGAATCATAGGAGGGGGAAGAGTGTCAGCGGGCCGTAGCGCCCTGCTGGCGATTCAACTGCTTTTCCTTGTGTTTGATCAGTTGGCGGTCAAGTTTGTCGGTGAGCAGATCGATGGCGGCGTACATGTCTTCATGTTCCGCATTGGCCACGACCTCCCCGCCGGCGATGTGCAAGGTGGCTTCGATCTTTTGTTTCAGTTTCTCGACCTCCATGATGACTTGCACATTGGTGATCTTGTCGAAGTGGCGCTCGAGCCGGCCAAGTTTCTCGCCGACATAATCGCGCAGGGCGTCGGTCACATCCAGTTGATGTCCACTGATGTTGACTTGCATACCGCTTTCTCCTTATTGCCCGTGTATAAGAGACAGGCTAACGGGCCTGCCACCGGAACACTTTGGCGTGGGTCAATTTCCGCGTCACATCAGTCGCTTCCGCTCGCTGGAAGGCGCTATCCCAAGGGATTCGCGATACTTGGCTACTGTGCGACGGGCCACTTGAATGCCCTGTGCCTCCAGTAAACCAGCGATCTTGCTGTCGCTCAACGGCTTTTTCGGATTTTCCGCTGCGACCAGTTTCTTGATGATTGCGCGGATCGCGGTAGACGAACATTCACCGCCTTCCGAGGTGCTTACGTGGCTGGAGAAAAAGTACTTCAGCTCGTAGATTCCGCGGGGAGTGTGCATGTATTTCTGGGTAGTCACGCGCGAGATTGTGGACTCGTGCATACCTACGGCTTCGGCGATGTCATGCAGGACCAGGGGTTTCATCGCCTCTTCGCCATACTCCAGGAAGCCGCGCTGGTGCTCGACGATCTGGGTGGCGACCTTCATCAGAGTCTCGTTTCGGCTCTGCAGGCTCTTGATGAACCAGCGAGCCTCCTGAAGCTGATTGCGCATGAAGGTGTTGTCGGCGCTGGAATCGGCGCGACGAACGAAACCCGCGTAGTGCGGATTGACCCGCAGGCGCGGTACGGCTTCCTGGTTTAGCTCAACCAGCCAGCGTTCGTTGTGCTTGCGGACGATCACGTCGGGTACGACGTACTCGGGTTCGCTGGCTTCGATCTGCGAGCCGGGACGTGGATTCAGGGCCTGAATCAGTTCGATGATCTGGCGCAGTTCGTCTTCCTTGACCTTCATGCGCCGCATCAACTGGCTGTAGTCACGGCTGCCGAGCAGGTCTAGGAAGTCACCAGCCAGACGTTGGGCCTCGGTCAGCCACGGGGTGCCCGGAGGCAGCTGGCGAAGTTGCAGGATCAGGCATTCGCGCAGGTCGCGGGCACCGATGCCTGCGGGCTCGAACTGTTGGATGCGATGAAGGACGACTTCGACTTCGTCCAGCTCGATACCGAGCTCGGGGTCGAAGGCCTCGACTATCTCTGCCAGCGTCTCTTCGAGGTAACCGTCGTTATTGATGCAGTCGATGAGGGTGACACCAATCAGGCGGTCGGTGTCTGACATGGGGGCCAGGTTCAGCTGCCAGAGCAGGTGGCTCTGCAGGCTTTCACCGACCGAGGTGCGCGAGGTGAAATCCCACTCGTCGTCATCGTTGCTCGGCAGGCTGCTGGCGCTGGTCTGGTAGACATCTTCCCAGGCCGTATCGACAGGGAGTTCGCTGGGAATGCGTTCGTGCCATTCGCCATCTTCCATGGCTTCGGCATTGGTTTCGACGCTGGACTCCTGGAAGCTGGCTTCCTGGCTACTCGTGTTAGGCAGTTGGTCGCCTTCGGCCATCGGGTCGGAGGTGTCGAAATCGTCGCCATCCTCCTGCCGCTCAAGCATGGGATTGGACTCCAGTGCTTCCTGGATCTCCTGCTGGAGGTCCAGGGTGGAGAGTTGGAGTAGGCGGATGGCCTGTTGCAGCTGAGGGGTCATCGTCAGCTGCTGGCCCATCTTAAGGACTAGCGATGGTTTCATGGCAGAGGGCTTAGCACCTTGATTCGCCGGCGCTCACGCGCCATCCACAACAGGGCGCCGAAGCGCCACCAGGAAGCAAATTATATGCCTGACCTTGAAGGATTTTCCTAGCTCGCGCAACCCATCTTGTAGGAGATGTCGCGGGAGGCTACAGGCGGAACTCGTGGCCCAGATAGACTTCCTTCACCAGCTGGTTGGCCAGGATGGCTTCCGCACTACCCTCGGCAATCAGTTGTCCGTCACTGACAATGTAGGCGGTCTCGCAGATGTCCAGCGTTTCACGGACGTTGTGGTCGGTGATGAGCACACCGATTCCCTTGGCCTTGAGATGATGGATGATCTGCTTGATATCGCCCACGGAAATCGGGTCCACGCCGGCGAACGGTTCGTCCAGCAGGATGAATTTCGGGGAGGTAGCCAGCGCCCGGGCGATTTCCACCCGACGGCGCTCACCGCCTGACAGGCTCATGCCGAGACTGTCGCGAATGTGGCTGATGTGGAACTCCTGCAGCAGGCTTTCCAGCTCCTTGCGGCGCGTGGCGCGGTCGAGGTCCTTGCGGGTCTCGAGGATCGCCATGATGTTGTCCGCCACGCTGAGCTTGCGGAAGATCGAGGCTTCCTGCGGCAGGTAGCCGATGCCCGCACGGGCGCGGCCATGCATGGGCTGATGGGTGACGTCCTGCTGGTCGATCAGGACGCGGCCCTGGTCGGCCTGGACCAAGCCGACAATCATGTAGAAGCAGGTGGTCTTGCCGGCACCGTTGGGGCCGAGAAGGCCAACGATTTGTCCGCTGTCGATCGACAGGCTGACATCGCGGACCACCTGGCGGCTCTTGTAGCTCTTGGCCAGATGCTGGGCTTTGAGAGTCGCCATTACTGTGCTTTCTGCTCTTTCTTCTTCGGCTGGATGACCATGTCGATTCGCGGACGCGGAGTGGTCACGTTATTGCCGGTAGCGCGGCCTGCGTTGACGATCTGGCGCTGGGTGTCATAGACGATCTTCTCGCCTTCGAAGGTGTTGCCTTCCTGAACCACCTTGGCCTGGTCGAGCAGAATGATGCGCTCGTTGGCCGCGAAGTACTGGATGGTCAGGCCATAGGCCTTGACTATTTCCTTGTCCACCGCAGGCTTCTGTTCGTAGTAAGCGGGCTTGCCGACCGAGGTGAAGACCTCGACATCGCCATTCGCGTCCTGGGTAATGGTGACGGTATCGCCGGTGATCTTCAGGGTTCCCTGGGTGATCACGACGTTGCCGCGGTAGACCGCGACGCCCTGCTTGTCATCGAGCTCGGCGCTGTCGGCCTGGACGCGAATCGGTTGATCGCGGTCCGTGGGCAAGGCCCAGGCGGCAGCACTTCCGAGTGCGGTACCCAGGCTGAGCAACAGGGGGAGGGTTTTAACGAACCTCATGCTGGCCTCTTACGTTGGACTGCAGGATCATCCTGCTGTCATTCAAGTACGCTTTCATTCCTTGTGCCGTGGTCACCCCATTGGCCGCGTCGATTCTAACGGCTTGCTGGGTCTGCGCATATTCCTCGTCAGGGAACACGGTCAGGCGGCTAGTGGTCAGGATGGTCGGGCGCCCCTTGCCGTCGGTGCGCGCCACCCGGACCTTGTCGATCAGTTCGACCTGCTTGCCTTCAGGGCCGACTTCGCCTCGCTCGCTTTGTACGTGCCAGGGGTATGCGGTGCCGCGATGCAGGAGCAGGTCCGGATTGGTCAGCAGTGTGACATCAGTGGCCTTTATATGTTCGAGGTGGGTCGCGGTCATTTCGTAGTGGAGCTTGCCATCTTCCTGGAACTGGGTGCTCTTGCCATTTTCCACGTAGAAATCGATGGCGTTGTCGTTGCCTGTGGCTGCTGTCCGGTCCATGAAGCTTTCGGGACGGATATTCCAGTACCCCAGAGCGATGAGTAGCGCCGCGATCGGGGTCAGGATCAGCGCAAGGCGGATGTTCTTTGGCATGAAAAACCTCAGAGATAAGCAGCTTGCGCCGCTTCCAGGCTGCCCTGGGCGCGCAGTATGAGTTCGCAGAACTCACGGGCTGCGCCTTCGCCGCCACGTGCCTGGGTGATGCCATGGGCATGCTGGCGGACGAAAGCATCGGCGTTGGCCACGGCCATGCCCAGGCCGACACGGCGAATCACCGGTAGGTCGGGAAGGTCGTCACCGAGGTAGGCGACCTGATCATAATTCAACCCCAGTTCCGCGAGCAGGCCGTCGAGGACAGCCAGTTTGTCTTCGCGCCCCTGGAACAGATGCTGTATGCCGAGGTTCTGTGCGCGACGCTCGACAACCTCCGACTGGCGGCCGCTGATGATGGCAGTGCGCACGCCAGCATTCATCAGCATCTTGATGCCTTGGCCGTCGAGGGTGTTGAAGGTCTTGAATTCTCCGCCGCCGGGTAGGAAGTAGAGGCGGCCGTCGGTCAGCACGCCGTCCACGTCGAACACGGCCAGGCGAACGGCCTTGGCACGAGTGAGGAGTTCATTGCTCATCAGATCACTCCGGCGCGGGTCATGTCATGGATATGCAGGGCGCCGATGGGGCGGTCGTCTTCATCGACCACAACCAGCACGTTGATCTTGTGGTCGTCCATGATCTTCAGCGCTTCGGCTGCAAGCATGTCGGGGCGTACGGTCTTGCCGTGCACCGTCATGACGTCGTCGATGCTGGCCTGGCGCACATCGACACCTTTGTCCAAAGTGCGGCGCAGGTCGCCGTCGGTGAAGATGCCGGCGAGGTGGCCGTCACTTTCCACCACCGCGGTCATGCCCAGGCCCTTGCGTGTCATTTCCAGCAGGGCTTCGCGCAGCGGCGTACCGCGGGCGACGCTGGGCAGGCTTTCGCCGCTGTGCATGATGTTCTCCACCTTGAGCAGGAGGCGACGGCCAAGCGCGCCGCCCGGATGAGAGAAGGCGAAGTCTTCGGCGGTGAAACCACGGGCTTCCAACAGGGCGATGGCCAGAGCGTCACCCAGGACCAGCGCCGCAGTGGTGGACGATGTGGGAGCCAGGTTCAGTGGGCAGGCTTCCTGGCCTACTCGAGCATCCAGATTCGCAGCTGCGGCTTTGGCCAGGGGCGAGTCCGGATTGCCAGTGAGGCTGATCAGGGTGATTCCCAGGCGCTTGATCAGCGGCAGCAGCGTGACGATTTCGGCAGTCGAGCCGGAATTGGAGAGCGCCAGGACCACGTCTTCACGGGTGATCATGCCCATGTCGCCATGGCTGGCCTCGGCCGGGTGAACAAAGAAGGATGGGGTGCCGGTGCTGGCCAGGGTGGCAGCAATCTTGTTCCCGACATGTCCGGACTTGCCCATACCCACCACCACTACGCGTCCCTTGCAATCCAGGATGAGTTCGCAGGCGCGAACGAAATCTGCGTCGATGCGTGGCATAAGGGCGTCGATCGCCTCGCGTTCGAGCTGGATAGTGCGTTGTGCGGACTTGATGAGATCGCTGGATTGGCTCATGGGCATGCAGTGGCCGGGGGAAAAGGCGCCGATTATAGCGATAAAGGTGATTTAGCTCACGCGTCAATGGCGTCGAAGCTGTCGCAAAGCTGAACAGACGCTAGCGTGGCCTTGGGAGGCGCAAGGCCGCGGTGATATAGTTCGCGCCCTGTTCGGCCCGTTCTGAGCGGAGTGTCCTTGCGTTGGGGCGCGTCGTCTTCCAGGGAGGCTGTATCGCAAGGAGTCTAGATGAGTGCCGAAAACACCTACGCCGTCGAGTTGAAGGGGGTTACCTTCAATCGTGGCGCGCGCAGCATTTTCCAAGACGTCGATATTCGTATCCCGCGCGGCAAGGTTACCGGCATCATGGGGCCTTCCGGCTGCGGCAAGACCACGCTACTGCGCCTGATTGCTGCCCAGCTCAAGCCCGCGAGTGGCGAAGTCTGGGTCAACGGTCAGAATCTGCCCAAGCTCTCACGCGCCGACCTGTTCGACATGCGCAAGCAGTTTGGCGTGCTGTTCCAGAGCGGTGCGTTGTTCACCGATCTGGATGTCTTCGAGAACGTCGCGTTTCCTTTGCGGGTGCACACCAAGCTGCCTGAGGAAATGATTCGTGACATTGTCTTGCTGAAACTTCAGGCAGTGGGCCTGCGCGGCGCCATCGAACTGATGCCGGACGAGTTGTCTGGCGGCATGAAGCGGCGCGTGGCGCTGGCGCGCGCAATTGCGCTCGATCCTCAGATCCTGATGTATGACGAACCGTTCGTCGGTCAGGACCCCATTGCCATGGGGGTTCTGGTGCGCTTGATTCGCCTGCTTAACGATGCACTCGGTATCACCAGCATCGTGGTTTCCCACGATCTGGCGGAAACCGCCAGCATTGCTGACTACATCTATGTGGTGGGTGATGCGCAGGTGCTGGGGCAGGGAACTCCGGACGAGCTGATGAATTCCGATAACCCGCGTATCCGCCAGTTCATGAAAGGCATTCCGGATGGACCGGTGCCCTTCCATTTCCCGGCACCTGATTACCGCAAAGACTTGCTGGGGGGGCGCTGATGCGCAAGAAGTCCTTGCTCGAGCGCGTTCGCCTGCTCGGGCGTTCCGGTCTGGACGTGCTGGAAGCGCTTGGGCGCTCCACACTGTTCCTGTTGCATGCCCTGTTCGGCCGCACTGGCGTTGGCAATGGCTTTCAGTTGCTGGTCAAGCAGCTCTATGCCGTCGGCGTGATGTCGCTGGCGATCATCGTCGTTTCCGGCGTTTTCATCGGCATGGTGTTGGCCCTGCAGGGATACAACATCCTGGTCGACTACGGTTCAGAGCAGGCAGTCGGCCAGATGGTGGCGCTGACGCTGCTGCGTGAGCTTGGTCCAGTAGTGACCGGCCTGCTCTTCGCTGGTCGGGCTGGCTCCGCGCTGACCGCCGAGATCGGCAACATGAAATCCACCGAGCAGCTCTCAAGCCTGGAAATGATCGGCGTCGACCCGCTCAAGTACATCATCGCCCCCCGGCTCTGGGCCGGCTTTATCTCGATGCCGCTGCTGGCGATGATCTTCAGCGTCGTGGGCATCTGGGGTGGCGCCATGGTGGCCGTGGACTGGCTGGGCGTCTATGAGGGCTCTTTCTGGGCCAATATGCAGAACAGTGTGCAATTCACCGAGGATGTGCTGAACGGCGTGATCAAGAGCGTCGTATTCGCCTTCGTGGTGACCTGGATCGCCGTGTTCCAAGGGTATGACTGCGAGCCGACCTCGGAAGGGATCAGCCGCGCTACGACTAAAACCGTGGTCTATGCCTCGCTCGCCGTGCTGGGGCTGGACTTCATCCTGACCGCCTTGATGTTTGGAGATTTCTGATGCAAATCCGCACCTTGGAGATTGGTGTCGGCCTGTTCCTCCTGGCCGGTCTGTTGGCCTTGCTGCTTCTGGCTTTGCGGGTCAGCGGCCTGTCCTACGGCGTCAGCGATGACACCTATAAGCTTTACGCGCATTTCGACAATATTGCCGGTTTGACTGTCAGAGCAAAGGTAACCATGGCCGGTGTCACCATCGGCAAGGTTACAGCGATCGATCTGGATCGCGACAGCTACACCGGCCGCGTCACGATGGAAGTCGAAAAGCGTGTGGACAACCTGCCTGCGGACTCCACCGCGTCCATCCTCACGGCCGGCCTGCTGGGTGAAAAGTACATTGGCATCAGCGTCGGCGGCGACGAGGAACTGCTCAAGGATGGCGGAACCATCCGTGACACCCAGTCGGCCCTGGTGTTGGAAGACCTGATCGGCAAGTTCCTGCTGAACTCGGTCAACAAAGAGAGCAAATGAGGATGCGAAACATGATCAATGCCCTGCGTAACGGCCTGCTGGTCCTGCTGGCGGCCCTGCCTCTGCTGGCCACCGCTGCGCCGAGCGCGCGCGATGTGGTGCAGCAAACCACCGACCAACTGCTGGCCGACCTGAGGGCCAATAAAGAGCAATATCGCAGCGACCCGAACGCGTTCTACGAGGCCCTGAACGGCATTCTTGGTCCAGTGGTGGATGCCGATGGCATCTCCCGCAGCATCATGACCGTGAAGTACTCGCGCAAGGCTACTCCTGAGCAGATGACGCGCTTCCAGGATAATTTCAAACGCAGCCTGATCCAGTTCTACGGCAATGCCCTGCTGGAGTACGACAACCAGGAAATTCGTGTACTGCCGGCCAAGCAGGAAGATCCTGAGCGCACCAGCGTCGGCATGGAGGTCAAAGACAGCAAAGGCACCGTCTACCCGGTTTCCTACACCATGGTGAACGTCAATGGGCAGTGGATGCTGCGCAACGTGATCATCAACGGCATCAACATCGGCAAGCTGTTCCGCGACCAGTTCGCCGACACCATGCAGCGCAATGGTAACGACCTCGACAAGACCATCAATGGTTGGGCCGAAGTGGTTGCCAAGGCCAAACAGTCTGAAGAAGCCAAGCAGGCGGGCGGTCAATGAGCGAGGCCCGTATCGAACAGGCAGCTCCGGGCGAGTTGCGCCTGGTTGGCGTGCTCGATTACAGCACCGGACCGCAACTGCGCGAAGACGGGAGGCGGCTGATCCAGACGAGCAGCGCCGCCTCCGTGCTGCTGGACTGCTCCGCGGTAGAGAAGACCAGCAGTGTCGGCCTCGCGCTGCTGCTGGCTTTCATGCGCGATTCCAGCGCTTCCGGTAAGTCGTTAACGGTACGTGGAGTGCCAGAAGACATGCGGCAGATTGCCGACGTCTCCGGATTGACCGAGCTACTGCCGCTGGAGGCTTGATTCGATCAAACCGCCCTCCGTCTGGCCCCGCGCGCGCGGGGTTCGCAGGCAGAGGGCTTTTTTGTATCATGGCCGACCCGCGCGCGTTGGGCGCCGATTGAGGTTGAGCATGCAGGCCGTAGAAGTGAAAAGCCTCCTGGAGGCGAAACTGCCAGGTACCCAGGTGGAAGTTGAAGGGGAAGGCTGCAACTTCCAGTTGAACCTGATCAGCGACGAGCTGGCCGGCCTGAGCCCGGTGAAGCGTCAGCAACAGGTATACGCCCACCTGAACGCCTGGATCGCTGATGGCAGCATCCACGCTGTCACCATGAAATTCTTCAGCCAGGCCGATTGGGCCGAGCGTTCCTGAGCCCAGCTTTCGAGAGAGCAATGGACAAACTGATTATTACCGGCGGTCAACGCCTCGATGGCGAGATCCGCATTTCCGGCGCCAAGAACTCTGCGTTGCCGATCCTGGCCGCTACCTTGCTGGCTGATACCCCAGTCACCGTAGCTAACCTTCCGCACCTGCACGACATCACCACCATGATCGAACTTTTCGGTCGCATGGGCGTGCAGCCAGTGATCGACGAGAAGCTGGCCGTTGAAGTCGACGCCAGCAGTATCAAGACCCTGGTCGCGCCCTACGAGCTGGTCAAGACCATGCGCGCTTCCATCCTGGTGCTTGGTCCGATGGTGGCTCGCTTTGGTGAAGCCGAAGTAGCGCTTCCCGGTGGCTGTGCCATTGGTTCGCGTCCGGTTGACCTTCACATCCGCGGCCTCGAGGCCATGGGCGCGAAGATCGACGTCGAGGGTGGTTACATCAAGGCCAAGGCTCCGGCCGGCGGCCTGCGTGGCGCCAACTTCTTCTTCGATACGGTCAGTGTGACCGGTACCGAGAACATCATGATGGCTGCAGCGCTGGCCAACGGCCGTACCGTTCTGCAGAACGCTGCCCGCGAGCCGGAAGTGGTTGACCTGGCCAACTGCCTGATCGCCATGGGCGCGCAGATCCAGGGTGCGGGTACCGACACCATCACCATCGACGGCGTGAAACGCCTTGGCGGTGCGCGCTACAACGTGATGCCCGACCGTATCGAAACCGGTACCTACCTGGTGGCAGCTGCCGCAACTGGTGGCCGCGTCAAGCTCAAGGACACTGATCCGACCATCCTCGAAGCCGTGCTCCAGAAGCTGGAAGAGGCCGGTGCACACATCAACACCGGCAACAACTGGATCGAGCTGGACATGAAGGGCAATCGCCCGAAAGCGGTCAACGTGCGCACTGCGCCGTACCCGGCGTTCCCCACCGACATGCAGGCCCAGTTCATCTCCATGAACGCCGTTGCCGAAGGCACCGGTGCGGTGATCGAGACCGTATTTGAAAACCGCTTCATGCACGTCTACGAAATGAATCGCATGGGCGCTCAGATCCTGGTGGAAGGCAACACCGCCATCGTTACCGGCGTGCCGAAGCTCAAGGGCGCACCGGTCATGGCGACCGACCTGCGCGCTTCCGCCAGCCTGGTGATTGCCGGTCTGGTGGCAGAGGGCGATACCCTGATCGACCGCATCTACCACATCGACCGTGGTTACGAGTGCATCGAAGAAAAACTGCAGTTGCTCGGCGCCAAGATTCGCCGCGTGCCGGGTTAGGTCGAAATGCGGGCCGGCCCTGAAAGGGTCGGTCCGTGATGACCGCGCAACAGGCCCGTCAAGGGCCGTAGCCAAGGAAATCCAGTTTCATGCTCACCATCGCGCTGTCCAAGGGCCGAATTCTCGACGACACCCTGCCGCTACTTGCCGAGGCCGGCATCGTACCGACCGAGAATCCGGACAAGAGCCGCAAGCTGATCATCCCTACTACCCAGGAGGATGTACGCCTGCTCATCGTGCGTGCCACTGACGTGCCGACCTATGTCGAGCATGGCGCGGCCGATCTCGGCGTTGCTGGCAAGGACGTGTTGATGGAGTACGGCGGCCAGGGCCTGTACGAGCCGCTGGACCTCAGGATCGCCTGCTGCAAGCTGATGACCGCTGGCGCGATCGGTGCGCCTGAGCCAAAGGGGCGCCTTCGCGTAGCCACCAAATTCGTCAACGTCGCCAAACGCTACTACGCCGAACAGGGCCGCCAGGTCGATGTGATCAAGCTCTATGGCTCGATGGAGCTGGCGCCCCTGGTGGGCCTGGCTGACAAGATCATCGACGTCGTCGACACCGGCAATACCCTGCGCGCCAACGGCCTGGAACCCCAGGAGTTGATCGCCACCATCAGCTCGCGACTGATCGTCAACAAGGCATCGATGAAGATGCAGCACGCGCGCATCCAGGCACTGATCGAAGTGCTGCGCAGCGCGGTCGAGTCTCGACACCCCAGCTGACACCTGAGTGCGGCCCTGCGCCGCACGCGCCTATCCGTGTCATAGCCAATATTCTCGGGTGCCCGCACGGTGGGCTTGCTACTCTAGCGGCGCCCGAGCAATTGCCATTCAAGAGGCCCGCTATGACCGCTCCAATCGCCATCCGCCGACTCAATGCCGCTGATCAGGATTTCGCGCGACACCTGGATCATCTGCTGAGCTGGGAAAGCGTATCCGACGAAGCGGTCAACCAGCGTGTCCTCGACATCATCCAGGCCGTGCGTGAGCGTGGCGACGCTGCTGTAGTCGAGTTCACCCAGCGCTTCGACGGTGTGCAGGCGACCACCATGGCGGAACTGATCCTTCCGCGCGAGCGCTTGGAGCTGGCCCTGACCCGTATTACCGCCGAGCAGCGCAAGGCGCTGGAAACCGCTGCCGCTCGTGTGCGTAGCTATCACGAGAAGCAGAAACAGGACTCCTGGACCTACACCGAAGCCGACGGCACGGTACTGGGCCAGCAGGTAACTCCGCTGGATCGCGCAGGTCTTTATGTGCCCGGCGGCAAGGCGTCGTATCCGTCGTCCGTGTTGATGAATGCGATTCCCGCCAAGGTCGCTGGAGTTGCCGAGGTGGTGATGGTCGTGCCGACGCCTCGCGGCGAAATCAACGAGATCGTCCTTGCGGCTGCCTGTGTGGCTGGAGTGGACCGTGTCTTCACCATCGGCGGCGCCCAGGCGGTGGCCGCACTGGCCTATGGCACCGAGAGCGTGCCCCAGGTGGACAAGATCGTCGGTCCGGGCAACATCTATGTCGCCACGGCCAAGCGCCACGTCTTCGGACAGGTAGGTATCGATATGATTGCTGGTCCGTCGGAAATTCTCGTGGTCTGCGATGGCGGCACCGATCCCGACTGGATCGCCATGGACCTTTTCTCGCAGGCCGAGCACGACGAAGACGCCCAGGCCATCCTGGTCAGCCCCGATGCCGCCTTCCTCGACAAGGTTGCCGCCAGCATCGACAAACTGCTCCCGACCATGGAGCGTGCCGAGATCATTCGCACCTCCCTGGAGAACCGCGGCGCACTGATCCTGGTGGCCGATGAGGCCCAGGCGTGCCAAGTGGCCAACCGCATCGCTCCCGAGCACCTGGAGCTGTCCGTTGCCGATCCGCAGTCCTGGCTCCCGCATATCCGCCACGCCGGCGCCATCTTCATGGGGCGTTATACCGCCGAAGCCTTGGGCGACTACTGCGCTGGTCCGAACCACGTTCTGCCGACCTCCGGCACTGCGCGCTTCTCCTCACCGCTGGGTGTGTACGACTTCCAGAAGCGTTCCTCGATCATTTTCTGCTCGGCCGACGGCGCGTCCGAACTGGGCAAGACCGCGTCCATCCTGGCCCGGGGCGAGTCTCTGACAGCCCACGCGCGCAGCGCCGAATTCCGCATCAAGGGGGAGTGAGCATGAGCAAATTCTGGAGTCCCTTCGTCAAGGGCCTGGTGCCCTACGTTCCTGGCGAGCAGCCCAAGCTGGCGAAGCTGGTCAAGCTGAACACCAACGAGAATCCTTACGGTCCGTCGCCCAAAGCGGTGGCGGCCATGCAGGCTGAGGTGGGTGACAACCTGCGCCTGTATCCAGACCCGAACAGTGACCGCCTGAAGCAGGCGGTGGCCGACTACTACGGTGTGCAGACGAACCAGGTGTTCGTCGGCAACGGCTCGGACGAGGTCCTGGCACACGCTTTCCACGGCCTGTTCCAGCACGGCAAGCCGCTGCTGTTCCCGGATGTGAGCTACAGCTTCTACCCGGTCTACTGTGGGCTGTATGGCATCCCCTTCGAGGCGCTGCCGCTGGACGAACAGTTTCAGATTCGCGTCGAAGACTATGCGCGCCCCAATGGCGGCATCGTCTTCCCCAACCCCAATGCACCCACTGGCTGCCTGCTGGCGCTGGAGGCTATCGAACGTCTGCTCAGGGCCAACCCGGACACCGTAGTGCTGGTGGACGAGGCCTACATCGACTTCGGTGGCGAGACGGCTATCAGCATGGTGGACCGCTATCCGAACCTGCTGGTGACCCAGACCCTGTCCAAGTCCCGGTCTCTGGCGGGGCTGCGGGTTGGCCTGGCTGTCGGCCATCCGGACCTGATCGAGGCGCTGGAGCGGATCAAGAACAGCTTCAACTCCTACCCGCTGGATCGCATGGCAATCGCTGGTGCCGCGGTTGCGTTCGAAGACAAGGCGTACTTCGAGGCAACCTGCCGCAAGGTGATCGACAGCCGCGAATCGCTAGTGGCTGATCTGGGAAAGCTGGGCTTCGAGGTGCTGCCCTCGGCGGCCAACTTCGTATTCGCGCGCCATCCCCAGAAGGATGCCGCCAGCATTGCCGCTGGATTGCGCGAACAGGGCGTGATCGTTCGCCACTTCAAGCAGGAGCGAATTGCCCAGTTCCTGCGCATCACCATTGGCACGCCCGAGCAGAACCAGGCGTTGCTGGATGCCTTGCGCAATCTCTGATTTTCGCGGGTGAGTAAAAGAAAAGCCGAGCGCGGGTCACCGCCTCGGCTTTTTTCTTGGGCGCTCATTCGTGGTGCGGTGCGCCAAGGAAGGTCAGCGAACTGAACAGTCCGTGCTGTTTCACGTCGGGATCGTTCGGAGTATCCAGGGTGACTTGGGCGGCGATGATGTTCAGCCCGGAATTGCGTACCGGCACCTTGGCGCGACCGTCGGCGTCGGTTGTGGCGCTTACGGTATCGGGTTCGCCCCGGTAGTCGCCGATCAGTTCGACACCGGACGCCGGCTTGCCGTCCAGTAGCACCCTTACCGGCAGCGAATTACCCGGTCCAACCGCCAGCGGATCGGCTTCCGGCACTATCGCCAGGCGTATGCGCTTGAGCTCCGGGAGCTGCGTTCCTGATTGATAAAACGCCAGGTTGTACTTCCAGGTATGGATGGACGCAACAGCCCCGGGAACTTGCCGCTGCCCCTGGTTTATCCACTGCTTGTCGGCGGTCTGCGACCAAGGACCGTTGTCCAGGGCTACCGCCAGGATTGCTGGCGCTTTCAAGGGTTTGAGCCGTGCATGGTCCACCAGGCGCTCGACCGACACCGGGATCATCCGCCCCTGTGCGTCAAAGGCCCAGGCACCGCTGACTTTATCCGCCTTGAAGGCGTCGTCTTCGGCGCCGTGTCCGTAGATCACTTCGATGTTGCCGCGCCGTTGTTCGGTCCACAGTCCGTGGGCATGAACGTGACCTGCGAAGGCAGCTGCAAGGATGGGGGTGAGGAAGAAGCGTTTGTCCAGGCGCATGGAGATTTCCTATCAGAGGTCGAGGGTGAGACTGAAGTTGAGGTTGCGGGGCTCGCCGGGCATGACCCAAGCGCTGTTGTACGAGCGCTCGTAGTACTTGCGGTCGAAGAGGTTGTTGAGGTTCAGGCCGACTGTTGCTCGTTCGCTCGCCTTGTAATGGGCGAGCAGGTCGAGGGTGGCGTAGGCAGGGAGCTCGAGCGGGCTGCCGGCCTGGCCGGAGCGATTGCCGACATAGTTGAGGGCGGCTCCGATATCCGAGCCGTACAGACGACCGCCCTGGAACTCATAGACAGCCAGCAGGCTGCCACTGTGCTCGGGCACGCCGAGCAGGCGACTGCCTTCGGGCAGCACGTTGTCCTTGGTGATCTCGGCGTCGATGTAGGCATAGGCGCCGATCAGCCGTACCGTGTCGGTCAGCTGTCCACTGACCTGCAGGTCCAGGCCCTGGCTGCGAGCGCGGCCGGCTGCGATGTTTTCGCCGGGATTGTTTGGGGCGGCCGTGAGTACGTTTTCCTTGTCGATGTGGAAGAGTGCGACCGTTGCACCGATGCGGCCACCCAGCAGGTCGAGCTTTAAGCCAGCCTCCTTGCCGAAACCTTTTTCCGGATCGAAGCCAGTGCCCTGGCTGCCGATTGCGTTGGGTTTGACTGATGTCGCCGCGTTGGCGAACAGGCCTATCTCTGGTGTCAGCTGGTAGAGCAGGCCGCTTCGCAGGGTCAGGCTTTCCTTGTCCTGGCCATTGCTGATTCGCGTCGCGCGGTTCAGTGCCGTCTGTTCGAAATGCTCGAAGCGGGCGCCGATCAAGCCCTTCCAGCCTTGGCCGAAGTCGATCTGGTCCTGCAGGTTCAATGCGCGGCTTTCCACCTGTTCGAAGAAGTCGTTTGGATTGACGATTGGCGGCTTCGGCCTGCCGTACACCGGGTTATAGATGTCCAGGCCGTAATCCAGTGATGTCAGGCTTTGTGGGTACTTCTGGCTGTTGCGGTAGTTCTCGTACTCAATGCCAGCCAGGCTCTGGTGCAGCCAATTGCCCGTCTCGAAGAGGCCATGCAGTTCCAGTTGAGTGATGCTGTCGTTCCACTCGAAATCCCGCTGGCGATAGAAACGGGTCACCTGGGTGCCGATCAGTCGTGAGGTCTCTGAGGAGTCACCCTGCAAGTGTCCCTGGGCGTAATGATTGGCCAGGCGCAGTTTCCAGCTGTCATTGAGGTGATGCTCCAGGCTGGCCTGGATCATCTGGTTGCGATTGCGGACTTCACCGTCGTTGGGTTCGCCGAGGAAGGTGGAGCGTTTGACCGTTCCCAGCTCTCCGTTCACGGCCGGGATACCGCGATCGAACACCGATTCGTGCTGGACGAACTCCGTCTCCAGCAGCAGGCGGGTATCGGGGGTCAGTTGCCAGCTCAGGGAGGGGCTGATCGCCAGGCGTTGGTTGCCGGCATGGTTGCGAAAGCTGCCGTTGTCCTCAGTTGCCAGATTGATGCGCGACAGCAGCATGTCTTCATCATCGAGCGGCGCGTTGACATCCAGGCTGACGCGATAGCGGTCCCAACTCCCGGCACTGGCCTTGAAGCGCGAGAAGCGTTCGGCCTGGGGCTTCTTGGTCACTATATTCACAGTGCCACCCGGATCGCCGCGCCCATACAGGCTGGCGGCGGGTCCCTTGAGCACTTCGATGCGCTCGATGACGGAGGTGTCTGGCGAGCTGTAGCTGCCGCGGTTTATTGCGAAACCGTTCTTGTACAACTCGCCCGTGGTGAAGCCGCGGATGCTGTAGGAGAGTAAGGTCAGGCCGCCGAAGTTGTTCTGCCGCGATACGCCCCCGGCGAAATCCAAGGCTCGATCGAGGCGGGAAATGTCCAGGTCCTCCAGCACTTGAGCCGGAATCACGCTTATCGCCTGGGGGATGTCGCGGATATCGGTATCGGTGCGGGTAGCACTGGCCGAACGGGTTGCGCGGTAGCCGCGTACCGGGCCATCCGCGTTTTCCTGGCGGTGCTCGTTGATCTGAATGTCGTCCAGTAGAAGGGGGTGGGTCGCTTCGGCGGCAGTGGCTTCGCCCAGCAGGCTGAGAAGCAACCCGGTGACAGGCGCGAGGTGGTGGGAGCGCATCGGAAGTCTCGCAGAAGATGTAATAACATAACATTTTGCAAGGCGAGAATCGTTCTTGTCCAGCGTCGGATGATTCCTGCTTTGGCCCAGAAATCGAAAACGGCGCCCTCAGGCGCCGTGTTTGTCGATCAGCTGCCGCCGTTGCTACTGGGCGGCGGCCGCACACCGACTTCTGCGGTCAATTCCAGTTCCTGGCCGTTGCGCATCACCTGAATGCTTACCTTTTCACCGGGGCGAGTACGCGCCACCTGGTTCATCGAGCGGCGGCCGTCACCAGCCGGTTCGCCGTCGATGCTGAGAATGATGTCACCGGGTTGCAGGGTGGCGCGTTGGGCTGGGCTGTCGCGGTAGATGCCGGCGACTACGATGCCGGGGCGACCTTCCAGGCCGAAGGATTCCGCGAGCTCCGGGGTCAGGGGTTGTACTTCGATGCCTAGCCAGCCGCGAATCACCGAGCCGTGCTCGACGATCGCCTTCATGACTTCCAGCGCCAGTTTGACCGGAATGGCGAAGCCGATGCCCTGGGAGCCACCTGACTTGGAGAAAATCGCGGTGTTGATGCCGATCAGGTTGCCGTTGGCGTCCACCAGCGCGCCGCCGGAGTTACCGGGGTTGATCGCGGCGTCGGTCTGGATGAAGTCTTCATAGGTGTTCAGGCCCAACTGGTTCCGGCCGGTGGCACTGATGATGCCCATGGTCACGGTCTGGCCGACTCCGAAAGGGTTACCGATCGCCAGGGCAACGTCGCCGATGCGGATATTGTCCGAGCGGCCGAGGGTGATCGGCGGGAGATCCTTGAGGTCGATCTTCAGCACCGCGAGGTCGGTTTCGGGGTCGCTTCCCACCAGGCGTGCCAGGGTTTCGCGCCCGTCTTTCAGGGCTACCACGATCTGGTCGGCACCTGCAGTCACGTGGTTGTTGGTCAGCAGGTAGCCTTCCGGGCTCATGATCACCGCCGAACCCAGGCTGGACTCCATGCGTCGCTGGCGCGGCAGGTTGTCACCGAAGAACCGGCGGAACTGCGGATCTTCGAACAGCGGATGCGCCGGCTTGCTCACCATCTTGGTGGTGTAGAGGTTGGCAACCGCAGGCGATGCACTGGTGACCGCATCGGCATAAGAGTCGGGGCCCTGGCGGGTGAAATTGAACTTGGGGGCCTCCTGCAGATGCACTTCCTGGCGGGGCAGGCCGACCCATTCCGGGTATTGCTGGATGATCAGCAGTGCCGCGAGCACGCCGACAATCAGGGGCCAGCTGAAAAATCGCAGGGCCTTGAGCATCGAGGGAGAATCCTGAGGGTTGCGGGGGGCAGGGGTGCCCCTTAAGGTGGCGCCATTATACGAGGGCGCTTGTTAAAAACGAGCCGTCCGCAACAGCTTGTGAGGAATGCCATGGCGATTGCCCTGAACACCCTGGTAGAAGAAGCGGACCGTTACCTCAACGCCGCGCGCATCCAGGATTACTGCCCCAACGGCCTGCAGGTCGAGGGGCGTCCGCAGGTCAGCCGGATCGTCACCGGCGTCACCGCCAGCCAAGCGTTGTTGGACGCCGCAGTGGAGGCTGAGGCGGACGTAGTACTGGTGCACCACGGCTACTTCTGGAAAGGCGAGAACCCCTGTGTGGTGGGCATGAAGCAGCGTCGCCTGAAGACCCTGCTAGCCAATGACGTCAGCCTGCTCGCCTATCACTTGCCGCTGGATCTGCATCCGGATGTGGGTAACAACGTGCAGCTCGCGCGCCAACTGGACATCATCGTCGAAGGCCCACTGGAGCCGGATAATCCGCGGACTGTCGGGTTGATCGGCTCCCTGGCCGAGCCCATGACCGCCACCGACTTCGCCCGTCGCGTACGCGAGGTGCTCGGGCGTGAACCCCTGGTGGTGGAGGGCGATCGCATGATCAGCCGGATCGGCTGGTGCACCGGCGGTGGACAGGGCTATATCGATCAGGCGATTGCTGCGGGTGTCGATGCCTATCTCACTGGCGAAGTCTCCGAACAGACAGTGCATAGCGCGCGGGAGAATGGTGTCAGTTTCATCGCCGCCGGCCACCATGCCACTGAGCGGTATGGCGTGCAGGCGCTAGGCGACTACCTGGCCAAGCGCTTCGCCATCGAGCACTTGTTCATCGACTGCGCCAATCCTGCCTGAGTTCGTATGGCAAAGAAAAAACGGCCGGCTCAGTAAACCGGCCGTTTTTCATCGGGAGCCGTGACGTTGGCTCTCCACCGCCTTGCCCAGTTCCCACACCGCCATGGCGTAGTGCGTGCTGTGGTTATAGCGGGTGATCACGTAGAAGTTTGGTAGGCCATACCAGTACTGGTAGGTGTTGCCCATGTCCAGGCGCAGCAGGCTGGCGCTTTGGTGATTGCCCAGCGAACTTTGCGGCCGGAGCCCGGCTGCAGTCAGGACACTGACCGGATATTGGGTCTTGAAGCCGTCTTCCAGCGAGCGCGCCTGGCCGATGGCGCGCACGGCGACGGCGTCGCCGGTGATCCAGCCATGCTGCTTGAAGTAGTTGGCCACGCTGCCGATAGCATCGCGGGGGTTCCACAAGTCTCGTTGTCCGTTGCCATCGAAGTCCACGGCATATTTGGTGAAGGACGTCGGCATGAACTGTCCATAGCCCATCGCGCCGGCATAGGAGCCGCGCAGCGACAGTGGGTCGTCACCTTCCTTGCGCGCCTGCAGAAGAAACTGCTCAAGTTCGCCACTGAAGAACTCGGCGCGGCGAGGGTAAGAGAAGGAAAGGGTGGCCAGCGCGTCGATGATCCGAGTCTTGCCCATTACGCGTCCCCAACGGGTCTCCACACCGATGATGCCGACAATGATTTCCGGCGGTACGCCGTACGTTTGGAAGGCGCGCTGCAGATCAGCTTCGTGCTGGTCCCAGAACAACACGCCGTTGCGCACGTTGCCCGGTGTGATGAATTTCTTTCGGTAGCGTAGCCAGGCGCCGTTGGGGCCACTGGGCGGTGTGTAGGTGGGCGCCTGGCGGTCCATCAGGCGGATCACCCAATCAAGTTCGCGGGTTTGGGAGAACAGGTCTTGCAGGTGCTGGCGATTGAAGTCGTGCTGGCTGACCATGCGATCGATGAAGCGCCGGGCACCGACGTTGCCCGCGAAGTCGCCGCGCAGCGGCGTGATCGGTTGCACCGAGCCGAATGTCGGATGGGCACTGGGAGTTATGAGCGTCGGTTGCTTTGGCTTCTGGACCGGCTTTGGGACGGAAGTTGGTTTGCTGCTGCACGCGGAGATCAGGACGAGCAAAGGCAGGGCGAAAGCGACGCGGCGCATAGAAAGTCTTCCGGGACAGGAAAATGTGCCGGCTATGCTATCGCGCCGCTGCGCAGGCACAAGTCGCGAGTTGAGTTTGCCCTGCCGGCCCTGTCGTACCCTCTAGAAGTCCGAGGAAGGTGCGAGCCGCCGAGCTGCTGCACCCTCCGAGGCTGCGTCGTGGCTCAGGTGAAATGGTCCTGGCAACGTCTATGTCACTGAATTCGTACGGCTATATAAGTATATTTTTTTGGTATAAGCCGTCCTCCAGTTAGAGTCTTCTGCTGTGATAGAGTGCCCGCTCGTCCACGGCCCGCCGGCCGTCGTATCAGAAAGACCTTCGTGAGTAGCCATGCTCGATAAACTGACGCACCTGAAACAGCTGGAGGCGGAGAGCATCCACATCATTCGTGAAGTGGCCGCCGAATTCGACAACCCGGTGATGCTCTACTCCATCGGTAAAGACTCCGCCGTCATGCTGCACCTGGCGCGCAAGGCGTTCTTCCCTGGCAAGCTGCCGTTCCCGGTCATGCATGTCGACACTCGCTGGAAGTTCCAGGAGATGTACCAGTTTCGCGACAAGATGGTCGCCGAAATGGGCCTGGACCTGATCACTCATGTGAACCCGGAAGGCGTCGCCCAGGGCATCAACCCCTTCACCCATGGCAGCGCGAAGCACACTGACGTGATGAAGACCGAGGGCCTCAAGCAGGCACTCGACAAGTACGGCTTCGATGCGGCCTTCGGCGGCGCCCGTCGCGACGAGGAGAAGTCCCGCGCCAAGGAGCGTGTGTACTCCTTCCGCGACAGCAAGCATCGCTGGGACCCGAAGAACCAGCGCCCGGAACTGTGGAACGTCTACAACGGCAAGGTGAAGAAGGGCGAGTCGATCCGCGTCTTCCCGCTGTCCAACTGGACCGAGCTGGACATCTGGCAGTACATCTATCTGGAACAGATCCCGATCGTCCCGCTGTACTTCGCCGCCGAGCGTGAAGTCATCGAGAAGAACGGCACGCTGATCATGATCGACGACGAGCGCATCCTCGAGCATCTCTCCGACGAAGAGAAAGCACGCATCGAGAAGCGTATGGTGCGTTTCCGCACCTTGGGCTGCTACCCGCTCACCGGTGCGGTGGAATCCACTGCTACGACTCTGCCGGAAATCATCCAGGAAATGCTCCTGACCCGTACTTCCGAACGCCAGGGGCGGGTCATCGACCACGACGCCGCCGGCTCGATGGAAGAGAAGAAACGTCAGGGCTATTTCTAAGGATTCCGCACCATGAGCCACCAATCCGATCTGATCAGCGAGGACATCCTCGCTTACCTGGCCCAGCACGAACGCAAGGAACTGCTGCGCTTCCTAACTTGCGGCAACGTCGACGACGGCAAGAGCACCCTGATTGGGCGTCTGCTGCACGACTCCAAGATGATCTACGAAGACCATCTGGAAGCCATTACCCGCGACTCCAAGAAAGTCGGCACCACCGGTGACGATGTCGACCTGGCACTGCTGGTTGACGGCCTGCAGGCCGAGCGCGAACAAGGCATCACCATCGACGTGGCGTACCGCTACTTCAGCACCGCCAAGCGCAAGTTCATCATCGCCGACACGCCCGGCCATGAGCAGTACACCCGTAACATGGCCACTGGCGCGTCCACCTGCGACCTGGCCATCATCCTGGTTGATGCCCGCTACGGCGTGCAGACCCAGACCCGCCGGCACAGCTACATCGCGTCCTTGCTGGGTATCAAGCACATCGTCGTCGCCATCAACAAGATGGACCTGAAAGACTTCGACCAGGGTGTGTTCGAGAGCATCAAGGCCGACTACCTGCAGTTTGCCGAACGCATCAAGCTCAACCCCACTTCGATCCACTTCGTGCCGATGTCGGCGCTGAAGGGCGACAACGTGGTGAACAAGAGCGAGCGCTCGCCCTGGTACACCGGGCAGTCGCTGATGGAAATCCTTGAAACCGTGGAAATCGCCGGCGACCGAAACGTCTCCGATATGCGCTTCCCGGTGCAGTACGTGAACCGTCCGAACCTGAACTTCCGCGGCTTCGCCGGCACCCTCGCCAGCGGCATCGTGCGCAAGGGGGACGACGTGGTAGCCCTGCCGTCCGGCAAGGGTAGCCGGGTCAAGTCCATCGTCACCTACGAAGGTGAACTGGAGCAGGCAGGTCCCGGCCAGGCGGTTACCCTGACCCTGGAAGACGAGATCGACGTCTCCCGCGGCGACATGCTGGTACATGCCGACAACCGTCCCGTGGTGACCGACAGCTTCGACGCCATGCTGGTATGGATGGCCGAGGAGCCCATGCTTCCGGGCAAGAAATACGACATCAAGCGCGCAACCAGCTATGTGCCGGGCTCCATCCCGAGCATCGTGCACAAGGTGGACGTCAATACCCTTGAAGAAGCCCCAGCCAGCAGCCTGCAGTTGAACGAGATCGCCAAGGTCAAGGTCAGCCTGGATGCCTCCGTTGCTCTCGATGGCTACGAGCAGAACCGCACGACTGGTGCTTTCATCGTTATCGACCGCCTGACCAATGGCACCGTCGGCGCCGGCATGATCATTGCCGACCCGCAGGCGGGCCGTAACGTCGTTGGCCACCATGGCAAGCTGGCCCACGTTTCTCGCGAAGAGCGGTCCGCTCGGTTCGGCCAGCAACCGGCAACCGTGCTGTTCAGTGGCCTGTCCGGCGCTGGCAAGAGCACACTGGCCTATGCCGTGGAACGCAAGCTGTTCGACATGGGGCGTGCCGTCTACGTGCTTGATGGTCAGAACCTGCGCCACGACCTGAACAAGGGACTGCCGCAAGATCGAGCTGGGCGCACTGAGAACTGGCGTCGAGCCGCTCACGTCGCGCGTCAGTTCAACGAAGCCGGCCTGGTTACCCTGGCTGCTTTCGTGGCGCCGGATGCCGAAGGGCGCGAGCAGGCCAAGGCGCTGATCGGTGCCGACCGCCTGATCACCGTCTACGTGCAGGCATCGCCACTGGCATGCCGCGAGCGTGATCCACAAGGCCTCTACGCTGCTGGCCAGGACAATATCCCGGGTGAGTCCTTCCCCTACGATGTTCCTCTGAATGCCGATCTGGTGATCGATACTCAGTCCGTCAATGTGGAAGAAGGTGTGAAGCTGGTGCTTGAGGTGCTCCGCGAACGCGGTGCGATCTAACGCCTAGCCCAATAAAAAGCCCCGCAAATGCGGGGCTTTTTATTGCCTTCCGATTAGACCGGCCGTTGGGCCAGCCTGCTGGAAATCAGTACTTGCCTTTAAGGCCGAAAGTCTCGTCCAGGGTGCCGGGGGCGTCCGGTGCCTTGGGTGCATAGTCTTTCGGTGCTTCGTTACTCTTGGGCGGGGTCAGGCGCTCGCGTGGGCTGGCAGCCTCGTCAGCGTGCAGCGCAGCCAGCAGACGCTGGCGGGTCAGTTCGTCCAGAGCCAGGCGGCTGGCGCCTTCGGACAGATGCTCCTGTACTTCCTGGTAGCTCTGGGTGAGCTTTTTCACCAGGCTGGCGGTGGTGTTGAAGTGAGTGACCACCTCGCTCTGATAGGTATCGAAGCGTTCCTGCAGATCATCCAGCTGACGCTGCGTCCGGCTTGGAGCCGCATTTGGCACCAGACGGGCGATCAGGAAACCGATGCCGATACCGGCGAGCAGGGCGAAGGCTGGTAACAACCAGACGGTGAGCGACTGTTCCACGAGTCCTTCCTCTATAAACGGCTTTGCTTTACGTTAACGGCTCGAATCCGCGCTGTATACCGCGACACAAGCCCTGTTGTGCTAATCCAAGACGAGTCGACCCGTCACGAGGTCACGGAGTTTCCCTTGTTGATCCGCGAAAACCCTCTTCTGCTCGATGGCCCATGCGGTCAACTCGAGGCGCTGCATCTTGATTTGCCTGAGGCCAAGGGCCTGGCGCTGATCTGTCATCCCAACCCGGTGCAAGGCGGCACCATGCTCAACAAAGTGGTTTCTACCCTGCAGCGCACTGCCCGTGACGCAGGCTACAGCACCTTGCGATTCAACTATCGTGGCGTGGGTGCCAGCGCTGGCAGTCATGACATGGGAACAGGCGAAGTGGACGATGCCGAAGCTGCGGCCCACTGGTTCCGTGCGCAACGTCCGGAGCTGACGCTGACCCTGTTCGGCTTCTCCTTCGGGGGCTTCGTTGCGGCCAGTCTGGCTGGTCGTCTGGAACGTCAGGGCATCACGGTTCCGCGTCTGTTCATGGTGGCTCCGGCCGTAATGCGCCTGACTGCGGACAACCCGTTGCCCGAGAGGGGTGAACTGGCCGTCATCCAGCCGGACGCCGACGAGGTCGTCCCACCCCAGGCGGTCTACGACTGGTCCGCCGGCCTTGCGCGTCCCCATGAGCTGCTGAAAGTGGCAGAATGCGGGCACTTCTTCCACGGCAAGCTGACCGATCTCAAGGACCTGGTCCTGCCGCGTCTCTGATTCTGAACGTAGTCCGACAAGCGAACTCCATGAGCACTCGAATCCTTACCGGCATTACCACCACCGGCACGCCGCACCTGGGCAACTACGCGGGCGCAATCCGCCCGGCCATCGTCGCCAGCCGCGCCAGCGACGTCGACTCCTTCTACTTCCTGGCCGACTACCACGCACTGATCAAGTGCGACGACCCGGCCCGTATCCAGCGCTCGCGGCTTGAAATCGCCGCCACCTGGCTGGCCTGTGGCCTGGATACCGACAAGGCGACCTTCTATCGCCAGTCCGACATTCCCGAAATTCCCGAACTCACCTGGCTGCTTACCTGCGTCAGTGCCAAGGGGCTGTTGAACCGCGCGCACGCCTACAAGGCTTCCGTGGACAAGAACCTGGAGAACGGTGAAGACCCGGACGCAGGTGTCACCATGGGCCTGTACAGCTACCCGGTGCTGATGGCTGCGGACATCCTGATGTTCAACGCGCACAAGGTGCCGGTAGGGCGCGACCAGATCCAGCACGTGGAGATGGCCCGCGACATCGGTCAGCGCTTCAACCACCTGTTCGGCGCTGGCCGTGAGTTTTTCACGCTGCCCGAGGCGGTGATCGAGGAAGAAGTGGCGACCCTGCCCGGTCTCGATGGCCGCAAGATGTCGAAGAGCTACGACAACACCATTCCGCTGTTCGGCAGTGCCAAGCAACTGAAGGACGCCATTGCCCGTATCGTCACCGACTCCCGCGCGCCGGGTGAACCGAAGGATCCGGACAACGCCCACCTGTTCACCCTCTACCAGGCCTTCGCCACTCCAGTGCAGCTGGCCGAGTTCCGCGCCGACCTGCTGGCGGGCCTCGCTTGGGGTGAAGCCAAGCAGCGCCTGTTCCAATTGCTGGACAACGAACTGGGTGAGGCTCGCGAGCGCTATCACGCACTGATCGAGCGTCCATCCGATCTGGAAGACATTCTCCTAGCTGGCGCCGCCAAGGCTCGCAAGATCGCTACGCCTTTCCTCAACGAGCTGCGTGAGGCGGTCGGCCTGCGTTCCTTCCGCACCAACGTGCAGGCCGGCGGCGACACCAAGAAGAAGGCCGCCAAGAGCGCCCGTTTCGTCAGCTTCCGCGATGAAGATGGCAGCTTCCGCTTCCGCCTGCTGGACGCCGATGGCGAGCAGTTGCTGCTCTCGCGATCTTTTGCCGACGGCAAAGCAGCTGGCCAGGCCAGCAAGCGCCTGCAGTCGGGCGATGAGCTGGATCTGCGTGTGGAAGAAGACGCGTTCGGCATCTGGCTGGACGATGAGCAAGTGGCCTCCAGCCCGGCGTTCGCCGATGCTGCGGCCCGAGATGCGGCGATCCAGCGCCTCTACTCGGCTCTCGCCCCCCAGGAATAACTGTCTTTCCAGCGGCCGGTTCAGCCGGCCAATTGCCAATCGACGGGGCAGGCTCTAAAGTACCTGCCCCGTTTTTCGTTGCCTTGCTATCGATCATGACCCCCCTCGAGCGCTACCAGTCCGATCTCAAGCGGCCGGATTTTTTCCACGATGCCGCGCAGGAAACCGCCGTTCGCCATTTGCAGCGGCTGTATGACGACCTGATCGCCGATGAACGCAGCAAGCCCGGATTGCTGGGCAGTCTGTTCGGCAAGAAGCGCCAAGGTCCGGTGAAGGGCCTGTACTTCTGGGGTGGCGTGGGTCGCGGCAAGACCTACCTGGTGGATACCTTCTACGAGGCACTGCCGTTCAAGCAGAAGATGCGTACCCACTTCCACCGCTTCATGAAGCGCGTCCACGAGGAGATGAAAACCCTCAAGGGCGAGAAGAACCCGCTGACCATCATCGGCAAGCGATTTGCCGACGAGGCCCGGGTAATCTGCTTCGACGAATTCTTCGTCTCCGATATTACCGACGCCATGATCCTGGCCACGCTCCTCGAGGAGCTGTTCAAGAATGGTGTCAGTCTGGTGGCGACTTCCAACATCGTTCCCGACGGCCTCTACAAGGATGGCCTGCAGCGTGCGCGCTTCCTGCCGGCGATTGCTCTGCTCAAGGAGCACACCGACATCGTCAACGTCGACAGCGGCGTGGACTACCGCCTGCGCGCCTTGGAGCAGGCCGAGCTGTTCCACTTCCCGCTGGACGCTGAAGCCGAAGCCAGCCTGAGTCGCAGCTTCAAGAGCCTCTTGCCGGACTGCACCATGGCGCAGGAAAACGAAGCCCTGATGATCGAAAACCGCGAGATCCGAGCCGTCCGCGTCTGCGAAGACGTTGCCTGGTTCGAGTTCCGCGAACTCTGCGACGGTCCGCGCAGCCAGAACGACTACATTGAGCTTGGCAAGATCTTCCACGCGGTGATCCTCGCCAACGTCGAGCAGATGGGCGTGGCCAAGGACGACATGGCGCGCCGCTTCATCAACCTGGTGGACGAGTTCTACGATCGCAACGTGAAACTGATCATTTCCGCCGAGGTGGAGCTGAAGGATCTCTATTCCGGTGGCCGATTGAATTTCGAGTTCCAGCGTACGTTGAGCCGGCTGCTGGAGATGCAATCGCACGAGTTCCTTTCGCGGCCTCACAAACCCTGAGATGCGTACGAAAAAAGGCTGCCTGAAGGCAGCCTTTTTCATTTCCGCTGGTGTGTCAGTTCTGCGCCAGCTTCTGTTCCTGCTGTTTCAGCAACCTCTGTGCATGAGCCACTTCCAGGGCTTCCATGGCGTTGATCGGCTTGATCGCCACCGCCTTTTTCAGGTGCTCCAGGACCCTGGCTTCCTCGTCCTCGCCGTATACGTACTCCAGGGCGTTGGCGTATTCGTAGTGGCCTATGGGCAAATCGTCGATGGCCTTGAAGGAGCGGGCGAAGTACTGCTCCATCTTGTCCGAGCTGACTCCGTAGGTCATCTTGCCCACCAGCTTGCCCACCTTGCGAATGACACCGGCTTCGTAGCCACCGTAGAGGGCCAGGGCGAAGGGTTGCCCAGGCTGCGTCTTCAACAGGGCATCCAGTTCATCGGGGATTTGGCTGGTATACCCGCGCTTGAGCACCACCGGTACCGGCAGCTCTTCGCCCAACCGGGCCTTGGCATAGGCGCGACCGAACTGTGCGACCACATCGGCCTTGACCAGGTCGCCGGCTTCATCGGTGTAGCGGATCACTTCCTCCAGCAGGCGATGCTTCTCCTCCTGGTCCGGTACGAGAAACATGGCGTAGACCACCTGGGCGAACATTGCCGGCACCTGGCCACCAACACCCAGGGCGAGTCCCTGCTTCTTGGCCTGGGCAAAGTCACCACGGAACATCAGGCGCCAGACATCCTGGAGCTTCGCTGCGTAGGCTTCGGCTTCCTCGGGCTTGCCGGTGAAGCCGGTATTTCCAGTCACGGTCAGTTCGAGGGCCTTGGGGTACTGGCTGGCCATGGTCACGACCCAGTCGGCATCCGGATAGGGGTAGTTGGGACCGAATCCGCGAGTCAGGCGCGGCCAGGCTTCGCGCAGCTTGTCGCCGGAGTAGTCATAGGCGGCCTTGTCGTAGGGGAAGGGTTTCCAGTTTTCATCCGCCACAGCGGTGAGGCTGCAGGCGGCCAGCAGTGCAAGCAGGTAGCGGCGCATGGCGATGGACCTTTTCTTGTTGTTTTCCTCCCGCGCGATGACAGGCGCGGGGTCTGGGCAACCCGTTCGGGCATGGGCCGATCATAGGGCGATGAGGCATGGGGCCAACCCATCCTTGGGATGGCAGTGCCAGGAGGTGGCGGAATCGCTGGCTAGCGCCAGCGGGACTGCTGCAGCGGCAGGTGCATGAGCTGAGCGTGAGCGAACTCCGCTTCACTCACCTTTCTGCTGGTACTGGTGCCGGTATTGGTTCGGAGAGAGCTGGGTGTGCTGGCGGAACAGGCGGGCGAAGAAGCTGGCGTCGTCGTAGCCCACCTCGTAACTGATGGTCTTGATGCTCTTGCGCGTACCCGAAAGAAGCCCCTTTGCTGTTTCGATGCGTAACCTTTGAAGGTAATGCAGGGGCTTGTCGCCAGTGGCTGCCTGGAAGCGCCGCATGAAGTTGCGAATGCTCATACCGTGGTCGCGGGCCACGTCCTCGAAGCGGAATTTGTCGGCGAAGTGGTCTTCCAGCCATTGCTGGATCTGCAGGATGGTCATGTCGTGGTGCAGCTTCTGTCCGCCGAAGCCGATGCGGCCCGGGGTATAGCTGCGTTGGACTTCATAGAGAATGTCACGGGCCACCGCCTGAGCGATGCCGGCGCCACAGAAGCGTTCGATCAGGTAGATATAGAGATCGCAGGCCGAGGTGACGCCGCCGGCGCAGTAGAGGTTGTCGGCGTCGGAAAGATGCTTGTCCTGGTTCAGCAATACCCTGGGGAAGCGTTCGGCGAACTCACCAAAGAAGCGCCAGTAAGTAGTGGCTTCCTTTCCATCCAGAAGCCCCGCTTGGGCCATCCAGAACACACCGGTGGCCTCGCCACAGATGGCGCTGCCGGCGGCGTGACGCGCGCGCAGCCATTCGCAGACTTGCGGATAACGAGATAGCAGGGCATCGAAGTCGCCCCAGAAGGCAGGGATGATGATGATCTCTGCGTCGTCCAGCGGCCCGTCGACTGGGACTTTCACGTCGCTGAAGCTGTCGACTGGCAGGCCATCAGGGCTGACCAGGCGGGTCCGGAAAGCAGGTGTGAGGCCTTTACCCTGGAGCTTGCCGAAGCGCAAGCTGGCCATGTGGAAGAAGTCCTTGGCCTGCATGAGGGTGGAGGCGAAGACGCCATCGATGGCCAGGATGCTGACCTGTCGAAGGTTGGGGGACTGCGTAATACTCATGGTGTTGTTCTTATTAGGGGAAAGCGGTCATTCTGCGGCTGGATCGTCTTATTTTTTGTCCTAAGTGTCCAGTGTGGCGGGGGAGGGGACTGGCCTAGAGTCGGTTGCCTCTGACCCCATACGACACGCAGTGTCATTCCAAGGTGATGCCATGATCCCAAGAACCCTGTTCAGCTCCGATCACGAACTATTCCGCGACAGTGTGCGCAAGTTCCTCGAGCAGGAGGCAGTGCCTTACCACCACCAGTGGGAAAAGGACGGCCACATCGATCGCACCCTATGGAACAAGGCGGGTGAGGCCGGAATGCTTTGCTCGCATATCCCGGAAGAGTACGGCGGGATGGGCGCCGACTTTCTCTACAGTGCGGTGGTGATCGAAGAGATCGGCCGCCTGGGTCTGACTGGTATCGGCTTCTCCCTGCATTCCGACATCGTTGCACCGTACATCCTTCATTACGGTTCCGAGGCGCAGAAGCTGAAGTATCTACCCAGACTGGTCAGTGGTGAGCTGGTGACGGCCATTGCCATGACTGAGCCCGGTGCCGGTTCTGACCTCCAGGGCGTGAAAACCACTGCGGTACTGGACGGCGACGATTACGTCATCAACGGCTCCAAGACATTCATTACCAACGGCTTCCTCGCTGATCTGGTGATCGTGGTCGCCAAGACCGACCCGAAGGCGGGGGCGAAAGGCACCAGCCTATTCCTGGTCGAGGCGGGAACCCCCGGCTTTGCCAAGGGCAAGCGGCTGGAAAAGGTCGGCATGAAGGCTCAGGACACATCCGAGCTGTTCTTCCAGGATGTTCGGGTTCCAAAGGAAAACCTGCTAGGACAGGCCGGCATGGGATTCGCCTATCTGATGCAGGAGCTTCCTCAGGAGCGCCTGACCGTCGGCATCGGTGCCCTGGCGTCGGCCGAAGCGGCGCTTAACTGGACCCTGGACTACACACGTGAGCGCAAGGCGTTCGGTAAATCTGTCGCCGAGTTCCAGAACACCCGTTTCAAGCTGGCGGAGATGGCAACGGAGATCCAGATCGGCCGCGTTTTCGTTGATCGCTGCCTGGAGCTGCACCTGCAAGGCAAGCTGGATGTGCCGACGGCGGCGATGCTCAAGTACTGGGGTACTGACCTCCAGTGCAAGGTGCTGGACGAATGCGTGCAGCTGCACGGTGGATACGGTTTCATGTGGGAATACGCGGTAGCTCGGGCCTGGGCGGATGCGCGGGTGCAGCGGATTTATGCCGGTACCAACGAGATCATGAAGGAGATCATCGCCCGTTCCCTGGTTTGACCTACCTCTGCAAAAGCAAGAAGCCCGGCGATTGCCGGGCTTTCTTGTTCTCAGGGAGCCGGGTTCGGTTGGTCCTTGTGGATGGCGGCAATGCCTTCCAGAACGCCTTCGGAAAGTCTCAGCTCGGTACTGCGCAGGTTTGTCTCCAATTGCTCAAGGGAAGTGGCGCCAATGATGTTGCTGGTCACGAAAGGTTGGGCAGTGACAAAGGCAAGCGCCATCTGCGCTGGATCCAGACCGTGTTCCCTAGCGAGTTGCACGTAACGCGAGCAGGCTGCCTGAGACTGCGGGTTGGTGTAGCGGGTGAAGCGACTGAACAGGGTTATCCGGGCGTTCGCAGGGCGAGCACCGTTCTCGTACTTGCCGGAAAGCATGCCGAATGCCATGGGGGATTAGGCGAGGAGGCCGCATTGCTCGCGCATCGCCACTTCCGCCAGGCCCACTTCGAAGCTGCGGTTGAGCAGGTTGTAGGGGTTCTGGATGGAAGCGACGCGTGGCAGGCCGAGCTGATCGGCGAGCTGGAGGAACTTCATGGTGCCCCAGGGCGTTTCGTTGGACAGGCCGATGTGGCGGATCTTGCCCGCCTTGACCTGTTCGCCGAGCACCTCGAGGGTTTCCTGAAGGGGGGTGAACGCTTCGTCCTTGTGTTGGTAGCCGAGCTGGCCGAAGAAGTTGGTGCTGCGCTCAGGCCAGTGCAGTTGGTAGAGGTCGATCCAATCGGTCTGCAGGCGTTTGAGGCTGGCATCCAGGGCGGCGGTGATGTGCTCTCGGTTGTGCTTGAGGTTGCCGCCGCGAATATGACTGATGCCATTTCCCGGGCCAGCCACTTTGCTCGCCAGGACCCAGTCTGCGCGGTCACGATGCTTGGCGAACCAGTTGCCGATGATGGTTTCGGTGGCGCTATAGGTTTCCGCGCGAGGCGGTACCGGGTACATCTCCGCCGTGTCCATGAAATTAATGCCGTAGCCTTTGGCGCGCTCGATCTGGGCGAAGGCTTCTGACTCGGTGTTCTGCTCGCCCCAGGTCATGGTGCCCAGGCAAAGGCTGCTGACTTTGAGATCAGTGCGGCCAAGTTGGCGGTATTCCATCGCTGCCTCCTGCGTTTTTGTAAAGGATGCATGAAATCAGGTTGAATTTTTTCCTGCAATCGGCATAATTCCGCGGCTTTCTTTGCGGGGATGCCTAGCCTGCGAAGAAGGAAGGCGGGGATGCCTAGCCTGCCGAACAACCCTTGCCGTAGCGGACGCGCTGACCCGAGCCCCCGATAGCGTCTGTTTCCGGCTGTCTCTGACCTTGTCAGGGCGAGCACTATTCAGTAAGATCCGCCGTCTAATTTTCAGGGCGGCCCCTGAGGCTATAGCGAATGAAGACTTTTACTGCAAAACCGGAAACTGTTAAGCGCGACTGGTACGTCGTCGACGCTGCAGGTCAGACCCTGGGTCGTCTGGCCACCGAAATTGCCAGCCGTCTGCGTGGCAAGCACAAGCCCGAATACACCCCTCACGTTGATACCGGCGACTACATCGTCGTGATCAATGCCGAGCAGGTTCGTGTTACCGGTGCCAAGACCACCGACAAGATGTACTACTCGCACTCCGGTTTCCCGGGTGGCATCAAGGAAATCAACTTCGAGAAGCTGATTGCCAAGGCCCCCGAGCGCGTGATCGAGACCGCGGTCAAAGGCATGCTGCCGAAAAACCCGCTGGGCCGCGACATGTATCGCAAGCTGAAGGTGTACAAGGGTGCTGTTCACCCGCACACCGCTCAGCAGCCCCAAGAACTGAAGATTTAACGGGATAAGTTCATTATGTCGGCGACTCAAAATTACGGCACCGGCCGTCGTAAGACTGCTACCGCACGCGTCTTCCTGCGTCCGGGTACTGGCAAGATCTCCATCAACAACCGCAGCCTGGATACTTTCTTCGGCCGCGAAACCGCTCGCATGGTCGTGCGTCAGCCGCTGGAGCTGACCGAGACTGTTGAGAAATTCGATATCTATGTCACCGTCGTTGGCGGTGGTGTAAGCGGTCAGGCCGGTGCTATCCGCCACGGCATTACTCGCGCCCTGATCGAATACGACGAGACCCTGCGCAGCCCGCTGCGTAAGGCCGGCTACGTGACTCGCGATGCTCGCGAAGTTGAGCGTAAGAAAGTCGGTCTGCGCAAAGCGCGTAAGCGTCCGCAGTACTCCAAGCGTTAATTCGACGCTTGCGAAAAGCGCCCAGTTTCTTCGGAACTGGGCGTTTTTTTATGCGTGAAGAATTTGTCCGTGCGACAGCTTGTCGCACATGCGGATCCCCCGCCAATCAAGGCTTTCGGGCTATTTGTATCCGGCTATTACCTTGTCAGGAAAGGGGGTTTTCTTTACCATTTGGCGAATTTTTTGCGCGGCTCGATTTTTTACTTAGTAGAGGCCTGAACAACAGGCCACAAAAGCTGATGGGAGACGACTGAATGAGCAATGACGGCGTGAATGCAGGCCGGCGTCGCTTCCTCGTAGCGGCCACGTCCGTGGTTGGTGCGGCGGGAGCGGTGGGGGCTGCGGTCCCGTTCGTGGGGTCATGGCTGCCCAGTGCCAAGGCCAAGGCCGCGGGTGCACCGGTCAAGGTGAATATAAGCAAGGTCGAGGCAGGCCAGCAGATCATTGCCGAATGGCGCGGTCAGCCGGTGTTCATCGTGCGTCGTACTGAAGAGATCCTGGCGAACCTGCCAAAGATCCACGACCGCATAGCAGACCCAGAATCCAAAGCGTCGGTTCAGCCGACCTATGTGGATCCGGTAAACCGTTCGATCAAGCCGGAAATCCTGGTACTGGTCGGCATCTGCACCCACCTTGGCTGCTCGCCGTCCTTCCGTCCGGAAGTTGCCCCGGCTGACCTGGGTGCTGAGTGGGTAGGCGGCTACTTCTGTCCCTGCCACGGCTCCCGTTACGATCTCGCCGGTCGTGTCTACAAGGCGCAGCCCGCGCCTCTGAACCTGCCGGTGCCGCCGTACTCGTACGAGTCGGATGACGTCATCGTCGTCGGTGTGGACCAGGAGAAGGCCTGATGAGCAAATTCATGGAATGGGTCGATGCGCGCTTCCCCGCGACCAAGATGTGGGAAGACCATCTGAGCAAGTACTACGCCCCGAAGAACTTCAACTTCTTCTATTTCTTCGGTTCGCTGGCACTGCTGGTACTGGTAAACCAGATCCTCACCGGTATCTGGCTGACCATGAGCTTCACTCCGTCCGCCGAAGAAGCCTTTGCGTCCGTTGAGTACATCATGCGCGACGTGGAGTACGGCTGGATCATCCGATACCTGCACTCCACGGGTGCATCGGCGTTCTTCATCGTTGTCTACCTGCACATGTTCCGCGGTCTGCTCTACGGCTCCTACCAGAAGCCGCGTGAGCTGGTGTGGATCTTCGGCATGCTGATCTACCTCGCCCTGATGGCCGAGGCCTTCATGGGCTACCTGCTGCCCTGGGGCCAGATGTCCTATTGGGGTGCTCAGGTGATCATCTCGCTGTTCGGTGCCATCCCTGTCGTGGGCGACGACCTGACCCAGTGGATTCGTGGTGACTACCTGATTTCGGGCATCACCCTGAATCGCTTCTTCGCCCTGCACGTGATCGCTCTGCCGATCGTCTTGCTCGGCCTGGTCGTGCTGCACATCCTGGCGCTGCACGAAGTGGGTTCGAACAACCCGGACGGCGTGGATATCAAGAAGAAGAAGGACGAGAACGGCATTCCGCTGGACGGCATTGCGTTCCACCCCTACTACTCGGTGAAAGATATCGTCGGCGTGGTGGTGTTCCTCTTCGTGTTCTGCTTCGTGGTGTTCTTCTTCCCGGAGATGGGGGGTTACTTCCTCGAGAAGCCGAACTTCGAACAGGCCAACCCGTTCAAGACTCCTGAGCACATTGCACCGGTTTGGTACTTCACTCCGTTCTACGCGATTCTGCGTGCGGTACCGGACAAGCTTCTCGGTGTTATCGCCATGGGTGCTGCGATCGCCGTGCTGTTCGTTCTGCCGTGGCTGGATCGCAGCCCGGTGAAGTCCATGCGTTACAAAGGCTGGCTGAGCAAGATCTGGCTGCTGGTGTTCTGCATCTCCTTCATCATCCTCGGCGTGCTGGGCGTTCTGGCGCCGACTCCGGGCCGTACTCTGCTGTCGCAGGTGTGCACCATCCTGTACTTCGCGTACTTCATCCTGATGCCGTTCTACACAAGGATGGAAAAAACCAAACCGGTACCGGAAAGGGTGACAGGCTGATGAAAAAGCTATTTGCTGCATTTGTTTTCGCTGCGCTGCCGGCTCTGTCTTTCGCCGCCGGTGGCCATGACGTGCATCTGGACAAGGTCGACATCGACCTGACCGACAAGGCTGCAATGCAGGACGGCGCGCGTACTTTCGCGAACTACTGCATGGGCTGTCACAGCGCCAAGTTCCAGCGCTATGAGCGCGTGGGCAAGGATCTGGGCATTCCGGAAGACCTCATGCTGCAGAACCTGGTCCTCACTGGCGCCAAGATTGGCGACCACATGAAGATTGGTATGCAGCCGCAAGACGCCAAGACCTGGTTCGGTGCTGCTCCGCCTGACCTGACCTTGGTTGCACGCGTACGCGGCACTGACTGGCTGTACAGCTACCTGCGTTCCTTCTATGAGGATCCTGCGCGTCCGTGGGGCGTGAACAACAAGGTCTTCCCGAACGTCGGCATGCCGAACGTCCTGGTCGGCCTGCAGGGCCGTCAGGTCATTGGTTGCAAGCAGGTTCAAGTGGTTGAGGGCGGCAATAAGCAGTTCGATCCGCTGACCGGCGCTCCGCTGACCCACGAAGCCTGTGATCAGCTGACCGTAATGCCGAAGACCGGCAAACTGACCGAGGCTGAGTTCGACGAGAAGGTCCAGAATCTGGTTACCTTCCTCGCCTACTCCGCCAACCCGGTCAAGCTGGAAAGCCAGCGCATCGGTACCTACGTGCTGCTGTACCTGGCGTTCTTCTTCGTGTTCGCCTACCTGCTCAAGCGCGAGTACTGGAAGGACGTGCACTGATACACTGCTGCACCGTTGCAAGAAGCGCGCGCCCTTATTGGGCGCGCGCTTTTTCTGCCCCTGAAATTTTCCAATGTGAGGAGGACGCAATGGCCGTCACCAACAGGCTGGCCTGTTACTCCGACCCCGCCGACCACTACTCCCATCGCGTGCGTATCGTGCTCGCTGAGAAGGGCGTCGCCGCCGAGATCATCAATGTCGAGCCAGGCCGCTGCCCGCCCAAGCTGGCTGAGGTCAATCCGTACGGCAGCGTTCCGACCTTGGTCGATCGTGACCTGGCACTTTATGAGTCCACTGTCGTGATGGAGTACCTGGAGGAGCGTTATCCCCATCCTCCTCTGCTGCCGGTCTATCCCGTAGCGCGTGCCAACACCCGTCTGCTCATTCATCGAGTGCAGCGCGATTGGTGTTCGCTGGTAGATCGCATCCTCGATCCGCGTAACAAAGACGCCGACAAGGCTGTTGCGCGCAAGGAATTGCGTGAGAGTCTGACTGGTGTTTCGCCACTGTTTGCGGACAAGCCGTATTTTCTAAGCGAAGATTTCAGCCTGGTGGATTGCTGCCTGCTGCCGATTCTCTGGCGCCTTCCCCTGATGGGCATCGAGTTGCCGCGGCCGGCCAAGCCTCTTCTGGACTACATGGAGCGCGCGTTTGCCCGTGACTCCTTCCAGGCCAGCCTGTCCGCCGCCGAGCGCGAAATGCGCTGAGGAGACCAAGATGAATTCCAGTCGCCCCTACCTCGTCCGTGCCCTCTACGAATGGATCGTCGACAACGATTGCACGCCCCATTTGCTGGTCAATGCCGAGCACCCAGGCGTAATCGTGCCGTCGGGCTACGCCAATGATGGACAGATCGTGCTCAACGTCTCGCCGAGCGCGGTGCGCCATCTGCACATGGATAACGATGCAGTGAGCTTTGAAGGGCGCTTCGGTGGTGTTGCCCACAGCCTCTATGTTCCTTCCGCTGCGGTCATGGCCATCTATGCGCGGGAAAATGGCCAGGGCATGGTCTTCGACCTGGAGCCGCCATTGCCAGGAGATGATCCTGAACCGGAGGGTGACGGTCCGTCCGGCGGCGAGCCTCCGGGTGTGGGAGGTGAGCCCTCGCGCCCCAGCGGTCGGCCCAGTCTGAAAGTGGTCAAGTAACAAAAAAAGGCGATCTTCGGATCGCCTTTTTCATGTTTGCCGCAAGGTCAGTTGGTGTATTCGAAGAGTCGGACGATCTTCTGCACGCCGGAAACACTCTGCACGATGCTGGTGGCCAACTGGGCTTCCTGGCGAGTAACCAGGCCCAGCAGATAGACGATGCCGTTCTCGGTTATGACCTTGATCTGCGAGCTGGGGACCTTGCTGTCGGCCAGCAGTTGGGTGGTGATCTTGGTGGTGATGGTGCTGTCGTTCATGCGCGCCAGGGTCGAGGAGGGCGGCAGCACCTGCAATTCGTTGTGTACGCGGCGCACGCCTTGTGCGGACTGAGCTGCCTGGCCGGCCAGGTCCTTGAGATCGGCGCGCGGCGTCTGGCCAGCAAGCAGTACGACGCCGTTGTAGCTGGAGACGACGATGTGCGAGTTGGTTTTCAGGTCAGGACTGGCCGCTTCGACCTTGGCGCGCACCTTCGACGGCATGGACTGGTCATCGATGGTCTTGCCGATGGTGCGGCCGCCGCAGCCGGAGAGCGCGAGGCAGAGGGCAAGGCCGGCGAGTATCAGTGGCGAACGGATCATTCTTCACTCCCAAACAGTTGACGGTCGATCAGGTCGCAGAGGCAGTGGATGGACAGCAGGTGCACTTCCTGGATACGGGCGGTGATCTTGGAAGGCACACGAATTTCCACATCCTCCGGCAGCAGCAAGGAGGCCATTCCGCCGCCGTCGCGGCCGGTCAGGGCAACGACCACCATTTCGCGGTCGTGAGCGGCCTGGATAGCCTGGATCACATTGGCGGAGTTGCCGCTGGTCGAGATGGCTAGCAGCACGTCACCAGGTTGGCCCAGGGCGCGGATCTGCTTGGAAAAGACTTCGTTGTAGCTGTAGTCGTTGGCGATGGAGGTAATGGTCGAGCTGTCCGTCGTCAAGGCAATTGCGGGCAGGCTCGGGCGCTCTCGTTCGAAGCGATTGAGCAGTTCCGAGGAGAAGTGCTGGGCGTCGCCGGCCGAGCCGCCGTTGCCGCAGGACAGTATCTTGCCCTCATTGAGCAGCGCGTGGACCATCACCATGCTGCCGTGCTCGATGTGCGGGGCCAGCAGTTCCATGGCCTGCAGCTTGGTGTCGATGCTGGCCTGGAAGAGTTGGCGAATACGGGGTTGCATGTCCATCGGGTTAGACCTTCAGTGGGGCGACCGATCAGGTGTCGAAGGCATTCTTCAGCCAGGTCAGTCGCGGGGGCGAATCACCGTCCATTGCGTCGACGGCAATCACATCAAATCGACAAGGGTATTTTGCCCAGCGGGATTCCTGTTGGAGGAACTGCTGGGCGGCGTATGCCAGTTTTTCGCGCTTGCGGGCATCGACGCTCTCGAGGGCGCCGCCCCAGCCGGCATGACGCCGGTAGCGGACTTCGGCGAATACTACTGTATCGCCGTCGAGCATGACCAGATCGAGCTCACCGCGTCGGCATAGCCAGTTCTGGGACAGCAAGCGCAGTCCGTTGGCTTCAAGGTGGTTGCGGGCAAGGGTCTCCGCCGCTTGCCCGCGAGCACGCCGGTCAGTCAAGAGTCGCTGTCTTTCAGGGGCTGCACCTGCCCGTCGCGGAACTCGGCCCAGGGAAGCTGGCGCTCGACGCGACGGGCGGGGTTGAGGCTTAGGCGGCCGGAAAGGCCATCCACCTGGGTTTCCGGCAGGGCCTTCAGCTGTGCCAGGCGCGGAGCCAGGCGATAGGCATCGGCACCCATTGCATAGAGGCGGCCCAGGCTGCCACCGGCCTGGGGCCATTGGCTGCCTACCTGCTGGCGGAGCGGGTCGTCGCCGTTCAGTAGCCAGGGTGTTTCGCAGAAACGAATGCCGTTGAGATCCTGGTACTGGGCCGGGTCATTGCTCGCCGAATAGAGGTGGGAGGTGGCGTAGACGGGCACGTCGCCTGCGTACTGGAAGGCCAGCGTCGGCTTGATCTGCTGGGCTTGCTGCGGCGTTGCGGCGAGGAATATGAAGTCGACGTCCTGGCGGCGCGCCGGTTGGGCAGCTACCGGAACACCCAGGGTGCCCTGCAAGCGCTTGGCACGCGCTTCACTCTGGCGGAGTTGGAACAGGTCGGCGATCTGTTGGGCCAGGGCTACTGGCTGGTCAACGTGTTCTGCAGCGATCAGGCGGCCACCTTCGGCTTGCCAGCTCTGCTGGAACGCGCGCAGTACGCGATCGCCCCACTCGCTGCGGGGGACCAGCGCAACGGCACTGCGCATGCCATCGGCCCAGGCGCGGCGGGCTACTTCGCGGGCTTCGTCTTCGGCTGCAAGGCCGAATTGGAATAGCTGGGCAGGGGCTTCCTGGCCGGAGTCGCTGTAGTTCAGGGCGAGAGTGGTGATCGGGAGTTGCTCGCGCGTGCTGAGCTGTTTGACGAGCGGCTTCTCAAGCGGACCCACGACAAGCTGCACGCCATCAGCTTGAGCCTGGCGGTAGAAGTCGTCGATGGAAGTCAACTTGGAGCTGTCGTAGATTTCGATGGTCGGTTGCGGCTGTCCGGCTTGCTTGGCCTGGTAGTGGGCTGCTAGGAATCCATCCCGCAGGGCGCGAGAGACTGAAGCCAGCTGGCCTTCCTGAGGTAGCAGCAAGGCGATCTTGGTCAGTGGCTGACCGGCAATTTCTTTCAGCTTGGTCAGGGCTTGGGGCAATTGTTTGGCGGCCGGATGGTCTGGATTCTGTGCGCGCCAGTTGTCGATGGCGGCTTGTTGCTGTTCCAGCGTCGAGGAGGTCTTGGTCAGGCGCACCAGTTCAAGCCAGCCGGCCAGATCCTTGTCGCCCCCACCTTGCAGTTGATCGAGTGGGAGGCTGGAGACCAGCGCCCAGATGGCTTCGTGGTTGCTGCTGGCGGCTTCGCCGCTCAGTAGTGGGGCGATGAATACGCGCTCGCGAGCGGCTGCGAGGGGTTGGTCGTCGGCTTCCAGGGCGCGGGCGCGAATCAGTTGGGTGCGCACCTGCTGGTCAACGGGAAGTTCGGCGAGGTGCTCGAGGCTCGGGTGGCTTAGGGCCTTCAGGGCGCTCTTGGGCTGGTTGCGGGCCATTGCCAGTTCGGCGGCCAGGGTGCTGGCGAAGATCTGCTGCGCTGGCTTCATGCTGTCCAGCGGGATCTGTTCCAGGATACGAGCCGAGCGGCCGATGTCCTGCTGCTTGTAGGCGAGGTCGGCAGCAGATAGGCGGAGCAGCACGGCCTCTTCTGGCTTGGCTTCGCTGGCTTGCTGCAACAGTTGCTCGATGCTGGCCTGGGGCGTGCGGGGCAGTTCGCCAAGGCTGGACGAGGGCGAACTGGCGCAGGCAGCCAGCAGGCCAGCGAGGCAGAGGGCGGAGAGCGGACGCAGGCAAGCGATCATTTATCGGTCCCGATACTCGTTAAAGAAAGGTGCGATTGTACCCAAGCCCCGGTTGAGGCGCGATGTCGGGCCGGTGAATCGGGATACAATGCGCGCTTTCAGTCTTTTCCGAGGTGCCTTGTGACTCTTTCTCCCGCTAGCGGCAGTGCGGTCGGCACGCTTTATGTGGTCGCAACGCCCATCGGCAACCTCGACGACATCACTGCTCGGGCCCTGCGGGTGCTTAAGGAGGTGAGCCTGGTCGCTGCCGAGGATACGCGTCACTCGGTTCGTCTATTGCAGCACTTCGGCATAGAAACGCCGCTGGCGGCCTGCCATGAGCACAACGAGCGCGACCAGGGCGGGCGCTTCCTGGCGCGTCTGCAGGCCGGGGATGATGTGGCGCTGATTTCCGACGCGGGTACTCCGCTGATTTCCGACCCGGGGTTCCATTTGGTGCGTCAAGCCCGTGCGGCAGGCATTCCTGTTGTGCCCGTGCCGGGCGCCTGTGCGCTCATCGCGGCGCTGTCGTCCGCTGGCCTGCCTTCGGATCGATTCATCTTCGAGGGTTTTCTGCCTGCCAAGGCGACTGCTCGTCGTGGGCGGCTGGAGGCCTTAAAGGAGGAGCCGCGAACGCTCATCTTCTATGAAGCGCCTCATCGTCTCCTGGAGTCCCTGGAGGACATGCGTGGCGTATTCGGTGGCGACCGTCCTGCAGTGCTGGCAAGGGAGCTGACCAAGACCTTCGAGACCTTGAAGGGGGCGCCATTGGAAGAATTGTGCGGCTGGGTGGCGGCGGACTCGAACCAGCAGCGGGGTGAGTGCGTGGTCTTGGTCGGCGGCTGGCAGGCGCCGGAGGGCGAGGGTGCATTGAGCGCGGAAGCATTGCGAGTGCTGGATCTGCTTCTGGCCGAATTGCCGGTCAAGCGGGCTGCCGCCTTGGCTGCGGAGATCACGGGTGTGCGCAAGAACCTGTTGTATCAAGCCGCGTTGGAGCGCCAGGCCGATTCCTGAGCTTGTTCTTGAGGGCGCCTGCCGTTAACCTTGTCGGCGGAGAGTCGATCGGACAGTCGCTGTCTCATTTCGTTCTACGATTTTGAGAGGGAGGAAAGTCCGGGCTCCATAGGGCGGAGTGCCAGGTAACGCCTGGGAGGCGCAAGCCTACGGAAAGTGCCGCAGAAAATAACCGCCTAAGCGCGCAAGCGCCGGTAAGGGTGAAAAGGTGCGGTAAGAGCGCACCGCACGACTGGTAACAGTTCGTGGCTAGGCAAACCCCACTCGGAGCAAGACCAAATAGGAATCCATGGCGTGGCCCGCGTCGGATTCGGGTAGGTTGCTAAAGGCTGTCAGTGATGGCAGCCGTAGATGAATGACTGTCCTCGACAGAACCCGGCTTACAGATCGACTCTCTGCTTTTCCTTCTCTTCGCGTTAGCTCTTCCGCGTTCTTTGTCCCTCCTTCGAAATACCGAAAAGATCTTACTCTTAACAAATTACTTTAAGTTCGAAGTTCAGTGTCTTGTAAGTGCTGGATTTTGCTCCCCCCTTGCCCCGCTGAAACCGTCCCAATACCTTCCGAAACCTCGCTAAATTGCCGTCCTGTAAGGAGTTTTCCGCTTTTGCGTGCCTTGACGGTGGGGCTGGCGCATTTCTATAGTGTGCGGAAGTGGAGCGAAGTGGGTAGAAGTGGGATTTACTGGCAAGGAAAGCCAATCAAAAGGGGAAGCGCAGCCTTGTTTCGCGGAGCTAACGCCATCAGTCTCGACGCCAAAGGGCGACTCGCGATGCCAAGTCGGTATCGGGACGAGCTCGTTTCGCGTTGTGGTGGGCAGCTCATCGTCACTATCGACGCCGTCGATCCCTGTTTGACTGTCTACCCCCTGCCTGAATGGGAGCTCATCGAGGCCAAGCTGAGAGAGCTACCTTCTCTGCGCGAAGAAACTCGCCGCCTGCAACGCCTGCTGATCGGTAATGCCGTTGACCTGGAGCTGGATAGCGCTGGGCGCTTTCTGGTTCCTCCGCGCCTGCGCGAGCATGCCGGATTGGATAAGCGAGCCATGCTGGTCGGCCAACTGAACAAGTTTCAACTGTGGGATGAGGATGCCTGGACTGCGATTTCCGAGGCTGACCTCATGGCAATCAAACAACCCGGCGGTTTGCCGGATGAACTACGTGACCTGATCCTGTGAGCGCAACCAGCAGCTTCCGCCATATCACCGTACTGCTTGAAGAAGCAGTGGAAGGCCTCGCCCTGCGCGCAGATGGCTGCTACTTGGATGGCACATTCGGGCGTGGCGGGCACAGTCGGCTCATTCTGGAGCGGCTTGGGCCCGGAGGTCGCTTGCTGGGGTTCGATAAAGACCCGCAAGCGATTGCGACTGGGCAAGCTCTGGCGGCCGATGACGGCCGCTTTGTCATTGTGCAAAGGAGCTTTGCCGAGCTTGGCGACGAAGTGCGCGCGCGTGCACTCGGCGGGCAGGTGGACGGCGTTCTGCTCGACCTTGGTGTGTCGTCCCCGCAGCTTGATGACCCGGAGCGTGGTTTCAGCTTCCTGAACGACGGCCCGCTGGATATGCGCATGAACCCTGATCGTGGCCAAAGCGCTGCGCAGTGGATTGCCAGTGCCAGCGAGGACGAAATCGCCCGTGTATTCAAGGACTATGGCGAAGAGCGCTTCGCCAAGCGCATGGCTCGTGCCGTCGTGCAGCGCCGTGCTGAGAAACCTTTCGAGCGGACTGCCGACTTGGCGGCAGTGCTGACGGTTGCCAATCCCGCGTGGGAGAAGGGCAAGAACCCTGCGACCCGCGCATTCCAGGGTATTCGCATTCACGTCAACAATGAGTTGGGCGACCTGGAGCAGGGACTGGATGCCGCGCTCGAGGCGCTCGCTGTCGGTGGTCGGCTGGTGGTGATCAGCTTCCATTCTCTGGAAGACCGTATCGTCAAGCAGTTCATGCGCAGGCACGCCAAGGGCGAGGCCGACAAGCTTCCCCGCGACTTGCCTGTCCGTTTGGCTACCTTCGAGCCGCGCCTGAAACTGCTCGGCAAGCCGCAGTACGCTTCCGACGAAGAGCTCAAGGCTAATCCGCGCTCGCGCAGCGCTGTCATGCGTGTGGCGGAGAAGCTGCGATGAGCCGCCTCTACGCCAAACCCCTTCCCGGCGGCAGCCTGTTGATGCTGTTGCTGTTCGTCGGTGTGTTGCTGTCCGCCATCGCGGTGTCCTACAGCGCCCATTGGAATCGCAAGCTGCTCAACGAGCTCTACGCGGAGCTCAGTGTGCGCGATAAGGCTCAGGCCGAGTGGGGGCGGCTGGTCCTCGAGCAGAGCACCTGGACTGCGCATAACCGCATCGAGTCCCTGGCCAGCGAACAACTGAGAATGCGCATCCCCGATCCAGCGGAAGTTCGGATGGTGGCGCAATGATGAAGCTTGAAGGCGCACTCTACCCCTGGCGTTTCCGGGTAGTACTGAGCCTGCTCGCCATCATGGTCGGTGCCATTTCCTGGCGCATCGTCGACCTGCACGTGATCGACCGTGACTTCCTCAAGGCTCATGGTGACGCGCGCAGCGTTCGCCACATTCCGATTCCCGCCCATCGCGGTCTGATCACTGACCGTAACGGTGAGCCGTTGGCCGTGAGTACGCCGGTCACTACGCTCTGGACCAATCCCAAAGACCTCATGGCGCTGCGCGATGAATGGCCGCGCATCGCCCAGGCCCTCGGGCAGGATCCGAAATCCTTCGCCCAGCGAATCGAGCAGAACGCCAACCGCGAATTCATGTACCTGGTGCGTGGTCTGACTCCGGAACAGGGACAGGCCATCATGGCCAACAAGGTTCCTGGTGTTTATGGCATCGAGGAGTTCCGCCGCTTCTACCCGGCAGGTGAAGTGACCGCACATGTAGTGGGCTTCACCGACGTCGACGACCGAGGTCGTGAAGGCGTCGAGCTGTCGTTTGAAGAGTGGTTGGCCGGCGTACCGGGCAAGCGTCAGGTTCTCAAGGATCGTCGTGGTCGCCTGATCAAGGACGTCCAGGTCGCTCGCAATGCCAAGCCGGGCAAGACCCTGGCCCTGTCCATCGACCTTCGCCTGCAATACCTCGCCCACCGGGAGCTGCGCAACGCTCTGGTGGAGAACGGCGCCAAGGCCGGCAGCCTTGTGATCGTCGATGTGAAAACCGGTGAAGTGCTGGCTATGGCGAACCAGCCCACCTACAACCCGAACAATCGTCGTAACCTGCAACCGGCCGCGATGCGCAACCGCGCGATGATCGACGTGTTCGAGCCGGGTTCGACCGTGAAGCCGATTTCCATGTCCGCAGCCCTGCAGTCCGGCCGCTGGAAGCCTGAGGACAAAGTCGAGGTCTACCCGGGCTCGCTGCAGATCGGCCGCTACACCATCAAGGACGTTTCCAAGACCGAAGGGCCGATCCTCGACCTGACCGGAATTCTGATCAACTCCAGTAACGTCGGCATGAGCAAGATCGCCTTCGATATTGGCGGTGAGGCCATTTACGACACCATGCGCAAGCTGGGTATGGGCCAGGATACCGGTCTCGGATTCCCAGGTGAGCGCGTAGGTAACCTGCCCAACCACCGCGAGTGGCGCAAAGCAGAGACGGCCACGCTGTCTTACGGCTACGGGCTGTCGATCACTGCCATTCAACTGGTCCATGCCTATGCGACTCTGGCCAACAACGGTCAGGCGGTGCCGCTGTCCATGACGCGCGTCGACAGTATTCCCGATGGAGCGCAGGTCATCCCGGCCGAAGTGGCCAAAACCATGCAGGGCATGCTGCAGCAAGTGGTCGAGGCGCCGCGCGGTGTATTCCGCGCCCAGGTGCCGGGCTACCACGTGTCCGGCAAGAGTGGTACGGCACGTAAAGCCAGCGTAGGAACCAAGGGCTACACCCAGAACGCCTATCGCTCGCTCTTTGCGGGCTTCGGTCCCTCTACCAATCCGCGGATTGCGATGGTGGTGGTGATCGATGAGCCCAGCAAGGCGGGCTACTTCGGCGGCCTGGTTTCGGCCCCGGTTTTCGGCAAGGTCATGGCTGGTGCGCTGCGACTGATGAACATCGCGCCCGACAACCTGCCCACCGAGGAACAACAGACCGCGAACGCGGCCGCAGGCAAAGGAGGGCGGATCTGATGCCCATGCCACTGAACCAATTACTGTCCCAGGCGCAAAGCGCCACGTTGATTCGTGAACTGACCCTGGATAGCCGCAAGGTGCGTCCGGGTGATCTGTTCCTGGCCATTCCCGGTGCCCAGCACGACGGTCGCGCGCATATCGCCGATGCCGTGGCTCGCGGAGCCGTCGCCGTCGCCTATGAGGCTGTCGGTGCCGAAGTTCCCGACGTCGCTGGCGCCGAACTCATTGCCATCAAAGGCCTGGCCAGCCAGCTGTCGGCCATTGCCGGTCGCTTCTATGGCGAGCCCAGCCGCGCCCTGCGCGTGGTTGGCGTCACCGGAACCAACGGCAAGACCAGTGTCAGCCAGCTGTTGGCCCAGGCGCTCGACCAGTTGGGCGAGCGCTGCGGCATAGTCGGCACCCTGGGAACCGGTTTCTATGGCGAGCTGGAAAGCGGCCGCCATACAACGCCTGATCCGCTCGCCGTGCAAGCCACGCTGGCCAATCTGAAGCAGGCCGGTGCGCGTGCCGTAGCTATGGAAGTTTCGTCCCATGGCCTTGAGCAAGGGCGAGTTGCCGCGCTGGATTTCGACGTGGCAGCGTTCACCAACCTCTCCCGTGACCACCTGGACTACCACGGTTCCATGGAGGCCTACGCGGCTGCCAAGGCCAAGCTGTTCAACTGGCCCAACCTGCGTGCCCGGGTGATCAACCTGGATGACGAGTTCGGGCGTCAACTAGCGGCGGAACACCATGAATCGCGGCTGTTCAGCTATAGCCTGGAAGACTCCAGTGCATTCATTTATTGCCGCGAAGCTCACTTCGACGATCACGGCGTCCGCGCCCAGCTGGTTACCCACCAGGGTGAAGGCCTGCTGCGCAGTCCGTTACTGGGTCGTTTCAACCTGAGCAACCTTTTGGCAGTGGTTGGTGCACTGCTTGCCATGGATTACCCGCTGGTGGATGTGCTGCGCGTCCTGCCGTCATTGCAGGGCCCCGTCGGTCGCATGCAGCGCCTTGGCGGAGGCGAGAAGCCTCTGGTGGTCGTGGACTACGCGCACACGCCGGATGCCCTGGAGAAGGTCTTGCAAGCCTTGCGTCCCCATGTCCGCGGCAATCTGCTTTGCCTGTTCGGCTGTGGAGGCGATCGTGATCGCGGCAAGCGCCCGATCATGGCGGCCGTCGCCGAGCAGTTGGCTGATCGGGTACTGGTAACTGACGACAACCCGCGCACTGAAGACCCCTCTCAGATCTTCGATGACATTCGTCCCGGATTCGTTGCCGTGGACAAGGTCGAGTTCGTCGCTGGTCGTGGCTTGGCAATTGCCCGGTTGATAGGCGCCGCTGGCATGGACGACGTCGTGCTGCTGGCGGGCAAAGGCCATGAGGATTACCAGGAAATCGCCGGCGTGCGTCATTCCTTCTCCGATCTCGATGAGGCCGCCAAGGCACTGGATGCCTGGGAGATGCCCCATGATTAAACCCTTCCTGTTGTCTGAGCTGCTCGAGCCATTGCAGGCAGAGTTGGTGGGCACCGACGTTGCTTTCGGCGGTGTTTCCAGTGATAGCCGCAAGATCGAAGCCGGGCAGCTGTTCATTGCGCTGGTCGGCCCGCGTTTCGACGGCCATGACTATCTCGCCGACGTAGCTGCCAGGGGCGCCGTCGCAGCCCTCGTACAGCGCAAGGTGGCGGATGCTCCGATCCCGCAACTCCTGGTTGCCGACACTCGCGAAGGCCTCGGACGTCTGGGCGCCTACAATCGCGACGGTTTTACCGGTCGCGTAGCCGCGGTAACGGGCTCCAGCGGCAAGACCACGGTCAAGGAGATGCTCGCCAGCATCCTGCGTACCCAGGGTTCCGTGCTGGCCACCCGTGGCAACCTGAACAACGATCTTGGCGTGCCCCTGACCCTTCTGGAGCTTGGCTCCGAGCACGACAGTGCCGTGATCGAGCTGGGCGCTTCGCGCGTCGGTGAAATTCTCTACACCGTCGGGCTGACCCGGCCACAGGTTGCAATCGTCAATAACGCCGGTACTGCCCATGTGGGCGAGTTCGGTGGTCCGGAAAGGATCGTCGAGGCCAAGGGCGAGATTCTGGAAGGGCTGCCTGCTGATGGTGTGGCAATCCTCAATCGTGATGACCGTGCCTTTGCGATCTGGCACAAGCGTGCAGCCGGTCGCAAAGTGCTGAGCTTCGCCCTTGCTGATGCCAGTGCGGACCTGCGAGCCGAGAACCTGGCCCGTGATGCCCGTGGATGCATGGCCTTCCGCCTTCGTGGCGTGGCCGGCGAAGCGAACATACAGCTCAACCTGTTGGGGGCGCACAACGTCGCCAATGCACTGGCCGCCGCCGCTGCAGCTCACGCCCTTGGCGTGCCGCTGGTCGGGATCAAGGCCGGCCTGGAAAACCTGCAGCCTGTCAAAGGCCGCGCCGTAGCGCAGCTCGCCACCAGCGGCATGCGCGTAATCGACGACAGCTACAACGCCAACCCCGCGTCGATGCTGGCCGCCGTTGATATACTCGCCGGCTTTTCCGGTCGCACCGTCCTGGTGCTCGGAGATATGGGCGAGCTTGGCGACTGGGCCGAACAAGGCCATCGCGAGGTTGGCGAATATGCTCGCGGCAAGGTCAGTGCCCTGTACGCCGTGGGCCCGCTGATGGCGCATGCCGTCACTGCCTTCGGTTCCCAGGGGCGCCACTTTGCCGACCAGGCCAGCCTGATTCAGGCGCTGGTCAGCGAGCAGGATGCAAACACCACAATTCTGATCAAAGGCTCTCGCAGCGCGGCGATGGACAAAGTCGTCGCGGCATTCTGCGGGACGGGGGAGGCTCACTAATCATGCTGCTGCTGCTCGCTGAGTACCTGCAACAGTTCTACAAAGGGTTTGGTGTATTCCAATACCTGACCCTGCGCGGGATTCTCGGCGTCCTGACAGCGCTGTCGCTGTCACTCTGGCTCGGTCCCTGGATGATCCGCACCCTGCAGATCCGCCAGATCGGTCAGGCCGTGCGTAACGACGGCCCGCAATCGCACCTGTCGAAATCCGGCACGCCAACCATGGGGGGTGCGCTGATTCTGACTGCCATCGCTATCAGCACTCTGCTCTGGGCTGACCTGTCCAACCGCTATGTCTGGGTAGTGCTTGCCGTGACCCTGGCCTTCGGCGCCATCGGTTGGGTGGATGACTATCGCAAAGTGATCGAGAAGAACTCCCGCGGCCTGCCTAGCCGCTGGAAGTATTTCTGGCAGTCGGTGTTCGGCATCGCCGCGGCGATCTTCCTTTATATGACCGCGAGCACTCCGGCCGAGACCACTCTGATCCTGCCGCTGGTGAAGAACATCGAGATCCCTCTGGGGATCGGATTCGTGGTGCTGACCTACTTCGTGATCGTGGGCTCCAGCAATGCGGTGAACCTGACCGACGGCCTTGATGGCCTGGCCATAATGCCCACCGTCATGGTCGGCGGCGCGCTGGGGATCTTCTGCTACCTGTCGGGCAACATCAAATTTGCCGAATACCTGCTGATTCCTTACGTGCCGGGCTCGGGCGAGCTGATCGTGTTCTGTGCTGCCCTGGTCGGCGCTGGTCTCGGCTTCCTCTGGTTCAACACCTACCCGGCCCAGGTCTTCATGGGTGACGTGGGCGCCCTGGCTTTGGGGGCGGCGCTGGGAACCATTGCTGTGATCGTGCGCCAGGAAGTGGTGCTGTTCATCATGGGGGGCGTGTTCGTCATGGAGACGCTGTCGGTAATGATCCAGGTCGCCTCGTTCAAGCTGACCGGTCGTCGTGTATTCCGCATGGCCCCTATCCATCACCACTTCGAGCTGAAAGGCTGGCCCGAACCGCGGGTCATCGTACGGTTCTGGATCATCACCGTGATCCTGGTCCTGGTTGGCCTTGCCACCCTGAAACTGAGGTAACCGAGAGTGACGTTGATCGCTTCCGACCAGTTCCGCATCGTTGTCGGCCTCGGCAAGAGCGGCATGTCCCTGGTGCGCTTCCTGGCGCGCCAGGGCGTTCCGTTTGCCGTGGCTGATACGCGCGCGAATCCGCCGGAACTGGCGACGCTGCGGAGTCAGTTCCCGCAGGTGGAAGTGCGCTGTGGCGAACTCGACCCGGACTTCCTCAGTCGCGCCAGCGAGCTCTACGTGAGCCCCGGCCTCGCCGTGGCAACGCCAGCGCTGCAGGAGGCTGCAAGCCGTGGCACCAAACTGTCCGGTGATATCGAGCTGTTCACTCGCAATGCCAAGGCGCCGATCGTCGCCATTACCGGTTCGAACGCCAAGAGCACCGTCACGACGCTGGTGGGCGACATGGCCAGGGCGGCGGGCAAGCGCGTTGCCGTCGGCGGAAACCTGGGCACGCCGGCGCTGGACCTGCTGAATGATGACGTTGAGCTCTACGTGCTCGAGCTGTCCAGCTTCCAACTGGAAACCACGGATCGCCTGAACGCCGAGGTGGCGACGGTGCTGAATGTCAGCGAAGACCATATGGATCGCTATGCCGACATGCAGTCCTACCACCTGGCCAAGCACCGCATCTTCCGTGGCGCGCGCCAGATTGTGGTCAATCGCGGAGATGCCTTGTCTCGGCCACTGGTAGCCGACCAGTTGCCCTGCTGGTCTTTTGGGCTGAACAAGCCTGACTTCAAATCCTTCGGCCTTATCGAAGAAGACGGCGAGAAGTACCTGGCCTATCAATTCGACAAGTTGATGTCGGTGCGCGAACTGAAGGTACGCGGTGCCCACAACCAGTCCAACGCACTGGCTGCGCTTGCCCTGGGGCACGCAGTGGGATTGCCGTTCGAGCCCATGCTGGACACCCTGAGGACCTTCCCCGGTCTGGCTCACCGTTGCCAGTGGGTACGCGAGCTGCGTGGCGTGTCCTACTACGACGACTCGAAGGCCACCAACGTCGGTGCGGCCCTCGCGGCAATCGAAGGCCTTGGGGCTGACATTGGTGGCAAGCTGGTGCTGATCGCCGGTGGCGATGGCAAGGGCGCTGACTTCTCAGGCCTCAAGGCACCGGTGGCGCGCTTCTGTCGCGCCGTTGTGCTGCTGGGGCGTGACGCCGAGCTGATCGCGGATGCTTTGGGTGATTCCGTGCCGCTGGTACGGGTCAAGACCCTGGATGAGGCTGTACAGCGCTGCTCTGAGCTGGCCGAAGCTGGAGATGCGGTATTGCTGTCGCCGGCCTGTGCCAGCCTCGACATGTTCAAAAACTTCGAAGAACGCGGGCGCCTCTTCGCCCAGGCCGCGGAGGGACTTGCCTGATGCTGGCCCGTCTGCTCGCCGCCCCGTCACCGCTGCGCAGCCGCCGCGGAATCGACATCGACTTTCCGCTGTTGGCCGGTTGCCTGTCGCTGCTTGGCCTGGGCCTGGTGATGATCACTTCGGCCTCGTCGGAAGTTGCCGCGGCGCAATCCGGTAACCCGCTTTACCACATGATTCGCCATCTGATTTATCTGTCGATTGGTCTTGGCGCTGGTCTGATAACCCTGCAGATTCCCATGGCCTTCTGGCAGCGTCACGGCGCCCGGCTGATGCTGGCAGCCATCATCCTGCTGGTGTTGGTGCTGCTGCCGGGCATCGGTCGCGAGATCAACGGCGCCAAGCGCTGGATCGGTTTCGGCCTGTTCAACCTTCAGCCTTCCGAGTTGGCCAAGCTGTTTACCGTGATGTTCATCGCTGGCTACATGGTGCGCCGCCAGGATGAAGTGCGTGAGAAGCTGACCGGCTTCATCAAACCGATGCTGGTGCTGGGCCCGATTGCCGTGCTGTTGCTGGCCGAGCCGGACTTCGGCGCCACCGTGGTGCTGGTTGGCTCTTGTATCGCCATGCTCTTCCTTGGCGGTATCAACCTGGTGCGCTTCATCCCCCTTGCCGGCGCGGTGCTCGCCGCCGGCGTACTGGTCATGACCAGTCAGAGCTACCGGATGCAGCGCCTGACCAACTTTGTCGATCCCTGGGCCGACCAGTACGGTGCCGGCTATCAGTTGAGCCAGGCGTTGATCGCCTTCGGCCGAGGCGAATGGTTCGGCGTAGGCCTGGGTAACAGCATCCAGAAGCAGTTCTACCTGCCTGAGGCCCATACCGATTTCGTATTCGCCGTGCTTGCTGAAGAGTTGGGGATGATAGGTGCCCTGGCAACTGTCGGCCTGTTCGTCTTCGTCAGCGTCCGGGCCCTCTACATCGGTCTATGGGCCGAGAAATCGCGTCAGTATTTCTCCGCCTACGTGGCCTACGGCCTGGCCTTCCTCTGGATCGGCCAGGTACTGATCAACATCGGCGTGAACGTCGGTCTGCTGCCGACCAAGGGCCTGACCTTGCCATTCCTCAGCTATGGCGGCAGCTCCCTGGTGATCTGCTGCGTCAGCCTGGCCTTGTTGCTGCGTATCGAGTGGGAACGCCGTACCCATCTGGGTAATGAGGAAGTGGAATTCGTCGAAAGTGATTTCTTCGATGAGGAGGTGCGCCCATGAGCGGCATCGTGCTGATCATGGCCGGCGGCACCGGCGGCCACGTATTCCCAGCCCTGGCCTGCGCCCGCGAGTTCCAGGCGCGCGGCTTCAAGGTGCATTGGCTCGGTACGCCGAAGGGGATCGAGAACGAGTTAGTACCCCAGGCTGGCCTGCCCCTGCATCTCATTCAGGTGAGTGGTTTGCGTGGCAAGGGGCTGAAGTCCCTGCTCAAAGCGCCGTTCGAGTTGCTGAAGTCGCTGTTCCAGGCACGCCGCATCGTGCGTGAGCTGAAACCTGTATGCGTTCTGGGTATGGGGGGGTATGTCACTGGGCCCGGCGGGCTGGCAGCACGCTTGTCCGGCGTGCCGTTGATCATCCACGAGCAGAATGCCGTGGCGGGAACCGCCAACCGCAGTCTGGCGCCTCTCGCCAGCCGCGTATGCGAGGCCTTCCCCGATACCTTTGGGCAAAGCGACAAACGGCGCACCACCGGCAACCCGGTGCGCGAGGAGCTGTTCCTGGAAACGCCGCGTGATGCCCTGACTGGCCGCAAGCCGCGCCTGTTGGTGCTGGGCGGCAGTCTGGGCGCCGAGCCCCTGAACAAATTGCTGCCGGAAGCGCTGGCCAATATCCCTGCGGACCTGCGTCCGGAGGTATTCCACCAGGCTGGGCGCAAGCATGACGAGATCACCGCGGAGCGTTATCGCGAAGCCGCGGTCGAAGCGGAGGTCGCCCCCTTCATCAAGGACATGGCACGTGCCTATGCCTGGGCCGATCTGGTCATCTGCCGCGCAGGTGCCCTAACCGTGAGCGAATTGGCCGCCGCCGGGTTGCCGTCGTTCCTGGTGCCACTGCCCCATGCGATCGACGACCACCAGTCGCGCAACGCCGAATATCTGGCGAAGGAGGGCGCAGCTGTCCTTCTTCCGCAACATTCCACTGACGCGGCCAAGCTGGCCGCTCAGCTGACCGAGGTCCTGATGCAGCCCGAGAAACTAAAGGCCATGGGCGCTACCGCCCGCCGTCTGGCCAAGCCTGCCGCCACCCATACCGTGGTCGATATCTGCCTGGAGGTGGCCCATGGTTGAGAGCCAGAAAGCCATGCCCCAGCCGGAAATGCGCCGCATCCGCCGGATCCATTTCGTCGGCATCGGCGGTGTCGGCATGTGCGGGATCGCAGAAGTGCTACTGAACCTGGGATACCGGGTTTCGGGTTCCGACCTTAAGGCTTCGGCGGTTACCGAGCGCCTGGAGAAGTTCGGCGCCCAGATCTTCATCGGCCACCGCGCCGAGAACGCTGAACATGCGGATGTGCTGGTGGTGTCCAGCGCTGTGAACAAATCCAACCCCGAGGTTGCGGTTGCCCTGGAACGCCGCATCCCAGTGGTGCCGCGCGCCGAGATGTTGGCCGAGCTGATGCGCTACCGCCACGGCATCGCCGTCGCCGGTACCCACGGCAAGACCACCACTACCAGCCTGATTGCATCGGTGTTCGCTGCCGGAGGCCTTGATCCGACCTTCGTCATCGGTGGCCGGCTGAACGCTGCCGGCACCAATGCCCAGCTTGGCACCAGCCGCTACCTCGTCGCCGAGGCGGATGAGAGCGACGCGAGCTTCCTGCACCTGCAGCCGATGGTGGCCGTGGTCACCAATATCGACGCAGACCACATGAGTACCTACGAGGGGGACTTCAATCGACTGAAGAAGACCTTCGTCGAGTTCCTCCACAACCTGCCGTTCTATGGGCTGGCCGTGCTTTGCGTGGACGACCCGGTAGTGCGCGAGATCCTGCCCCAGGTAGCACGTCCAACCGTGACCTACGGCTTTGCCGAAGACGCGGACGTGCGGGCCATCAATGTTCGCCAGGAAGGCATGCGCACCTGGTTCACTGTCCTGCGCAAGGACCGCGAGCCGCTGGACGTCTCCGTGAATATGCCGGGCAACCACAACGTCCTGAACTCCCTGGCGACCATTGCCATTGCCACCGACGAAGGCATCAGCGACGACGCCATCGTCCAGGGCCTTTCCGGCTTCCAGGGTGTGGGCCGGCGCTTCCAGGTCTACGGCGAGCTGGAAATCGAAGGCGGCAGTGTGATGCTGGTGGATGACTACGGCCACCATCCGCGCGAAGTGGCTGCGGTGGTCAAGGCTGTCCGCGGCGGCTGGCCGGAGCGTCGCCTGGTGATGGTCTATCAGCCTCACCGCTATAGCCGTACCCGCGATCTCTACGACGATTTCGTGCAGGTGCTCGGCGAGGCCAACGTACTGCTGCTGATGGAGGTCTACCCGGCCGGCGAAGAGCCTATCCCCGGTGCTGACAGCCGTCAGCTCTGCCACAGCATCCGTCAGCGCGGCCAACTGGACCCGATCTACATCGAGCGCGGCGTCGATCTGGCGCCCCTGGTCAAGCCGCTGCTGCGTCCCAGCGACATCCTGCTCTGCCAGGGCGCCGGCGATATCGGCGCGTTGGCGCCGCAACTGATTCAGAACCCGCTGTTTGGTGGCCAAGCTGACGACGCCACCAAGAGGAAGACGAAATGAGCGCGCAATTGAAATCCAACCTCGAACCGGCTGCGTTCGGCCGGGTCGCTGTGCTCTACGGCGGCAAGAGTGCAGAGCGCGAGGTGTCGCTCAAGTCTGGCGCCATGGTGCTGCAGGCCTTGCAGGCCGCGGGCGTGGACGCCTTTGGCATCGATGTGGGTGATGACTTGCTGCAGCGCTTGCAGGCGGAAAAGATCGACCGTGCCTTCATCATCCTGCACGGCCGGGGCGGTGAAGACGGCAGCATGCAGGGCCTGCTGGAGTGCCTGGACATTCCGTATACCGGCAGCGGCATCCTTGCTTCCGCCCTGGCGATGGACAAGCTCCGCACTAAGCAGTTGTGGATCAGCCTGGGCCTGCCGACGCCGCGTCATGCCGTGCTCGCCAGCGAGCAGGACTGCCGCCAGGCCGCTGCAGACTTGGGTTTCCCACTGATCGTCAAGCCGGCCCACGAAGGCTCCAGCATCGGCATGGCGAAGGTCGAGAACGTCGAGGCGCTCATCGAAGCTTGGCGTGCGGCCGGGACCTATGACCCGCAAGTCCTGGTGGAACAGTGGATCCACGGTCCGGAATTCACTGTCGCCTGGCTACGCGGCGAGGTGCTGCCGCCCATCCGTCTTGGCACCCCGCACACCTTCTATGACTACGACGCCAAGTACCTGGCCAGTGACACCCGTTACCAGATCCCTTGTGGCCTGGACGCGGAAAAGGAAGAGGAACTGAAGCAGCTCACCGCGCGCGCCTGCGAGACCCTCGGAATCCAGGGTTGGGCCCGCGCAGACGTGATGCAGGACGCCGAAGGGCGCTTCTGGCTTCTCGAAGTCAATACCGCACCGGGCATGACCGATCACAGCCTGGTGCCAATGGCCGCACGCGCCGCGGGTATGGATTTCCAGCAACTGGTGCTGGCGATCCTGTCCGACAGCGTCGAGGCAAGGGGCTGATCCCATGCGTAATGCCACTATCCGCCGTCAGGAACCCGTAATCGGCCGCGCCGCTCCGTCGCGAAAGCCGATGCCGCGTGGCGCCAGTCGGATGGTGGCCAAGGAGCCGCTGACTCAGCGGCTGCCCAAGCCCAGCTTCGGTTTCCTGCGCAAGCTGATGTGGCCGGTGATGCTGGCGGTGCTCGGATTCGGTGCCTACGAAGCGGCCCAGCGCCTGCTTCCTTACGCCGACCGCCCCATCGCCAAGGTCAATGTGCAGGGCGATTTGAGCTACATCAGCCAACAAGCTGTGCAGCAACGCATCGCACCGTACATCGCGGCGAGTTTCTTCAGCATCGACCTGGCGGGAATGCGCCGTGAGCTGGAGCAGATGCCGTGGATCGCCCACGCGGAGGTACGCCGGGTTTGGCCGGACCAGGTAATGGTTCGACTGGAAGAGCAACTGCCCATTGCCCGTTGGGGCGACGAGGCACTCCTGAACAACCAGGGGCAGGCTTTCACCCCGCGCGAGCTGGCCCATTACGAACAGTTGCCACAGCTCTGGGGCCCGCAGCGGGCGCAGGAGCAAGTGATGCAGCAGTACCAGATGCTCAGCCAGATGCTGCGCCCGCTCGGCTTTTCGATAGTTCGGCTGGAGCTGCGTGAGCGCGGCAGCTGGTTCCTGTCCACCGGCCAGGGCGTCGAATTGCTACTAGGGCGGGATCACCTGGTAGAGAAAATGCGGCGATTCATCTCGATCTACGAGAAAACGCTGAAAGAACAGATTGCGAACATCGAGCGCGTCGACCTGCGATATCCCAACGGCCTGGCTGTGGCCTGGCGGACGCAGGTCGAGGCCCCCGCGGCGACCACGGTCGCCGTGCAGTGAATTAGAGAGAAGGTTAGACACATGGCAAGCGTACAGAGCGGCAAGATGATCGTCGGCCTGGACATTGGCACCTCCAAGGTGGTGGCGCTGGTGGGCGAGGTCGCAGCTGACGGCCAACTGGAAATCGTCGGTATCGGCACCCATCCGTCGCGCGGCCTGAAGAAGGGCGTGGTGGTGAACATCGAGTCCACCGTGCAATCCATCCAGCGTGCGGTGGAAGAGGCTCAGTTGATGGCGGGTTGCCGAATTCACTCGGCATTCGTCGGCATTGCCGGCAATCACATCCGCAGCCTGAACTCCCACGGCATCGTCGCCATTCGCGACCGAGAAGTGAGCGGCGCCGATATCGAGCGCGTGCTGGACGCCGCACAGGCGGTGGCGATCCCTGCCGACCAGCGTGTACTGCACACTCTGGCCCAGGATTACGTGATCGATAACCAGGAAGGTGTACGTGAGCCTCTGGGCATGTCCGGTGTGCGCCTGGAGGCCAAGGTGCACGTGGTGACTTGTGCGGTGAATGCGGCGCAGAACATCGAGAAGTGCGTGCGCCGCTGCGGTCTCGAAGTCGACGACATCATCCTGGAGCAGTTGGCTTCGGCCTACTCGGTCATCACCGATGACGAGAAAGAGCTGGGCGTGTGCCTGGTGGATATTGGCGGCGGCACCACCGACATCGCCATCTTCACCGAGGGCGCTATTCGGCACACCGCGGTGATCCCGATCGCCGGTGACCAGGTGACCAACGACATCGCCATGGCTCTGCGTACGCCGACCCAGTACGCCGAAGAGATCAAGATTCGCTACGCCTGCGCCCTGGCCAAGCTGGCCGGTGCTGGAGAAACCATCAAGGTGCCCAGCGTTGGCGACCGTCCTCCGCGCGAACTGTCGCGCCAAGCCCTGGCCGAAGTGGTCGAGCCCCGTTACGACGAGCTGTTCACCCTGATTCAGGCGGAACTGCGACGCAGCGGTTACGAGGACCTGATCCCGGCGGGCATCGTTCTCACTGGCGGCACGGCCAAGATGGAAGGTGCGGTGGAACTGGCCGAAGAGATTTTCCACATGCCGGTGCGCCTGGGCGTGCCGCATAGCGTGAAGGGGCTCGCCGATGTCGTGCGCAACCCCATCTATTCCACGGGCGTGGGCCTGCTGATGTACGGATTGCGCAAGCAATCCGACGGCATGCCTGCCTCCACTGGCAGCTACGGCTATGCCGAAGAGGCCAAGGCTCCTGTACTGGAACGGCTCAAGCGCTGGGTTCAGGGCAATTTTTAAACGCGGTACGCAGTAGGCGAAAAACTAAAAAAGGAAGGAGAGGGGATATGTTCGAACTCGTAGATAACGTTCCGCAAACAGCGGTCATCAAGGTTATCGGCGTCGGTGGTGGCGGTGGTAACGCCGTGAACCACATGTCGAAGAGCAACATCGAAGGCGTCGAGTTCATCTGCGCCAACACTGATGCCCAGGCACTGAAGAACATCGGTGCGCGCACGGTGCTGCAACTCGGCCCAGGCGTGACCAAGGGCCTGGGTGCCGGCGCCAACCCGGAAGTCGGCCGTCAGGCTGCCATCGAAGACCGTGAGCGCATTGCCGAAGTGCTGCAAGGCGCCGACATGGTCTTCATCACCACTGGCATGGGCGGCGGTACCGGTACCGGTGCAGCGCCGATCATTGCCGAAGTGGCCAAGGAAATGGGCATCCTCACCGTTGCGGTGGTGACCCGTCCGTTCCCGTTCGAAGGTCGCAAGCGCATGCAGATCGCCGACGAGGGCATTCGCTCCCTGGCGGAAAGCGTCGACTCGCTGATCACCATCCCCAACGAGAAGCTGCTGACCATCCTCGGCAAGGACGCCAGCCTGCTGGCTGCTTTCGCCAAGGCTGACGATGTACTCGCCGGCGCGGTGCGCGGCATCTCCGACATCATCAAACGTCCTGGCATGATCAACGTCGACTTCGCCGACGTTAAGACCGTGATGGGCGAAATGGGGATGGCGATGATGGGTACCGGCTGCGCCAGCGGTCCGAATCGTGCTCGCGAGGCCACCGAAGCCGCTATTCGCAACCCGCTGCTCGACGATGTAAACCTGCAGGGCGCCCGCGGCATCCTGGTGAACATCACCGCGGGTCCGGACCTGTCCCTGGGCGAGTACTCCGATGTGGGTAACATCATCGAGCAGTTTGCTTCCGAGCACGCCACCGTCAAGGTGGGCACCGTGATCGATCCGGACATGCGCGACGAGCTGCACGTAACCGTAGTGGCCACTGGCCTGGGTGCGCGCATCGAGAAGCCGGTCAAGGTTGTCGACAACACCGTTCAGGCAGCCACTGTGGCCAGCACCACTGTAGCCGCTCGTCCGGAGCAGTCGTCCGTCAACTACCGCGACCTGGATCGCCCGACCGTGATGCGCAACCAGGCTCACGCCGGCGCTGCCACCGCGGCCAAGCTCAACACTCAGGATGACCTGGATTACCTGGACATCCCGGCATTCCTGCGTCGCCAGGCTGATTGATGATTTGTATCAGGAGCATTAGGGTGATTGGTGTTCAGCAAAGGGCGGTTCTGCTATTATCGCCGCCCATTGTTGAAAACAGTTCGCAACTTGCGCACAAGCGGCCAATGCCATGATCAGACAACGCACTCTCAAGAACATTATCCGTGCCACTGGCGTGGGGCTGCATTCCGGGGAAAAGGTCTACCTGACCCTCAAGCCCGCTCCGGTGGACACTGGCATAGTGTTCCGCCGTACCGACCTCGATCCCGTGGTGGATATCCCTGCACGCGCCGAGAATGTCGGTGAGACCACCATGTCGACCACACTGATCAACGGTGAGGTCAAGGTGGACACCGTGGAGCACCTGCTTTCGGCCATGGCTGGCCTGGGCATCGACAACGCCTACGTCGAACTCTCCGCGTCGGAAGTGCCGATCATGGACGGCAGCGCTGGTCCCTTCGTCTTCCTGATTCAATCCGCCGGCCTGCAGGAGCAGGACGCGCCGAAGAAGTTCATCCGTATCCTGCGTGAAGTGACCGTGGAGGAGGGCGACAAGCGCGCCACCTTCGTTCCCTTCGATGGTTTCAAGGTGAGCTTCGAGATCGATTTCGATCATCCGGTGTTCCGCAACCGCACCCAAAGTGCGAGCGTGGATTTCTCCAGCACCTCGTTCGTCAAGGAGGTCAGCCGTGCGCGGACCTTCGGCTTCATGCGCGACATCGAGTTCCTGCGTTCGCAGAACCTGGCACTCGGCGGCAGCGTCGAGAACGCCATCGTGGTAGATGAGAACCAGGTGCTCAACGAAGACGGCCTGCGTTACGAGGACGAGTTCGTCAAGCACAAGATTCTCGATGCGATTGGTGACCTCTACCTGCTCGGAAACAGCCTGATCGGCGAGTTCCGTGGCTTCAAGTCGGGCCACGCGCTGAACAACCGCTTACTGCGCCAGCTCATTGAGCAGAAGGACGCCTGGGAAGTGGTGACCTTCGAGGATGCCAGGACTGCACCTATCTCCTATATGCGACCGGTAGCAGCCGTTTAAGCAATACCCTCTTTCCTGACTTCAAAGGCCACCTTCGAGTGGCCTTTTTTTATCCTTTCTATTCGGGAATGCTCACTCTTTTGGTTTTCCGTGGCGCGCCAGGCGCTCCAGTGCTTCCCGCAGGCGTGGGTCCGTGACGGTCTCCGCCGTGGCTTGCAGGCTTTCTGCGGCTGTGGAAGACAGGCGGCCCTCGGTCACCGGCGTACTGCTGGGTGCGAAGCTTGGTTGTACCTTGAATACGATCCGTTCCAGACCTGCGAAAGCCTCGAATCCCTTTAGTTGCCGCAGCAGGCGAGTTTGCTGATAGCGCAGCCTGGTGGCCCAGTGCCCGTCAGTGACGATCAGCAGCAGGCGTCCCTCGCGCCAGGCGGCCACGTGGCAGTGGTCGCGGGCGGCCGGTTGCAACTGGCTGGCGAGCAGCTGTTGTAGTTGCTCGATGCGCTGGGCTTCGTTGAATAGTGCTCGCAGAGGTTTTTGCTCCCGCAGCAGTGCGGCAGGGGAGCGGGCGGGCAGAGGACGAAACGCCATGGCGGGCTGCTTGAATGAAGGGAGGTTCGCCCATATTAACAGAGGGTGCCTTGTCCTCGGTGGTCATGCGTGGTTCGGCTGTCCAGGCGGTCAACTCATCTGTGCATTCGTGGCGAGGCCCCCGCCGGGGACTATGGAAGCCCTCCTACGGAGACCGGGAAGTGCTCCCGCTTTCCTCGGCAACGATTCCGGGTAGAATGCCCCCTTCGCAAGCAGCCATGGCGGCTGCGCGGGCGACTACAGGCCGCCCTCCATCCTAATGTGTGGAAGATCCTCTCTATATGTTTGCGCCATTGTTGAAGAAACTCTTTGGAAGCAAGAACGAACGCGAAGTGAAGCGCATGGCCAAGGCTGTGCTGGCTATCAACGCGTTCGAAGAGCAGATGGTGGCCCTGTCCGACGACCAGCTGCGTGCCAAGACCGAAGAGTTCAAGGCGCGTCTGGCCAAGGGCGAGACCCTCGACCAGTTGCTGCCGGAAGCCTTCGCCGTGGCGCGTGAGGCCGGCAAGCGCGTCATGGGCATGCGCCACTTTGACGTTCAGCTGATCGGTGGCATGACCCTGCACGAAGGCAAGATCGCCGAGATGCGTACCGGTGAGGGCAAGACCCTGGTAGGGACCCTGGCCGTGTATCTGAACGCGCTGTCCGGCAAAGGCGTGCACGTGGTTACAGTGAACGATTACCTGGCCCGCCGCGACGCCAACTGGATGCGTCCGTTGTATGAGTTCCTCGGCCTGTCCGTCGGCGTTGTCACGCCCTTCCAGCCGCCGGAAGAAAAGCGAGCCGCTTACGCCGCTGACATCACCTACGGCACCAACAACGAATTCGGTTTCGACTACCTGCGCGACAACATGGCGTTCAGCCTGGACGACAAGTTCCAGCGCGAGCTGAACTTCTCCGTGATCGACGAAGTGGACTCCATCCTCATCGACGAAGCGAGGACCCCGCTGATCATCTCCGGCCAGGCCGAAGACAGCTCCAAGCTCTATATCCAGATCAACAAGCTGATCCCGCGCCTCAAGCAGCACATCGAAGAGGTGGAGGGGCAGGTCACTCAGGAAGGCCACTACTCGGTCGACGAGAAGACCCGTCAGGTCGAGCTCAACGAGATGGGCCACCAGTTCATCGAGGAAATGCTCACCCAGGCCGGCCTGCTCGCCGAGGGTGAGAGCCTCTACTCGGCGCACAACCTCAGCCTGCTGACTCACGTCTACGCCGGACTGCGTGCACACACGCTGTTCCACCGCAACATCGAGTACATCGTGCAGAACGACCAGGTGCTGCTGATCGACGAGCACACCGGCCGTACCATGCCTGGCCGTCGCCTGTCCGAGGGCCTGCACCAGGCCATCGAAGCCAAGGAAAACCTGCCGATCCAGGCAGAGAGCCAGACCCTGGCCTCCACGACCTTCCAGAACTACTTCCGCCTCTACAAGAAGCTGTCCGGCATGACCGGTACTGCCGATACCGAGGCCTTCGAGTTCCGCCAGATCTACGGTCTGGACGTGATCGTCATCCCGACCCACCGTCCTGTCGCCCGTAAGGACTTCAACGACCTCGTCTACCTGACCCAGGAAGAGAAGTTCGGCGCCATCATCACCGACATCAAGGACTGCCAGGCAAGCGGTCGTCCTGTGCTGGTGGGTACCGCTTCGATCGAGAGTTCCGAGTACGTATCCCAGTTGCTGATCAAGGCTGGCATCGAGCACAAGGTGCTCAACGCCAAGTACCACGAGAAGGAAGCCGAGATCATCGCCCAGGCGGGCCGTCCCGGCGCCGTGACCATCGCCACCAACATGGCCGGTCGGGGTACCGACATCCTCCTCGGTGGCAACTGGGAGGCCGAAGTCGCCACCTTGGAAAACCCGACTGACGAGCAGGTCTCGCAGATCAAGGCTGAATGGCAGAAGCGTCATCAGCAGGTAATCGAGGCAGGCGGCTTGCACGTGGTTGCGTCCGAGCGCCACGAATCCCGCCGTATCGACAACCAGCTGCGCGGCCGTGCCGGTCGCCAGGGTGACCCGGGCTCCAGCCGCTTCTACCTGTCGCTGGAAGACAACCTGATGCGCATCTTCGCCTCCGACCGGGTGAAGAACTTCATGAAGGCCCTGGGCATGCAGTCCGGCGAGGCCATCGAACACCGCATGGTGACCAACGCGATCGAGAAGGCCCAGCGCAAGGTCGAAGGCCGTAACTTCGATATCCGCAAACAACTCCTCGAATACGACGATGTGGCCAACGAGCAGCGCAAGGTGATCTACCACATGCGCAACAGCCTGTTGGCTGCCGAGGACATCGGCGACACCATCAAGGAATTCCGCGAAGAAGTGCTGAACAGCACCATCGACGCCCATATCCCGCCGCAGTCGATGCCGGAGCAATGGGACATTTCCGGCCTGGAAGCCGCGCTGTACAGCGATTTCGGCCTCAAGCTGCCGGTACAACAGTGGCTCGACGAAGACGACAAACTGTACGAAGAGACCCTTCGCGAGAAGATCCTCGTGCAGTTGCTGGCGGCCTACAACGAGAAGGAAGATCTCGCCGGCGCCGAAGCCCTGCGCGTTTTCGAGAAGCAGATGCTGCTGCGCGTGCTGGACGACCTGTGGAAAGACCACCTGTCCACCATGGACCACCTGCGCCACGGTATTCACCTGCGCGGCTATGCGCAGAAGAACCCGAAGCAGGAGTACAAGCGCGAGTCCTTCACCCTGTTCCAGGACCTGCTCGATTCCATCAAGCGCGACACTATCCGTGTCCTCTCGCACGTCCAGGTCCGCCGCGAGGATCCGGCCGAGGAAGAGGCGCGCCTGCGCCGCGAAGCCGAAGAAATGGCCCGTCGCATGCAGTTCCAGCACGCCGCTGCTCCGAGCATCGAAGAGCCGGAGTTGGCCGACGAGCAGGGTGATGTGGCCGTTGCTACCGCAGCCGCTCCGGTTCGCACTGAGCCCAAGGTTGGCCGCAACGAACCCTGCCCTTGTGGTTCCGGCAAGAAATACAAGCACTGCCACGGTCAAATTGACTAAGGCCTTGCTGTAGTTACAACGCCGCGACCGGCCCTGCCGCTCGCGGCGTTTTTCCTGATATCCCTGGCCGCCTGCGCCGCCCGCAGCCGGTCTCCCGCTGACAAAGGAGCGCTTCCCATGGCTGTTGGTCTTGGCCCTCTGCCTACGCTGCACCCGGTACCCGGTTTCGAACTCGGCATCGCCTCTGCCGGCATCAAGCGCCCCGGGCGCAAGGATGTGGTGGTGATGCGCTGCGCTGAAGGCTCGACCATCGCCGGTGTTACCACCACCAACGCGTTCTGTGCCGCCCCGGTGCTGGTAACCCGTGAGCGCCTGGAAGGCGAAGTGCGCTACCTGTTGACCAACACCGGCAACGCCAACGCCGGAACCGGCCCGGATGGTCTGGTCCGTGCCCGTCGTGCCTGCGCCAAGCTGGCCGAGCTGGCTGGAGTCGGTGAAGACACCGTGCTGCCGTTCTCCACGGGTGTGATTGGCGAGCCGCTGCCGGTCGAGAAGATCGAAGGTGCTCTGGAGGCTGCCCTTGCCGACCTCAAGGTGAGTAACTGGGCCCAGGCCGCCGAAGGCATCATGACCACCGACACCGTGCCCAAGGGGGCCAGCCGCCAGTTCGAGCACGACGGCGTGACCGTTACCATCACCGGCATCAGCAAGGGCGCCGGTATGATTCGCCCGAACATGGCCACCATGCTCGGCTACATCGCCACCGACGCCAAGGTTGCCCGCGACGTACTGCATGCCCTGGTGCGCGATGCGGCGAACAAGTCGTTCAACCGCATCACCATTGACGGCGACACTTCAACCAACGACTGCTGCATGCTTATCGCCACCGGCCAGGCAGCCCTGCCGGAAATCACTGCGGCTAGCGGAGAGCTGTTCGCCAAGCTCAAGCAGGCTGTGTTCGACGTCTTCATGGAAATTGCCCAGGCCATCGTGCGCGACGGCGAAGGCGCGACCAAGTTCGTCACCGTGCAGGTCAATGGTGGTGGTAACCACCAGGAGTGCCTCGATGTAGCCTATGCCGTGGCTCACTCACCGCTGATCAAGACTGCACTGTTCGCATCCGACCCGAACTGGGGCCGTATCCTCGCGGCCGTTGGCTACGCTGGCGTGCCGAACCTGGACGTGAGCAAGATCGACGTGTTCCTGGGTGAAGTCTGCATCGCCAGCCAGGGTGGCCGTGCTTCCACCTACACCGAAGCGCAGGGCGCGGCGGTGATGGCCCGTGAGGAAATCACCATCCGCATCGAGCTCGGACGTGGCGATTGCAGCGAGACCATCTGGACCACCGACTTGTCCCACGAGTACGTGAAGATCAATGCCGAGTACCGCACCTGATAACCTGTCCACGATCAGATGCGGGTCGGAGTAACTGCGTTGGGAGTGGCTTAGGGCTTGCTCGTTTACGGCTCGTGAACTCCGCGCCCTCAGCCATGACTCGCTACGCTCGTCTTGCAGGCGAGCCTTCGGCTGTTACTCCGCTTGTTCTTCTCTAGCTTGCAAGATCGTGAACGGGTTCTGCAGTACGGCGGCATTCCCGATTTTCATCCCCCGATGAAAATCGGGAATTTGCCATGGGCACATACGCTCTTCATGATCCAGCGACATATCGAGGAACTGGAAAGAAGGAGCTGGACATGTCCCTGACTTTGGTAATCGGCAACAAGAACTACTCGTCTTGGTCGTTGCGCGCATGGCTTGCCATGGAGCTGACTGGCTCGCCTTACGACGAAGTACGTGTACCGCTGTACCAGGCGGACAGTCACAAGCGCCTGCTCGCCTATTCGCCCACCGCCAAAGTGCCGGTGCTGCAGTCTGAAGACGGCACCATCTGGGATTCCCTGGCCATAGCGGAATATCTCGCCGAACGTTTCCCTGAGGCGCACTTGTGGCCCTTCGGTCAGTCCGCCCGCGCCTTCGCTCGTGCCGTCTGTGCCGAGATGCACAGCGGCTTCGTTCCCCTGCGCAGCCATATGCCCATGGACATGAAGCGCAATCAGGCGCTGCCCGAGGTGCCGGAAGAGGTGGCCGAGGACATTCGTCGCATCTGTGCAATCTGGGTCGAATGCCGCTCGCGATTCGGCCAGGACGGTCCCTATCTGTTCGGCCATGCCAGTATCGCCGATGCCTTCTACGCACCTGTGGCCAGCCGCTTGCGCAGTTACGCCGTTGAGCTGCCGGCGGATGCCGAGGTCTATGTCGAAACAATCTACCGGTGGCCTGCCTTCCAACGCTGGTACCAGGCCGCCTTGCAGGAAACGGAGATCATCGAATGAAACGAGTGCATGTTGCCGCCGCAGTCATCCGCGGCGCCGACGGCCGGGTACTGATTGCCAGGCGCCCTGACGACAAGCACCAGGGCGGCCTCTGGGAGTTTCCCGGCGGCAAGGTGGAGGAGGGGGAGGCCGTGCAGGCCGCGCTCTCCCGCGAGTTGGAAGAGGAACTGGGCATCCGTGTAAGCGCTGCCAGGCCACTCATCCAGATTCACCATGACTACCCGGACAAGCATGTACTGCTGGATGTCTGGGAAGTCAGCGCGTTCACCGGCGAACCCCATGGCGCCGAAGGTCAGCCACTGACCTGGGCATCGCCGCGAGAACTCGGCGACTACGAATTCCCGGCCGCGAACAAGCCGATAGTTGCCGCCGCGCGGTTGCCCGACCGCTACCTGATAACCCCGGATGACATCGAACCACAGGCCCTGCTGGCTGGCCTCAAGACGGCCCTGGCCAGTGGCGTACGCCTAGTGCAGCTGCGTGCGCCGCGCATGTTCGATGCCCAGTACCGCGACCTGGCCGTGGATGTACAGGGACTCTGCGCGGGCAAGGCGCAGCTGATGCTCAAGGGACCGCTGGAGTGGCTGGGCGATTTTCCCGCTGCCGGTTGGCACCTGACAGCCGAACAACTGCGCAAGTACGCCCCCAACGGCCGCCCGTTCCCACGTGAGCGCTGGCTGGCGGCGTCCTGCCACAGCATCGAGGAATTGCAACTTGCCGCGGCCATGGAGGTGGATTTCGTCACCCTCTCGCCAGTGCAAGCCACCCAGACCCATCCCGAAGCGCAGCCCCTGGGTTGGGACCGCGCCGAGGAGCTGCTTCGTGGTTTCAACCAGCCGGCCTATCTGCTGGGCGGCGTTGGCCCCAATGAGCAGGAGCGTGCCTGGAAGATCGGTGCCCAGGGTGTGGCCGGAATTCGGGCGTTCTGGCCAGAGGCGTGAGCTGTTCGCGAAGTGCAACCGACCTCAGTTTTTCTTCGCTGCCTGCCACAGCACCTCATCCACCCCTTGTCGTCGCGCAATCAAGCGCGCGGCGACGAACAGCAGGTCAGATAGGCGGTTCAGGTAGGCCAGCAGCTCTTCGCGCAGCGGTTCCTCGCCATTCAGCGCCTGGGTCCGGCGTTCGGCACTGCGGGCGTGGCTGCGGCAGATGTGGGCCTGGGCGATCAGGCGGGAGCCGCCGGGAAGAATGAAGTTCTTCAAAGGCCCGAGTTCGTCGTTCCAGAGGTCGATGACGGCCTCCAGTCGCTCGATCTCTGGCTTTTCCACCACCTGATACTCCGGCATCGCCAGTTCACCGCCAAGGTCGAACAATCGGTGCTGGCAGGGCGCAAGCACGTCGATCACCTCGCTCAAACCGGGCCATTGCGGCAGCCCTTCGGCCAGTTCCGCGAGCAACAGACCGAGATGGCTGTTCAGGCTGTCGAGCTCACCGATGGCTTCGATTCGCGGGTGATTCTTCGGCACGCGTCGGCCGCTGGAGAGGCCGGTTTCGCCCTTGTCGCCGGTGCGGGTATAGATTTTGGAAAGGCGATTGCCCATTTCAGGTTCCTGCTTCCGTGGTAGCGGAAGTCAGCGGCAGGCGCAGGGTAAAGCAGGTGCCCTGGCCAGGCTTGGACTGCACTTCCATCTGCCCCTTGTGGTTGTTGGTGATGATGAAGTACGAGACCGACAGCCCGAGCCCCGTGCCCTGGCCCACCTCCTTGGTGGTGAAGAAGGGCTCGAAGATGCGCTTGCGCACGTTCTCGGGGATACCCATGCCGGTATCCTCCACCTGGATTTCCGCCCAAGGCGGGCACAGCCTGGTGCGAAGCGTGATGCGGCCTTCCTCATCGTCTTCGCGCAGGTGAATGGCCTGGGCGGCGTTTTTCAGCAGGTTGAGCAACACCTGCTCCAGCTCGTTCGCGGTGCCCGGAACGGGTCCCAGCTCCGGGTCGAACTCGCGGACGATCTTGAGACCCTTGAAGTCGAAACCTTCCGTCAGGTCGAAGTCGTTGCTGGCGATTTCCAGTGCCTGGTCGATCAGTACCGGCAACTGGCAGGGCGCCAACTGGCGATTGCTGCGCCGACTGAAGGCGAGCATGTGGGAAACGATCTTTGCAGCACGGGCACCAGCCTGATGAATGTCGTCCAGCAGCTTGGGCACCTCGCGTGCCTCCAGGTATTGGTTGACTGATGTCAGGCTGAGGCCGTTGATGGCCGCTTGCTGCTGGTTGCGGTCGAGTTCAGGGGAGATGCGCCTGCGGATGTTCTGCACGTTGTGCAGGATGGCACCCAGCGGGTTGTTGATCTCGTGGGCCATGCCGGCGGCCAGGCCGCCTACCGAGAGCATCTTCTCCGATTGCACCATCAGTTCTTCCATCGATAGACGCTGGGTGATGTCGTCGATGCGTATTACCACACCGCGCCCGGTACCCCCCATCAGCGGGTAGAAGGTCAGTGCATAGTTGTGGACGTTCTCGCCCACCAGCCAGCTCACCCGTTCCACCTTCTCCACCTTGTGCTTTTCGGCCGTCAGGCGGATCTGCGGGAGGAAGGGCTTGAGCGAGGGAAAGGCGAGGAATACCGGCTGGTTGAGCGCATCGTCCATGGGTGTGCCGGAGAGTGCGCTGGCCTCCTGGTTCCATTGTGTAACGTAGAGCTGTTCGTCCAGCGCGATGAGCGCCGAGGGCATGGAGTCGATGATGCTGTTCAGGTAGTTCTGGAAACCGGTGAGCTTCTTCTCGATCTTGCTGCGCACCTGCACTTCGAGCTCCAGCTTGCGGTTGGAGTGACGGGTTTCCTCCGCAAGTTCATGGGCCTGGTCGAACGCCGCCTGGGCGTCGTCGCGGGCACGCTTGAGTTGCTGCTCGCGGGCCTCGATGCGGCTGAGCATGGTGTTGAACGCGTCCGCCAGGCTGCCGATTTCGTCGCGATTTCCACGGGGAGCACGCAGGGCATAGTTCTCTTCGCGGGTCACCTGGCGCGAGAGCTCCTCCAGGCGTCGGATGGGGCGGGTGACCATGCGACGGATTTGCCGCGCCACCAGCAGCCAGAGCAGGACGCTGCAGGCGAGGATGGCCAGGCTTGCTGTCAGGGTGCCGGTGTAGAACACGCCCGGCAGCTCACTGGAGGCTACCAGCAGCAAGTGGCCGGCGGGCTTTCCGGGAATCGGTAGTTCGGCAAGGTGGGATGTGCGGAATTCGCGCAGGCGCCATCCGGGAATGTCGCTGGCCTTTAGCGGAAGGTCCAGCTGTTCGCCCCGCTGCAACTGAGCCAGCAGTCGGCCGTCACTGTCGTACAGGGCGGCGGCACGCAGCGGCGTATAGCCGTCCAGGCGCTGCAGCATGGTCTTGGCGTTTTCTTCCGAGGACAGTGCTTCCGGGCCGACGGCCGAAGTGGCGAAAAGTCGCCCGAGGGTTTCCAGGCCTTGGGGCGCAACGCTTTCCTGGGAGATCCAGTAGGCGGCGCTGATGAAGGCCAGGTTGGCAATGAGCAGGACAGTGGCGAGCAGGACCAGCAGTGCGGCTAGCAATTTGCGGCCGACCGACAGGTTCTCGAGGCGCTGACGCAGGCTGGTCAAGGAAATATCCGCGGCTGGGCTGAGGGACTGGTTGGGCTTCGTACGAAAAGCGCCTACGCATCGGTGAAGCTGACCGTCGCTCGACGGCTTTTCGAACAGAGCCTAGCGCGGGGTCAGGTGACGGGCAATCCGAGCTTTTCGAGATGGGACTTGAGGCGGGCGTGCAGGCTGTTCAGGTGCGGCAGGCTGATTCGATGGCGTGCGGCGGAGGCACAGGCGTGGCCGAGCAGGTAACTGATCTCGGTACGGCGGCTGTTTGCCACATCCTGGTACATCGATGAGTAGTTCGCCGCGGTTGCCTGGATCACGCGTTGCACTTCCTCGTGCAGGCCTTCGGCGGCGTCGGGTTGGCCGCAGCGGCGCAGCAGATCGGCCAGCTCGATGCAGAGCACATTGACTTCCGCAGGGTGCTCGGCCAGACCGCCGTTGCGGCAGTTGTAAAGCACGGTGAGGGGATTGATCGCGCAGTTCAGCGCCAGCTTGCGCCAGAGACGCGACAGGATGTCGGGCGTCCAACCGTGGGGAATGCCGGCTTGTTCCAACTCATCCAGCCAGGCCGGGGCGGCGGGCTGCAGCGGGTCGCCCAGCCAGGTGAAGCCATGGCCGGCATAGACCACGCGGAAATCCGATTCGCGAAAGGCCCCTTCGGTACTGGAGGCGAGTATGCAGCGGGCGTGGGGTAGACGCAGGGCCACGGCGTCCTGGCTGCCCAGTCCGTTCTGTAGAAGGATGAGTTCGGCGCCGGGGGCGAGATGCGGAAGCAGGGGCTGGACCGCTGCCTCGGCGTCGTAAGCCTTGCAGGCGACCAGCAGGCGGCTGATGGGCCCGGCGTTACTGGGCAGCCCGGCGGGAATGGCGTACTGCTGCGCCCGGCCCTGTTCGACCAGGGTCAGGCCGCCGGCTGCTTCATAGGTCTTCAGCCGTGCACGATCGCGCAGGATCAGCCGTACCGACTTCCCGGCGCGCGCGAGGCGGGCGGCCCAGAGACTGCCCAGGCTACCCGCGCCGAGAATATGCCAGGTCATGGTTGCGGCAGGCGCAGAGCGGTGACGCGACCGCTGGCATAGGCTTCGGGGAGCATCGCATTGGCCTTTTCCAGAAGCTCCTCGACATCCAGAGGCAGGGCTTTGGTATCCAGGCCGACGAGGGCGATGCCGGCCTTGAGGGTGATGAAGCCCTCGCTGGTCTTGAAGGCCTTCAGGTTCAGCCCTTCATGCAGGCGGCGGAAGCTGCTCGGAGAGCATTCGTGAAGGTCGTCGAGCAGAGTGATCAGGCCGAAATGGCTGTCGTCCACGCGCGTCAGGACGTCCAGCGGGCGCACTAACTGCTGCAGGCGCCGGGCGACGCCGTGCAGCAGTTCGTTGTAGAAGGCTTCGCCGTACTGCTGGCGCAATTGCGGAGCATCCAGCAGGCCAATCAACAGGTAGCACATAGCGCCGCCCCGGGACTCCACCTGGCGCAGGCTGTCGGCAAGCTTCTGGCGCAGGTAGCGCGGGTTGCCGAGGCCAGTGAGCGAGTCCACCAGGTTGCGCTGTTCCAGGCTGGCGATGTTCTGGGTCAGCAGACGGTTCTCCTGCAGCAGGCGTTGCAGGGTGTTGCACAGGCGATCAGCCGCATAGACCCGGGGGACCAATTGTTCGCTCATGGCCGCCTTGCTGATGAAATCGTCCACGCCGCGGTCGAAGGCTTCACCGAGGACGTTTTCACCCTCCTTGCCCGTGAGCAGGATGATGTAGCTGTAGTGATCGGTCATCTCATCCAGCTGACGCACCCGGGCGGTCAATTCGAGACCGTCGATCTCGGGCATCAGCCAGTCGGCAAGAATGACGTTGGCGGGCTTGTGCTCCAGCAACTGCAGGGCTTCGCTGGCGCTGCTGGCGAATCGCAGATCCTGGTAGCCGGCCTGGCTGAGGGTACGGCCGATCATGGCGCTGGAGAACTTGGCATCGTCCACCACCAGGATACTGAGATGAGGGTTGGGCATGTGGCAGGCTCGCAAGGGGAGTGGAACAGCGGTGTATGGCGGTATGATATCAAGCCTCGTTCGGGTTGCCTTGTCGCCCTACCGTTCTGCCGGTTTCGGACTGCTGGGGGATGGTCTCCAGAAGGCGGCTTGTCGCTCGGTTATAATGGGTGCGCATTTTTAACCGTCAAGCCAGGCGCTTTCATATCCGTGATGCAGATCGCGCCGTCTATCTGGAGGAATCCCATGCCCTCGTTCGACGTGGTGTCCGAACTGGACAAACACGAAGTCACTAACGCCGTCGATAACGCCATGAAGGAGCTCGATCGCCGCTACGACCTGCGCGGCAAGGGCAGTTTCGAGTTCAAGGAACTGACGGTCACCCTGACGGCCGATGCTGATTTCCAGCTGGAACAGATGCTGGAAATCCTCAGGATGGCTCTGGTCAAGCGCAAGATCGATGTCCAGTGCCTGGAGATCAAGGATTCCTACGCTTCCGGCAAGATCGTCAAGCAGGAAGCCGTTCTACGCGAAGGTATCGACAAGGAGCTGGCGAAAAAGATCGTCGCTCATATCAAGGAAAGCAAACTCAAGGTCCAGGCCGCGATTCAGGGTGAGCAGGTACGTGTCACCGGCAAGAAGCGCGACGACCTGCAGGAAGCCATTGCCGCCCTGCGTGCCAAGGAGTTCGGCATGCCGCTGCAATTCAACAACTTCCGCGACTGAGCGGAACCTTCGCGACCGATTCGCGTCGCAAAACAGGAGTTCTTTGAACCTTTGCCGCCATGGCTTGTCCATGGCGGCCTGGTTTTTTGCATCGCTGAAATACAGCGGGAGAGTGCACATGGAGATGAACGTCGACCAACTGGTGAAGGTATCCGAAGCCTGGCTGCCCGTAGTTCTGGAATACAGCGGCAAGCTGACCCTGGCTCTGCTCACCCTGCTGATCGGCTGGTGGCTGATCAATGTGCTGACCGGCCGGGTCGGTGCGCTGATGCAGCACCGCCGCGTCGATCGTACCCTGCAGGGATTTATCGGCAGCCTGGCCAACATAGTCCTGAAAGTGCTGCTGCTGGTCAGTGTGGCGTCCATGATCGGCATATCGACCACCTCCTTCGTGGCTGCCATCGGTGCAGCGGGCCTGGCCATCGGCCTGGCGCTGCAGGGCAGCCTGGCCAACTTCGCGGGTGGCGTGCTGATCCTGCTGTTCCGTCCGTTCAAGGTCGGTGACTTCATCGAGGCGCAGGGCGTTTCCGGCACGGTCGATCACATCCAGATCTTCCACACCGTGTTGCGCACCGGCGACAACAAGACCGTGATCATGCCCAATGGCAGCCTGTCCAACGGCATCATCACCAACTACTCCAAGCAGGCCAATCGTCAGGTTCTGTATGACGTGAAAGTGGACTACACCACCGACCTTTCCAAGGCTCGTGATGTGCTGCTGAAGCTGGCGCAGGACCCGCGCGTACACAAGGATCCGGAGCCGGTGGTAGTGGTTTCGTCCCTGGGCGATACCTCGATCAACCTGTCGCTGCGCCTGTGGGTTTCCAACGCCGATTACTGGGGTGTGATCTTCAAGCTCAACGAAACCGTGCGCGATGGCCTCAATGCGGTGGGCGTCGAGCTGGCGCAGCCGCCGCGTATGGTGCAGGTGGTGCCGAGCTGAGGTTAGGCGTGAACGAAAAAGGCCGGCATTCGCCGGCCTTTTTCATGGTTGCTCGGTAGAGCCCGGTGTCGCCGGTGCATCGGAGGAGCCATTCTCCTTCGGCTGCTTGCGGTCGCGGCCCCACTGGATGGCGATCAGCACCAGGGTGGGAATGCCCAACAGCGCCGTGATCAGGAAGAAGTTGTGGTACCCCACGCTCTCCACCATCACGCCCGAGTAACCGCCGATCAGTCGCGGCAGCAACAGCATGATGGAGCTGAGCAGGGCGTACTGGGTCGCGGAGAACTTCAGGTTGGTCAGGCTCGAGAGATAGGCGACGAACGCCGAAGTGGCCAGCCCGGCGCTGAAGTTGTCGCACGAAATGGTCAGGATGAGCATGTTCAGGTGGGCACCCATGTCGCTCAGGGCCACGAACATCAGGTTGGTGGCCGCCGAGCTGATGCCGCCTATGAACAGGATCGGCAGGATGCCGAAGCGCACGATGAGCACACCGCCGGCACCCGCGCCGAGCAGGGTCATCACCAGGCCGAACAGTTTGCTGACGCTGGCGATCTGCTCCTTGGTGAAGCCCTGGTCGATGTAGAACACGTTGGCCATCACGCCCATTACGGTGTCCGACATGCGGTAGGTGGCGATCAGCCCCAACAGCAGCAACGCCTGCCAGCGGTAACGCTGGACGAACTCGCTGATCGGGGTCAGCACCGGCGCCATCAGGAGGCGGCCGGCGGCGGAGAAGCAGGCCAGGGTGATCAGCAGGAACATCGTCCCGCGTGGCCAGGCGCCGGAAGAGAAGGCCTTGGCTGCAGCGGCGATGGTCACCAGGATCACGATCAGGACGATGATCGACACCGCCTGGTGGACGAAGTCGAAGTTGGGCATCACCTTGCCGCGCGCGGCCACCAGCAGCTGGCGGCGCTGCTGGCTGAGCAGTTCGCGCACCGGCAGGATCTGGCGCATTCCCCAGGGCGACAGGCAGGTGACCAGGAAGATGGCGTACAGCGCGGCGCGTGGCCAGGCCCGGTCGAGCAGCCCGGTGATCATTGCCGGTAGGGAGATCAGCATGACCAGCAGGATCAGCACGGAAGAGAGCTGGTGCTTGAGCTTGAAGCGCGAAGTGGTGCTCGTTGTCGGGAGGTCCACCGGCGGCTCGCGCATCCACAGGCTGGTGATCAGTCCCGGTAGCATCAGCAGCGCGAACAGCAGGTAGGTACCAGCCCAGGCGCCGTAATCATAGACCTGGGCGGTGGAGCCGAACCACTCGGCAAAGTAGAGCGCGCCTGCGGTGGCGAGCAGTGCGGATACGCGGTAGCCCGTCATGTAACTGGCGGCCAGCGCGGCCTGGCGGCTGTCCTCGGCAATTTCCAGGCGGTAGGCGTCGATGGCGATGTCCTGCGTGGCCGAGGCGAACGCCACCAGCACCGCCAGCGCGATAAGCCAGGTGAGGTTGGTCTTGGGGTCGCACAGGGCCATGCCCACCAGCCCCAGACCCACCAGTGCCTGTGACAGCACCAGCCAGGAGCGACGTCGGCCGAGTCGGCCCAGTAGCGGAAGGCGCCATTGGTCGAGCAGCGGCGACCAGATCCATTTGAAGGCGTACGCCAGGCCGATCAGGCTGGCGAAGCCGATGGTCTCGCGGGATACCCCAGCCTCGCGAAGCCAGACAGAAAGTGTGGAAAACACCAGCATGTAGGGGAGGCCAGCGGCGAACCCGAGCAGCAACAGCGAAAGAGTGGCCGGCGTGGCATAGGCGGCGATGGCTGCGCGCCAGGATTGATGGGGCATTAGCGGAGTGGTCCGAAAAACGTGGTGCTGGGCATGAGGCTGCTCGCGGCGTCCATGATGGGGGCAGAAAAAGGGCAGGGCGCACTCTAACTCTTGGGTGGCATGGGATGCCAGCCGTGCCGACGCATGTCCACCCGATCGTTCTGGATACTGACCCCTTCGGCGCGCAAACGTGCCCGCTGCTCATTGCCAGAGGGCGTGCCCAGCGCCAGGCTGAAGCGTCCGCCGGCCCCCAGCACCCGATGCCAGGGCAGCTGGGTACCTGTCGGCAACTGGCTCAGGGTTCGACCGACCCAGCGTGCGGCGCGGCCCAGGCCGGCCAGTTCGGCCAGTTCGCCATAGGTCACTACCTTGCCTTCCGGAACCTGGTTCAGGGTCAGGTAGAGCGCCTCACGGCGGACGTCCGTGCTTGCTGCCGGCAAGTCGGACCATGCATGCTCAGGCGCTTCTTCTTTCTTCTTCTTACCGACCATGCTGCTCCGTAGCCTGATTGCTTCGTTCGTATTGCTGACCTGCTTGCCGCTCTGGGCCGACACCGTGTGGTTGAACAACGGTGATCGCCTGACCGGGGAGATCATCCTGCTCGATGGTGGCAAGCTTGCATTGAAGACCAAATACGCCGGCCAGGTGCTGATCGACTGGAAGGATATCGACACCCTCCGCTCCGAGAAACCGTTGCAGATCAAGCGCGACGGACTCGACAGCCAGCATAGCCGCAGCCTTGGCGCGGCGGGCAAAGGCATGGTGCGCCTGGTCAATGGCGAGAGCGAGACGGTGCCGCTGGCGAGCATTCGCCAGATGGTGCCGCCGCGGCCTTTCATCCGGGACCGGGTCTGGGAAGGCAATCTCGATGCCAAGCTGGACATGGAGCGCAATGACGACAAGACGGACGAATGGAAGCTCAAGGGTGATACCCGTGTCGAACACGGCCGCTGGCGGCATGTACTGAGCGGCCAGTTCGAGAAGGAGACCAAGAACGGCGAGCGCACCGAAGATAACTGGGAGCTGGAATACGACCTCGACCGCTTCCTCACGCAGCACTGGTTCGTGCGTGGCAGCTACGACCAGGAGAACGACGAGTTCCAGTTCTTCGAGAGGCAGCGATCCTATGGCCTTGGGCCCGGTTACCGCTTCTGGGACAACGAACTGGGCCGCTTCGACCTCATCGCACAGTTGTCTCGTTTCCAGCTGGAGAGCGACGCCGGCGACCTGGACTTCAACGCCTACTCCTTCGAATGGGACTTCAAGCGGTTGATCTGGGGGACTCGCTTCGAGCTCTATTCCAAGGCCCAGCTACAGGTGCCGCAGATAGATGAAATCGACTACGTCCTCGACAGCGAATTCGGCCTGCGTTATCGCCTGAATGACTGGGCACGCCTGTCGCTTCTCTACGAACTGGATCAGGTGAGCGGCTTGGGCCAGACCGACTCCGACAGGCACTATCTCATTGGTGTCGGCATCGGCTGGTAGGGCCAGGGGAGGATCACGCCTATCGATTTTCTGGAACTCAGCGGACGCTGGCCGGTCAGTCCTTGCTCTGCTGTCGGTCATAAGGATAATGCCCGGCTTTTTTCGAAGACCCGAGCAAAGAATCCGCTTTATGTTGTCCAGAAATCTGCTGTGCATGGCGCTCGCCGCCGCTTCCTCCACCGCCTTCGCCGACACCGTCTGGATGAAGAACGGCGACAAACTCACAGGCACTATCCGCGTGTTCGATGGTGGCAAGTTGGTTCTCGAGACCGACTACGGCGGCACCATCCCGTTGGACTGGAAGAAAGTCGCCACCCTGGAAAGCGATCGCGAGTTGCTGGTCAAGCAGGACGATCTCAACGGCGAGCGCGCCAAGTCGCTGCATCGCGCCGACGAAGGCAAGGTCATCCTCGCCAATGGCGAGGCGCCGAAGGAAGTCGAACTGGCCAGCATCGAGCAGATCATGAAGCCCAAGCCCCTGGTGGAAGACCTGACCTGGAGCGGCAACGTCGACCTGGCCCTGGACTACAAGCGCGCCGAGAAGGATACCGACGACTACGATGTCGACTTCAAGACCAAGGCGCGCCACGGCCGCTGGAGGCACAATGCCTCAGGCGAATACAACCGCGAATTCACCGACGATGTGAAGACCACGGACAACTGGGAAGCCGAGTACGCCCTCGATCGCTTCATTACCCAGAAATTCTTCTGGCAGGGTCGCGGTGAATACAAACGCGACAAGGTCGAAGACCTCGAACGCCAGCGCACCCTGGGTACCGGTCCCGGTTACCAGTTCTGGGACGACGAGCTCGGGGCCTTCTCCCTGGCCGGGCTGGTCAACCGCAGCGACTATCAGTTCTCCAATGGCGAAAAAGAAAGCTTCTACTCCATCAGTACCAAGTGGGACTACAACCGCTACCTGGTGGGCAAGACTGTGGAGCTCTTCACGAGCGGTGAGGTCGGCCGCCCGCTGGACAACACCGCCGACTACTCCCTGGATGCCGAAGTAGGCCTGCGCTACAAGCTCACCGACTGGGCCTCGCTCAACATGAAGGCGGAGAAGGACCAGGTCAGCGGTGCTGAAGGCGAAATCGATGAAACCCGCTACACCGTGGGCTTCGGCGTAGGCTGGTAGCAAGCCGGCCCTGCCTGTGGGAGCGACTTCATTCGCGATTGAAGTCGCTCCCATACGCGGTGCCTGTCCTTACACCCAGGCGCCAATCTCGTACATCCGGCTCGCCCTCCCCTTGCTGATGTAAACTTAAAAGTCCAAGATGGACAAATTGTTTATGTCAGTCCCGGGAGCGTCCCTCATGTCCAGCACCCCGCCCATCGTTCTCCAGCAAGCCGAAGCCCGCCGCCTGCTTCAGCAGGTAGACGTCCACCAGGCCATGCGCAGCATGTTCCTCGACCTTGCCGCGGGTGAAGCGGTACAGCCGGCCCAGCAGTTGGTGGAATTCCCCAATGCCGCAGGCGACTTCATCAATTACCTGGGCGTATTGGCCAAGGACGGGGTTTATGGCGTCAAGACCTCGCCCTATATCAAGAAACCCGAAGGTGCCCTGGTTACGGCCTGGACCCTGCTGATGTCCATGGACAGCGGCCAACCGCTTCTACTCTGCGATGCCGCTGAGCTGACCACCGCACGCACCGCCGCTACCACCGCCGTTGCAGTCGAGACGCTCGCTCCGGCCCAGGCCCGACGACTTGCCGTGATCGGCAGCGGTCCGGTGGCCCGCGCCCACCTGCACTACGTGAAAGGCCTGCGTGACTGGCAGTGCATTGCCGTCTATTCGCCGTCCCTGTCTGACGACGCCGACGCCCGGACGCAACTGGCCGCTCAGGACACGCGCGTGGAGTTCAGTGCCACCTTGGAGGACGCTGTCGCCGACGCCGACGTGGTGATGCTCTGCACGTCGTCTGCGGGCCCGGTGCTGGACCCGCGCAGCCTGACCAAACCCGCCCTGGTCACCTCCATCAGCACCAACGCCCCGCGTGCCCACGAAGTGCCGCCACAGGCGCTGGGGGAAATGGATGTGTATTGCGACTATCGCGCCACCACGCCGGGCTCCGCAGGCGAAATGCTGCTCGCCGCCGAGCTACATGGCTGGAGCCGCGACGCCATTCGGGGCGACCTGCCGGAGCTGGTGAGCAGCAAGGCACCCCGACCGGATTACAGCCGATCTGTGTTCTTCCGCTCCATCGGCCTGGGCCTGGAAGACATGGCCCTGGCCAACGCCCTTTATCATCTGCAACGCCAAGGCCAGTGAGGTAGACGCCATGCAACAGGCTGACTTCATCATCATCGGCGCCGGTATCGCCGGTGCTTCCACTGGCTTCTGGCTGTCTCGCCACGGCCGCGTGCTGGTGCTGGAACGCGAGGAGCATGCTGGCTACCACTCCACCGGCCGTTCCGCTGCGCTCTATACCGTCGCCTACGGCACGCCTCAGGTACGCGCGCTGACCGCCGCGAGTCGAGCGTTCTTCGACGCGCCGCCGGAAGGATTCAGCGAGCATCCTCTGCTCACTCCGCGCGGCGAGATGGTGGTGGACTTCACCGGCGATGCCGAGGAACTGCAGCGTCAGTTCGACAGCGCCCTGGAAAACGTCCCCGACATGCAAATGCTCACGCCTGACCAGGCCTGCGCCCTGGTGCCGGTACTGCGCCGGGACAAGGTGCAGGGCGCCATGCTCGATCCCAGCGCCGCCGATATCGACACCGATGCGTTGCATCAGGGCTACCTGCGCGGAATTCGCCGCAACGGCGGCGAAGTGCGCCACAGCTGCGAAGTGACCGGTATCAGTCGCGACGGCGATCAGTGGCGGGTGGAAACCTCTCAGGGCAGCTTCCAGGCCCCGACACTTATCAATGCGGCCGGTGCCTGGTGCGACCAGCTCGCGCAGCTTGCCGGCGTCCAGCCCCTGGGACTGCAACCCAAGCGCCGCGCCGCGTTCATCTTCTCTCCGCCCGAAGGCGTGGACGCTCACAAGTGGCCGGCGCTGGTGAGCCTGGACGAATCCTTCTATTTCAAGCCGGATGCCGGAATGCTGCTGGGTTCGCCGGCCAATGCCGACGCGGTCGATCCGCACGACGTGCAGCCGGAAGAGCTGGACATCGCCCTCGGCATCTACCAGATCGAGGAACACACCAATATGAGTATTCGCCGCCCTGCGCGGGTCTGGGCCGGGCTGCGCTCCTTCTTCCCCGATGGCGACCTGGTGTCCGGTTACGATCAGCGCACGCCGGACTTCTACTGGGTAGCAGGGCAGGGCGGCTACGGTATCCAGACCTCCGCCGCGATGGGCGAGGCCAGTGCGTGCCTGATCCTGCGCCGCCCACTGCCTGAGCACCTGACGCAATTCGGCCTGACCGAGGCCATGCTCTCCCCTGCGCGGCTGGGGTGACGACGTTGGCGCTTTGCGCCACACTCGCTGCGCCGGGCTTTGCGCCCGGCGCCGATCTTTCCGCTCCAGGAGCTGCTTCATGACCCCTCGCCCAGACCTCGCCCTGGATAACTATCGCGCCATCGCGGACGCCATTGCCACGCTGTTCTTTCCCCATGCCGAGGTGGTGCTGCACGACCTGCGTACACAGAAGATCGACTACATCGCCAACAACATCTCCAAGCGTTGCGTCGGCGACGATGCGGCGTTGGAAGACATGCTTGGCGAGGAAGTGGACGAGCGGAACATCGGCCCCTACGAGAAACTCAACTGGGACGGCCAGAAGATCCGGTCCGTGAGCACCGTACTGCGCGATGCCCAGGGCGCTCCGCTTGCCGTGCTCTGCATCAACCTGAACATCTCCATGTTCGAGGCGGCCAAGGCAGCGCTCGACCTGTTCCTCTCTTCCAGCAAACTCATTCCCCAGCCTGATGCGCTGTTCCGCGACGACTGGCAGGAGCGCATCAACACCTTCCTGCACAACTGGCTGCGCCAGCGCCAGCTCGGCCTCAACCTGCTGACCCGCGATCACAAGCGCGAACTGGTCCTCGCCCTGCATGCCGAGGGTGCCTTCAAGGGCAAGAGCGCTGCCAACTACGTGGCCAACGTGCTCAATATGGGCCGCGCCACCGTGTACAAGCACCTCAAGGAGCTGAAGGAAGAGTCGGTCTGAGCGGTTTGTTTTTTTGTGGGAGCGAATTCATTCGCGATTCGGGCCCACGGACCGCTGCGCGGTCCTTCGCGTATGAATCCGCTCCCACAGCAAGCAGGCCTTGCTCTGTATGAGGTGCTGTGCGCGCCTAGGGTGTGCGCAGCCTGCGCCTGAACGCCCCCGGTGTTTCCCCACACAATTGCTTGAACAACTTTGCGAACGTCGCCCTGTCGGCATAACCCACCTGCGCCGCTATCTGTTCCAGGGAGCGCGCCGGGTTGCGCAGGGCGGTCTGCGCCGCGCTGATGCGCAGGCGTTGCAAGTAGGCATTCGGAGTCAGGCCGGTAGCGGCCTTGAAGCGCCGCAGCAGAGTGCGGCCCGAACAATGGCCGCGGGCCGCCAGGGCCTCCAGATCCAGCGGCTCGGCCAGGTTCCGTTGCAGCCAGAGCAACAGAGGCCCGATCTGTGGATCATCGCCGCCAGTGGCTGGCAGCAATGGCGCGAAGCGCGATTGGTGGCCCCGCTGCATGTCGAACACCATGGCGCCGGCTACCCGTTGCGCGAGCCAGTCACCACCGTGCCAGCCGATCAGATACAGGCAGAGGTCCAGTCCCGCCTGGGCGCCGCCCGAACAGAACAGGTTGCCGTCCTCGGTCAGCATGGCGTCCGCTTCCAGCCGAACCTGTGGATAACGCTTGCGAAAGGCCGGTGCCAGTGCCCAATGGGTGGTGGCGCGGCGTCCGTCGAGTCGACCGGAGGCGGCCAGCAGGAAGGCGCTGCTGCAAAGGCTGGCGAGTTGCTGGGTATGCGGGCGGGCAGCCAGCCAGGGCAGTAGAGCCTGATTGGCGGCCAGAGTCTTCTCCACCCCGGGTCCGGTCGCAGTCAGCAATACAAGGTCGGCCTCTTCCGCCAACGCCAGGTCGCCGTCTACCCGTACCTCCGCCATGCCGATATCCACAGACTGGCCATCACGGCTGAAGCGCTGGACCTGGAACAGCGGCTCGCCGGCCAGCTGGTTGGCCAGGCGGAAGGCGTCATCGGCCGTTGCCAGGCTGGAGCAGACAGTCTGCGGGCAGACGAACAGGGCGACGCGGATCATGGCGCGAACTCGGTAGCTGGGTTGGCGATTATTGACACAAAGTTGGCAATGCCGCCAATCGCGGTCCGCGCCATTCGGGTCAATACTGCTAGCCATACAGTCCTTGTCGGAAGTCGCCCATGGCTCACCCCAACGCCGAACTCATCACCCGTTTCTACCAAGCCTTCCAGCAGCTCGACGCCGAGGCCATGGCCGCCTGCTACAGCCCGGACGTGCACTTCAGTGATCCGGTCTTCACCGATCTCAATGGCCAGGAAGCCGCTGACATGTGGCGCATGCTTGCAAGCCGCGCCCAGAAGTTCAGCCTGAACTTCGATGGCGTCGAGGCCGATGACCTTTCCGGTCGCGCCAATTGGGTCGCCACCTACCTGTTCAGCCAGACCGGGCGCATGGTGGAGAACCGCATCCAGGCACGCTTCCTCTTTTCCGACGGCAAGATCATCGAGCACCACGACAGCTTCGACCTCTGGCGCTGGGCTCGCCAGGCCCTGGGGGCCAAGGGGACGCTGCTGGGCTGGCTGCCGCCGGTGCAGAACGCAATTCGCCAGCAGGCGGCGCGAGGACTCGCGGCGTACCGCGCCGGGGCACTGAAGGACTTGTCTTGATCCGTTGAGGCGATGCCTAATGCGGCGGCCTTCCGTCAGGACCCCGCAATGCCCGAGCAAACCGAATCCACCCCCGCCAGCAAGCCTTGGTACGTCTACCTGGTGCGCGCCGAGAACGGTGCCCTCTATTGCGGCATCAGCGACGACCCGCAGCGGCGTTTTGCCCAGCACCAGAGTGGCAAGGGGGCGAGGTTCTTCCACTCCAGCCCGGCCCGCGCCCTGGTATTCGTCGAGGCATGTGCCGACAAGAGCGAAGCGCTGCGCCGAGAGCGCGCCATCAAACAATTGCGCAAGGCTGCCAAGGAGCGCCTGGTAACCCTTAATCCAGCGGGCTGATGCCGCGCTATCAGGCGCAGGGCATGGGCCACCCCGCTTGCCCCGGGTAAGCTGCGTTATTCACAAGACCTGACGCGGAGACCGTCATGCACGAGCTGATCCTGCACCACTACCCGACTTCGCCCTTCGCCGAGAAGGCCCGTCTGATGCTGGGCTTCAAGCAGTTGTCCTGGCGTTCGGTGAAGATCCCGCCGGTGATGCCCAAGCCCGATCTCATCGCCCTGACCGGCGGTTATCGCAAGACCCCGGTGCTGCAAGTGGGGGCCGACATCTACTGCGACACTGCTCTCATCGCTCGCCGCCTGGAGGCAGAGAAAGCCACCCCGGCGTTCTTCCCGGAAGGTCAGGAACTCAACGTCGCCAGCTTCGCCCAGTGGGTGGATACGGTGGTGTTCCAGCATGCCGTAGCCCTGGTGTTCCAGCCGGAGTCGGTGGCGGTTCGCTTCGGCAAACTGCCCCCGGAAATGTTGAAGGCGCTCTTGGCCGACCGTGCCGGGCTGTTCAGTGGCGGCAGCCTCACCCGCCTGCCGCTGGAGCAGGCCAAGCACAATTGGCCGGCCATCATGGGACGTGCCGAGCAGCAACTGGCGCGCAGTGAAGGCGATTTCCTGTTCGGCGAGCCCTCCATCGCCGATTTCTCCCTGGCGCATTGCCTGTGGTTCCTCAAGGGCACCCCGGTGACTGCGCCGCTGGTGGACGACTATCCGGAAGTGGCCGCCTGGCTGGGCCGGGTGCTGGGCTTCGGTCATGGCTCGCCGAGTGAGTTGTCGTCTGGCGAGGCTGTGGATATCGCCCGCAACGCCGCGCCGGCCGCCTTGCCTGTCGAGGACTTCGTCGACCCCAATGGCTTCGCGCCGGGCCAGAAGGTACTGGTGGCAGCTACCGACTACGGCGTTGATCCGGTGGAAGGCGAGCTGGTGTTCGCCGGCCGCGAGGAGATCATCCTGCGTCGCCAGGATGAGCGTGCCGGCGTGGTGCATGTACACGTCCCGCGCCTGGGGTTCCGCATCGAGGCTCGGTGAGTCGGGGCGAACCGCTTTCCTGTAGGGGCGAATGAGTTCGCCCCTACAGGAAAAACGAAGCCCGGCTTTTGCCGGGCTTCGTCGTTATCAGTCCTTGCGCCGTTTCAGCTGATCCTTCAACTGGGTCGGCAGCTGACGAATGATCAGCATGTCGCGGCCTTCGTCATATTCGATCTTCGAACCCAGCAGGTGGGCTTCGAAGCTGATCGACAGGCCTTCGGCTCGACCGGTGAAGCGCTGGAACTGGCTGAGAGTGCGCTTGTCCGGCGGAATCTCCGGAGACAGCCCGTAGTCCTTGTTGCGGATGTGCTCGTAGAAGGCACGTGGGCGGTCTTCGTCGATCAGGCCGGACAGTTCGTCGAGGGTGATCGGCTCGCCCATCTTCGCCTGGGTGGTGGCGTAGTCGACCAGGGTCTTGGTCTTCTCACGGGCCTGTTCCTCGGCCAGGTCTTCGCTTTCCACGAAGTCGCTGAAGGCCTTGAGCAGAGTGCGCGTTTCGCTCGGCGGGTCGACCCCTTCCTGGCAGCCGATGAAGTCGCGGAAGTAATCCGAGACCTTCTTGCCGTTCTTGCCCTTGATGAAGGAGATGTATTGCTTCGACTGCTGGTTGTTCTGCCACTCGGAGATGTTGATGCGCGCCGCCAGGTGCAACTGGCCCAGGTCCAGGTGCTTGGCCGGCGCCACTTCCAGTGAATCGGTCACGGCAACGCCTTCGCTGTGGTGCAGCAGGGCGATGGCCAGGTAGTCGGTCATGCCTTGCTGGTAGTGGGCGAGGAGCACGTGGCCGCCGGTGGAGAGGTTGGATTCCTCCATCAGCTTCTGCAGGTGCTCGACCGCCTGGCGGCTGAAGGCAGTGAAGTCGCGGGCGCCGTCCTGGTACTCCTTCAGCCAGCCACTGAAGGGGTAGGCGCCGGATTCCTCGTGGAAGAAGCCCCAGGCCTTGCCCTGCTTGGCGTTGTAGCTTTCGTTGAGGTCGGCCAGGAGGTTCTCCATGGCCTGGGACGCGCCCAGTTCGCTATCCCGGGCATGCAGCACGGCGGCGCTGCCGTCGGGCTTCTTGTCGATGAAGTGAACGATGCAGTGGCGGATAGGCATGGATCTTCGCTCTCAGGGACACATCCGGCGCGAGGACGCGCCGGCAGGAAAAGTGCGCCAGTTTACCCGACCTGCTCTTCGGCTGCCTGTCGTCTCTGCAGCGCCTGCAGCCGTTCAATCACATAGCGCAGGTGCACGTGCAGGTCATACAGCTCGTTGGAATAGGACAGCGGCACTTCCACCTTGGCCAGGCGCCGTTCCAGTGTTTCCAGCTCGTCGATCTGTGCAGCGAGCTGACCCGGTGGCGTGTTGGAGTCCAGTTTGCGGTCGATTTCGCGCAGGTACTTGTACCAGCGGTAAATACGCGCGCGGATGCGCCAGCGGTAGATCGGGCCTACCGCCTTGGTCAGCGGGATCATGATCACCAGCAGCGGGATCAGCAGGATGATGTAGCGGTCGGCCAGCGAGGCGATGCGGAAGGGCAGGTAGCGCTGCAGGATCGGCAACCCCTTCTCGTAGTAGTAGTCGGCTTCGCTCAGGCTTGAGAGCGTCTGCGGTTTGGCAGCCGGATAGGTGCCGGGCGGATCGAGCAGGGTGCCGTTCTTCATGACTTCGCGGGCTGCTTCGAGGATCAGCGGCGTGAGCGAGGGGTGGAACTCGTCGTTCGCTACCAGGGTGGCCACCGGAGCCAGGGTTCGGATGTCCCGCGAAGGGCTGTTGCTGGAGAGATTGAGCAAGCCTTCGCCCACCTCCAACTTGGTCAGGTAGGGCAGGCGGGCGCGATAGGCAGCGCTGCGGCGCAGGCTGACCAGGTCCAGCTCCGGACTGGCCGCCAGGCGCTGCACCACTGCGCTTTCCGCCGGGCCGAGGAAGAAGCCGGCGTCCAGCTCGCCGCCGAGCAGGGCATTGGCTGCCGGGCTGCCGCTGATGGGCTGCCACTGTGGCGGATAGCGTTCGGGGCTGATCTGGTTGGCGGCGAGGATCGCGTCGCTGACCGAGCGGGTGCCGCTGTTCGGTGCGCCGATCGCGAGTCGTAGCTGCAGCAGGTCGGCCATGCTGTCGATGTCCAGTTCCTTGCGCTTGAACAGCCAGAGCGGCTCCTGGTACATCACGCCGAGGCCGTGCAGATGCTCGCGCTGTTTCGCATTCAGGGTGAGTTCCTGGCCACTCTGGACCAGGGCGATATCCACTTCGCCGCTTTGCAGCTTGGCCAGGTTGTCCAGCGAGCCGGTACTGCGCACCAGCTCCAGCTCGAAGCCCTGCTTGGCCAGTTCCTCCTTGAGCTTTTCACCAAAGGCGTTGTAGCCGCCCGAGGGGCCGCCGGTGGCCAACCGTGCGTGCATGGGCGGCGGTGGCGCGACGAAGTAGAAGAGTGCACCAATAAGCGCCGCCATCACCGGGATCAGCCAGAGGTTGGCCAGGAGCATGATCTTGATGTCGCGAAATATGCGTTGCATGTCTGTCCTTGTCTGCAGCGAATGCTGGGAAGGATAGCGGCTCCGTGGTTGCCAGGCCGCGAAGGAAATGACAGGGTTGCCGGCATTTCCGTTCCGTTACCGTGATTCCTGATGCGCATTCTCCATACCTCTGACTGGCACTTGGGCCAGCACTTCATGGGCAAGACCCGACAGGCCGAGCACCAGGCTTTCTGCCGCTGGTTGATCGAGCAGGTACGTGAGCGCGAGGTCGACGCTGTGCTGGTCGCTGGCGATGTGTTCGATACTGGCGCGCCGCCCAGCTACGCCCGCGAGCAGTACAACCAGTTCATCGTCGAACTGCGGGACACCGGTGCCAGCTTGGTGGTGCTTGGCGGCAACCACGATTCGGTGGCGATGCTTGGCGAAAGCCGCACGTTGCTCGCGCAGCTGGATACGCGTGTGGTGCCGGCGGTTGGCGTCGAACCGGACGAGCAGCTGCTGGTGCTCAAGCGCCGCACCGGTGAACCGGGCGCGATTCTCTGCGCCATCCCCTTCATCCGCCCGCGCGATGTGCTGCTGAGCCAGGCCGGACAGAGTGCAGCGGACAAGCAGCTGTCCTTGCAGCAGGCGATCCAGGACCACTATCAGAAACTCTTTGCCCTGGCCGAGCAGCGCCGCGCCGAACTGGGCGGTGGCCTGCCCATCGTCGCCACCGGCCACCTGACCACCGTGGGCGCCAGCGCAAGCGAGTCGGTGCGGGAAATCTACGTCGGTGCGCTGGAAGCCTTCCCCACCAGCGCTTTCCCGGCGGCGGACTACATCGCCCTCGGACATATCCACAGGCCGCAGAAGGTAGGGGGGCTGGAACACATCCGCTATTGCGGCTCCCCCATTCCGTTGTCTTTCGATGAGGCTCGACAGCAGAAGGAAGTGTTGCTGGTGGAGCTGGACAGCATTGGACTGCACAAGGTGGAAGCCCTGGCAGTGCCGCGCTTCCAGGCCCTCTACTCGCTGCGTGGCAGTCTGTCGGAGTTGCCGGCCCTGTTCGCCGAGGTGGCGCGGGATGGCAGCTCGCAGCAGCCGGTCTGGGTGGAAGTGCAGATCAGTACGGACGACTACCTCAGCGACCTCCAGGCACGTCTGGCGGCACTCTGCGACGGTCTGCCGGTGGAGGTGTTGCGCATCCGCCGCGAGCGCGGTGCAACCCAGGCCGGCCTGCAGCGCGAGGCACGGGAAACCCTTGATGAGCTGAATCCGGAAGAGGTGTTCGACAAGCGTCTGGAAAGCGAGGAGCTGGACCAGACGCTGCGGCAGCAGCTTCAAGGGCTGCACCGCGACGTGCTGGCCGAGTTGCAGGAGGGCCAGGCATGAAGATCCTCAGCTTGCGCCTGAAGAACCTCAACTCGCTCAAAGGCGAGTGGAAGGTCGATTTCACTGGCGAACCCTTCGCCGGCAACGGCCTGTTCGCCATCACCGGCCCCACCGGCGCTGGCAAGACGACCCTGTTGGACGCCATCTGTCTCGCGCTTTACCACCGCACACCGCGCATGGGCACGGTGTCGGCCAGCATCAACGAGCTGATGACCCGCCACACCGCCGATTGCCTGGCGGAGGTGGAGTTCGAGGTGAAGGGCGTGGCCTATCGCGCCTTCTGGAGTCAGCGCCGCGCACGCGACAAGGCCGATGGCGGCCTGCAGCCGCCCAAGGTGGAGCTGGCGCGGGTGCTGGATGGGGAAATCCTCACCGACAAGATCAACGACAAGCTCAAGCTGACCGAGAGCCTCACTGGCCTCGATTTCGAGCGTTTCACCAAGTCCATGCTGTTGGCCCAGGGCGGCTTCGCCGCGTTTCTGGAGGCCAACGCCAACCAGCGCGCGGAGTTGCTGGAAGAACTGACCGGCACCGAGATCTATGGGCGCGTATCCCAGCGGGTGTTCGAACGCACCCGCGAAGTGAAGGCCGGGCTGGATCAGCTGCGCGCCCGCGCCGAAGGCGTGGAGTTGCTGAGCGATGACACGCGCGCAGCCTTGCAACAGGAAGCCGGCATTCTCGCCGACGAAGAGCGCCTGCTGCAGAGTCGCCAGGCTGACCTGCAACGCCAGCGACAATGGCGCGATGAGCTGGACAAGGCTCTGGCCCGCCAACAGGCTGCCGGGCAACAGGGGCAGTCTGCCCGAGCCGCTCTAGAGCAGGCGCAGCCGCAATTGTCGCGCCTGGCTGCCAGCGAGCCGGCCAGCCAGCTGTTGCCCTTGCATCGCGACTGGCAGCGGACGCAGCAGCAATTGAACCAGGGTGAAAGCGAGTTACGGGTCACCCGGCACGACCTGCAGACACTGGCCGAACGCATCCTCGACCAGTTGTGGCGGGGTGCCCAGTTCGGCGAGCAGTGGGTGCAGGCGCGCCAGAATGCCCTTGAAGGCCTCCAGGCCGAGCGAGAGACCCTGCAAAGAAGGTTGGCCGAACAACCCCAGCGGTCCCGGCTGGGCGAGCACCTGGGGGGCTGGCGGGCCGAATTCGGCGCCCTGGCCCGGCGCCAGGAAGAGTTGAGCGGATTACAGCGTGCCCAGGCGGATTTGAAGCGCCAGACCGATGAGCTGGGCGTGCGCTTCGGCCTGTCCAGCAGCACTTTGGAAAGTGCCAGGGCCGAACAGGGCCAGGCGCTTCAGGCGGAGGAAGAAGCCCAGGTCCGGCTCGATGGGCTTCTGGGGGGGCTGGATGACGCCGCGCTTCGCACGCAGTGGCAGCAACTGTTGGAGCGAGGGCGCCAACTGGAGCGTCTTGAACAACTGTCGCAGCAACGCCGGCAATTGGCCGAGCGCCAATCACGCGCTCGTGAGCAGCTGCAACCGTTGCAGGACGAGCAGAAAAACCTGGTCGAACAGCGCGACGGCCTGCGCCGTCGCTTCGCCGAATTCAAGCAACAGATCGCCGACAAGGAAAAGCTTCTCGAGCAGGAACAGCGCATCCAGCAACTCGAGGCATACCGTGCCGCCTTGCAGCCGGGGGAAGCCTGCCCGCTGTGCGGCTCTCTCGAGCACCCGGCCATCGCCGAGTACCAGGCGCTCAACCTTTCCGCCACCCAGCAGGCGTTGCAGGACTGCAGGGCAGCCCAGGACGTGGTACGCCAACAGGGCGAAACCCTGAGCAACCGCCTGGCTTCCGTGGAAGCGCAGGTGACTCAGCTGGGCGAAGCCTTGCAAGGTGCCGAGGTTGAACAGCGCCAGTACGTGGAGCAATGGCGCGAGCTGTGCCAGGCGCTGGAGCTGCAATTGCCGGACCTGGCTGCCCTGCAGACCGAGTTGCAAGGCCATGCCGCGCGGCTGCATGCGCTGCAGGATCGACTGGCACAACTGGACCAGTTCAAGGCTGCGCTGATCTCTGCCCGCGACCTGCGCCAGCAGCGCGACAAGGCGCTGCACGATTGCACGAGCCAGCTCGCCTTGCTGGAGAAAGACCAGGCCAGTCTGCGCCAGCAGGAACGGGCCAACGTCCAGCGGCTGGAGCAACTGGACCACGAACAGGGCGCGGCGCGCGTGCAGTTGTCCACAGGCCTGGCGACACTGGGCTACAGCTTGCCCGCGGCAGGCGACGCCTGGCTCGCCGAGCGTGAAGCCGAATGGCAGCAGTGGCAGCAGGACCAGGCAGCCAGCCAGCAACTGGAAGTCCGGCTGCGTGACCAGCAGCATGCCCTGGACGCCGCTCGGGAACAGGCCCGCCTTTGGCAAGGCCGCTGGCAGGCCGCCGGACATAACGGTCAGACGCCGCTGGCGCCAGTGGATGATCCCCAGGCCGCGCTGGCGCTGGTGCAGACCGAGCTGGACGTTGCCCAGCAGCGACTCAACCAGCTCAAAGGCAGCGAGCGCAGCCAGGACCAACGGGTCCAGGAAGTCCGGCACCAGCTGCACGTGCAGCTCGATGCCTGGCGGCAGGGGCTGGCGGCGAGTCCCTTTGCCGATGAAGCAGCTTTTCTTGCCGCCTTGCTGGATGAGGCGGAGCGTAATGCCCTGCTTGAACTGCAGCAGCGACTGAATCGCGAGCTGGGTGATGCCGAGGCCCTGTGGGCCGACGCCCGGGCCCAGGCTGAACGCCTGCAGGCAGAGCCGCAGAGTGAGCTGGACCGCGAGCGGCTGGAGAGTGAATGGCAGGCACTGGGCGAGCGCACGCGCGAACTCAGCCAGCGTCAGGGAGAAATCCGTGCCCAGCTCTCCGGCGACGAGCAGCGCCGGCAGAATCAGCAGGCCTTGTTCGCCGACATCGCCCGGCAGGAAACCGAGTACGACCTCTGGCAACGCTTCAACAGCCTGGTGGGGTCGGCCGATGGCGCCAAGTACCGCAAGTTTGCCCAAGGCCTGACACTGGACCACCTGGTGCACCTGGCCAATCTGCAATTGCAGCGTCTGCACGGCCGGTATCAGCTGGCCCGTCGTCAGGGCGCGGAGCTGGAACTGGAGGTGGTGGACACCTGGCAGGCCGATGTCGTCCGCGACTGCAAGACTCTGTCCGGAGGCGAGAGCTTCCTGGTCAGCCTGGCGCTGGCGTTGGCGCTGTCCGATCTGGTCAGTCACAAGACCAGCATCGATTCGCTATTCCTCGACGAAGGCTTCGGCACCCTCGACGGTGAAACCCTGGAAGTAGCCCTCGACGCCCTGGATGCGCTGAACGCCAGCGGCAAGATGATCGGCGTGATCAGCCACGTCGAGGCGTTGAAGGAGCGTATTCCGGTGCAGCTCAAGGTGCACAAGGGCGTGGGCATGGGCTACAGCCGGCTGGATGCGCGCTTCGCAGTTAGCGCGTAGGCCAGTCGGTCAGCGCAGGAGCGAATTTATTCGCGAATGAATTCGCTCCTGCAAGGCAACGCCGGTTACGGGCACGGGCGAGCGATCAGGCCCAGCGTTCCTTGCGCCAGGCTTCACGCCCGGCGGCATCGAAGAAGGTCCAGGCGACGAAACGGCTCTGCTTCTGACCCTGGGCCATCTCCAGCACGCGGATCTCTGCGGAATCGCTGCGACGCAGGCGGGCCTCGATACCGGGCAGGTTGCCAGCCTTGGAAACCAGGCTGCTGAACCAGAGCACCTGTGCCTTGAATTGCACGCTCTCATCCACCATCCGTTCCAGGAAACCGACTTCACCGCCATCGCACCAGAGTTCCGCACCCTGGCCGCCGAAGTTCAGCACCGGCAGCTTGCGCTTGGGATCGAGCTTGCCGAGGTTCTTCCACTTGCGCTGGCTGCCGCGGGTGGCTTCTTCCAGCGAGCTGTGGAAGGGCGGGTTGCACAGGGTCAGGTCGAAGCGTTCGCCCGGCGCGATCAGGCCCTTGAAGATATTGCGCGGCCCTGCCTGCTGGCGCAGGTCGATGGCGCCGCCCAACTGGTTGGACTGGACGATTGCGCGCGCCGAGCCGAGGGCTGTCGGGTCGATGTCGGCGCCGGTGAAGTGCCAGCCGTACTCGCTATGGCCAATCAGCGGGTAGATACAGTTGGCGCCAACGCCGATATCCAGTGCCTGGATGTCCTTGCCATGGGGAATCCGCCCGCCGTTGTCCCCGGCCAGCAGGTCGGCCAGGCCGTGCAGGTAATCGGCACGGCCTGGTATGGGGGGGCAGAGGTAGCCAGCGGGGATGTCCCAGTGCTGGATGCCATAGAACTGCCGCAGCAGGGCCCGGTTGAACACCTTGACCGCCTCCGGATTGGCGAAGTCGATGCTCTCCTTGCCGTAGGGGTTGGTGATCACGAAGCGCGCCAATTCCGGGCTGCCCTGGATCAGCTGGGGAAAGTCATAGCGGCCCTGGTGGCGGTTGCGCGGATGCAACTGACCCTTGGCAGGCGCTGCAGTCGATTTGGCAGTGGCGGGGCGGGGACGCTTTGGCGGTTGCGGCATGGCGGCGGTATCGGCGGGGGAAAACGAGGAATTTTCCCATAAGAGGGCACCTCACGTCAGGAAAGGTGAAGGGCGCGGCCCAGGTAATCGAAGAACAGGCAATAGAGGGCAATCGGCAGTGGCAGGCCGAGGAGCGTGCCAATGAGGTAGTGGCGGAAGCGCACGCCGCTGAGGCTGAGCGCGTAGTTGAGCGCCGGAACCGTCTGGAACAGCATTCGCAGCAGCGTGATAACAGCCACCGGGCGTTCGTCGAGGTGAGCGAAAATGCGCTTCGCCAGCCGGTTGTCCATCTCGCGCAGGGCGCTGCCGCCCAGCCAACGGATGAGCAGAAAGGTGAAACAGCAAGAGAAGGTCGCCGCCAGGTAAGTGGCCAGCCCGCCCCACAGGCGCCCCAGGGCCAGCACGGCGGCGGCGAGGAAAATCCAGCCGGGAATCTGGATCAGGTTACCCAGTGCGAACAGCAACGCAAAGAGCACCAGGCCCCAGACTTTGTGGGCCAGCAGCGTGTCGTGCAGGTATTGCAGGCTCAGGTGCTCGCGCATTCCGCTGAACTGGAACGCTGCCAGCAATAACCCGAGGAAAAGGGCTACCAGCAGCAGGCGACGGTATTTGTGCATTGTCCCAGCCCTTGGGGGAGTTCCCATCATTGAAGCTCAGAGCGGGAACACCAGCGGTACCAGGAAGACGCTGACGATCATCACCAGGATCGTGAAGGGCACTCCTACCTTCACGAAGTCGCCGAAGCGGTATTGCCCAGGCCCCAGCACGAGGGTGTTCACCGGTGAGGAAATCGGCGTCATGAAGGCTGCCGATGCCGCCAGGGCGACGATCATCGCGAAGGGGTAGGGCGACATCCCCAACTGCTGGGCGGTGGCAATGGCGACCGGCGCCATGAGCACGGCGGTGGCTGTGTTGGAAATGAACAGGCCGATCAGCGCGGTGACGATGAACAGGCAGGCGAGCATGGCGTAGGGGCCGGCATTGCCCAGCAGCGCAACCAGCCCTTTCACTGCCAGGTCGATGCCGCCGGTTTGCTGCAGGGCCTGGGCGAAGGGCAACATGCCGACGATGAGGATCAGGGTCGGCCAGTGGATGGCGCGGTAGGCGCTGTCCAGGTCGATGCAGCGGAATGCCCCCATCAGCAGGCAGCCGATCAGTGCGGCCATCACATTGGGCACCAGGCCGCTGACCATCAGGAAGATCATCACTGCAAGACTGAGCAGGGCGTAGGGGGCCTTTCGCGCTGTTGGAGCCACTTCGTCCACCTCGGCAGGCAGGCTCAGTACCAGGAAGTCGCGGCTTTGCCCCTGCAAGTGGTGAATGGCCTTCCACTCACCTGCCACCAGCAGGGTGTCGGAGGCCTTCAGCTTCTCGTCCACCAGCACGCCTTCCAGCGCCTCGCCATGGCGGCGCAGACCCACCACGTTGAGCTGGTGGCGCGAGCGGAAACCCAGTTCCTGGATGGTCTTGCCCGGCAGTTTCGACTCGGGCGGCAGGGCCACCTCGGCCAGCCCCAGCGAATGGGCGTGCAGGCTGTAGTAGGAAGAGGGCAGCGGCAGAGGTTCCAGGCCGAGTTCCTCGTAGGCACCCAGCAGGCCGATAGCCGGGCTGGCCAGGTCCACCAGTAGTACGTCACCGGGCTCCAGCAGGGTATTGCCGGTGGCCATCAGCAGCAGGGTGCGGAAGCGGCGCTGGCGTTCGACGGCGATCACGTTGATGCCGTACTGCTTGCGCAGCTCCAACTCGTTGAGGGCCTGGCGAACCAATGGTGAATCAGCACGTACTTTCAGGCGCCTTTCGCGGTCCTCAAGCGCATAGGCCGTGGCCAGGTCGGCGAGGGTCAAGCGCGGTGCGGCGTCGGCCTGGTCAACGCCTCTGGGGGTCAGCCAGTGGCGGGTCAGCAGCATGTAGACGATGCCCATCGCCAGTACTGCAAGGCCAACCGGTGTCAGGCTGAAGAAGCCGAAGCCGTCGAGGCCGGCGCGGCGCAGTTCGCTGTGCACCACCAGGTTGGGCGCGGTGGCGACCAGGGTGAGCATGCCGCTGATTAGTCCGGCGAAGGCCAGGGGCATCATCAGGCGCGCCGGGGCGATCTTCAGCCGCGCGGCGACACCCAGGGCGACCGGAATGAAAATGGCCACCACGCCTGTGGAGCTCATGACGGAGCCCAGGCCCGCAGCGGCCAGCATCAGCAGCACCAGCAGACGCGTCTCGCTGCTGCCGGCCCGGGCCACCAGCCAGTCACCCAGGCGGTAGGCGATGCCGGTGCGGACCAGGCCGTCACCGATGACGAAGAGGGCGGCGATCAGCACGACGCTGGCGTCACTGAAGCCAGCCAGGGTGTGGCTGATATCAAGAATGCCGGTCAATGGCAGGGCGACGATGACCAGCAGGGCAACCACGTCCATGCGTGGCTTGTTAAGGACGAACAGGGTGATGGCGGCCATGAGCAGGCCCAGCACCATCAGCAGATCGACGTTCAATCGGTACTCCCGGAGGTTCCTTGGCGGGGAGCGGCAGTCTGTCAGGGGTAACCCAGGACGGCCTTGATCTGTTGCAGGTTAGCGGCGATCCAGCGCTTGTCGATGGGCCCCCAGTTGCGGATCACGTAGTGTCCGGCGTTGTTGCGCTCGCCTTCGGACTGTTCGAAGTGGCAGTCAATATCCAGTTCCGCCAGGGCCAGCAGGGTATCCTGGGCGGTGCGGCGCGGCATGCCTGTGGCGTCCATGAGGGCCGGAATGCTGGTGGCGGTGCCGCTGTCGATCAGCCAGGCGACGTAAAGGCGGCGGTAGAAGCTGGACTTGGTTTTGCTGATTTCCATGGGCATGCCCTGCGTGGCGGACGGTGCAATGAACGAGGCCCGCAATAGCGGGCCTCGTTGGGGTTACAGGCTGGCGATTCGGCCGCGCTGTTCGGTCAGGTTGGCCAGGGCCTGTTCGGCCTCGGCCAACTTGGCGCGCTCCTTCTCGATCACCTCTGCCGGAGCCTTGGCAACGAAACCTTCGTTGCCCAGCTTGCCGCCGACACGCTTCACCTCGCCGTCCAGACGCTGGATTTCCTTGTCCAGGCGGGCGAGCTCGGCGTCCTTGTCGATCAGGCCGGCCATGGGCACCAGCACCTGCATGTCGCCTACGAGGGCAGTGGCGGACATCGGTGCTTCTTCGCCAGTGGCCAGGACGCGGATGGTCTCGAGCTTGGCCAGCTTCTTCAGTAGCGGTTCGTTGTCGGCCAGGCGGCGACGGTCTTCATCGCTGGCGTTGGCGAGGATGACGTCGATGCGCTTGGCCATGGAGATGTTCATCTCGCCACGGATCTGTCGCACGCCGAGCATGAAGGCCTTGACCCACTCGATGTCGCCTTCGGCAGCGGCGTCAATGCGCTCTTCCACGGCCACCGGCCAGGGCTCGAGCATCAGGGTGGCGCCGCTCTTGCCGGCCTGGCCCTTGATGCGCTGCCAGATCTCTTCGGTGATGAAGGGCATGAAGGGGTGCGCCAGGCGCAGGGCCACTTCCAGCACGCGGATCAGGGTGCGGCGGGTGCCGCGCTGGCGCTCGATGGGTGCGTTCTCGTCCCACAGCACCGGCTTGACCAGTTCCAGGTACCAGGCGCAGTACTGGTCCCAGATGAACTCGTAGAGGGTCTGGGCGGCCAGGTCGAAGCGGAAGGCATCGAGGTGTCGGGTCACTTCGGCTTCGGTGCGTTGCAGGGCGGAGATGATCCAGCGGTCGACCGAGGACAGCTCGACCGGCTCGTCATTCACGCCGGTGTCCTGGCCATCGGTGTTCTCGATGACGAAGTTGGCGGCGTTCCACAGCTTGTTGCAGAAGTTGCGGTAGCCTTCGACGCGGCCCATGTCGAACTTCACGTCGCGGCCGGTGGAGGCCAGCGAGAGGAAGGTAAAGCGCAGGGCGTCGGTGCCGTAGCTGTTGATGCCTTCGGGGAACTCGGCCTTGGTCTGCTTGGCGATCTTCTCGGCCAGCTTGGGCTGCATCATGCCGCTGGTGCGTTTTTCCAGCAGGGTGTCGAGGTCGATGCCGTCGACGATGTCCAGCGGGTCCAGGACGTTGCCCTTGGACTTGGACATCTTGTGGCCTTGGGAGTCGCGCACCAGGCCGTGGACGTATACGGTCTTGAACGGAACCTGCGGGGTGCCGTCTTCGTTCTTCACCAGGTGCATGGTCAGCATGATCATGCGGGCGACCCAGAAGAAGATGATGTCGAAGCCGGTGACCAGCACGTTGGTGGGGTGGAAGGTCTTGAGGAACTCGGTCTGTTCCGGCCAGCCCAGGGTGGAGAAGGTCCACAGGCCCGAGCTGAACCAGGTGTCCAGCACGTCTTCGTCCTGGCGCAGGGCGATGTCGCCCAGGTTGTGCTTGGCGCGAACCTCGGCCTCGTCGCGGCCGACGTAAACGTTGCCGGCGTCGTCGTACCAGGCTGGAATGCGATGGCCCCACCAGAGCTGGCGGCTGATGCACCAGTCCTGGATGTCGCGCATCCATGAGAAGTACATGTTCTCGTACTGCTTGGGCACGAACTGGATGCGTCCATCTTCCACGGCGGCGATGGCAGGTTCCGCCAGTGGCTTGGTGGAGACGTACCACTGGTCGGTCAGCCAGGGTTCGATGACGGTGCCGGAGCGGTCGCCCTTGGGCACTTTCAGCGCGTGGTCTTCGATCTTTTCCAGCAAGCCGAGTTGCTCGAAGGCCTCGACGATGCGTTTGCGTGCGTCGAAACGGTCAAGGCCGGCGTATTGCTCGGGCAGGCTGCCGTCGTACTGGTCATTGACGCTGCCGTCGAGGTTGAACACCTGGGCGGTGGCGAGTACCGCGGCGTCCTTGTCGAAGATGTTGATCAGCGGCAGGTTGTGGCGCTTGCCGACTTCATAGTCGTTGAAGTCATGGGCCGGGGTGATCTTCACGCAGCCGGTGCCGAACTCGGGGTCGCAGTACTCGTCGGCGATGATCGGAATGCGGCGGCCCACCAAGGGCAGTTCGACGAAGGTGCCGATCAGGTTCTTGTAGCGCTCGTCTTCCGGGTGAACGGCAACGGCGCTGTCGCCCAGCATGGTTTCCGGGCGGGTGGTGGCGACGATCAGGTAGTCCTTGCCGTCGGCGGTCTTGTGGCCGTCGGCCAGCGGGTAGCGCAGGTTCCAGAGGCTGCCCTTCTCGTCATGGTTTTCCACTTCGAGGTCGGAGATGGCGGTGTGGAACTTGGTGTCCCAGTTGACCAGGCGCTTGCCGCGGTAGATCAGGCCGTCTTCATGCAGGCGCACGAAGGCTTCCTTGACCGCATCGGACAGGCCGTCGTCCATGGTGAAGCGTTCGCGCGTCCAGTCAACGGAGGAGCCGAGGCGGCGAATCTGGCGGGTGATGGTGCCGCCGGACTGTTCCTTCCATTCCCAGACCTTCTCGAGGAATTTCTCGCGGCCGAGGTCATGACGGCTGACGCCTTGGGCGGACAGCTGGCGCTCCACCACCATCTGGGTGGCGATGCCGGCATGGTCGGTGCCCGGCTGCCACAGGGTGTTGCGACCCTGCATGCGGCGGAAGCGGATCAGGGCGTCCATGATGGCGTTGTTGAAGCCATGACCCATGTGCAGGCTGCCGGTCACGTTCGGCGGCGGGATCATGATGGTGTACGGGTCGCCGGAACCTTGCGGGGCGAAGTAGTTGTTCTTCTCCCAGGTCTGGTACCAGGAAGTTTCAATGGCGTGGGGCTGGTAGGTCTTGTCCATGGTTCGGCGGGGACCCTAGAGGCGTCTGAACGGGAAAACGGGAGAGTATAACGGCAACGGACCCTCGAAAGAATTGGCGTGCGTTGCCGGTGGCACCCGGCGGTTGCCGGGCGGGTCGGATCACTGCCGGCGAGGCGGCAGTAGGCGAGTCAGGCGCGCTTCGAGGCGGCGTTTGAGCTCGGCCTCGATCTGCGGCACGAAATCGTCGATCACGTCCTGCAGGATCAGCTGCGCGGCGGCGCGGAGTTCGCTGTCCAGGCGGGCCAGTTCCGGGTTGCCAGCCGGCGTCATGCGCTGGCGGATCGCCTCGGCCATCTGCGTGGGGGCGGGGGCTGGCGTAGCTGTGGGCGCCGACGCGACGGGGGCAGCCTGGAGCACGGACTGCTGCGGCGGTGAAGGAGGTGTGGCCGGCGGTACGGGCACGGGTTCGACTATTTCCGACAGCAGCGGGATGTCATCGACATCCAGGGTTTCGGTGAGCAATGGTGGTTCGGCGTCGCCGGGCTCGTCATCGAGCAGGGCACGAATGGATTCGAGGTCGTCCAGCAGGTTCGCCGGTTTTTGGGGGGGCTTGGGGGTGTCCATCAGTGCGGTATGGCTAGAGTTCGACTCGTTTCGGATCATAGCCCCGCTGCCGGTAGCTACGGAAATTCTCCCGGCAGGCGGCAAGCAGGTCGGGTTCCTGGTTGACGATCTCGATGATCCGGCTGAAGTGCTCGACGTGAGGGGAGATGGTCGAGGCGAGGTTGATCAGCAGGCCCTGCTGGATTACAGGTGCTTCGTCCAGAGCCAGCACCACCGGGGCATTGGCGTCGTCGTCGATCAGGCTGTGGGGAATGAAGCTTTCGGCGCGAAAACGCCAGAGCAGTGCGTCCAGCTCATCGCGCTGGGCGGCATCGGTGCAACGTACGAGGACTGGCAGCCCATGCCGCCAGCCCTTGGCAGCCAACTGGCAGGCCGCGCGCAGGCGGTCTGCCGGGTTGGCCGAGGAGAGCACGTAAAACTCAACTCTCACTTGATGCGGTCCAGCAGGTACTGGGTGAGCAGGGGAACCGGACGGCCGGTAGCGCCTTTATCCTTGCCGCCGCTGACCCAGGCAGTGCCGGCGATGTCCAGGTGCGCCCAGTGGAACTTCTTGGCAAAGCGCGACAGGAAGCAGCCAGCGGTGATGGTGCCGGCCTTCGGACCACCGATGTTGGCGATGTCGGCGAATGGGCTGTCCAGTTGCTCCTGGTACTCGTCGAACAGTGGCAGTTGCCAGGCGCGGTCGTCGGCGTATTCACCAGCCTTGAGGATCTGCTTCACCAGCGCGTCGTTGTTACCCATCAGTCCCGAGGTGTTGCTGCCAAGGGCAACGATGCAGGCGCCAGTGAGGGTGGCAATGTCGATCACCGCCTGCGGCTTGAAGCGCTCGGCGTAGGTCAGGGTGTCACACAGCACCAGACGGCCTTCGGCGTCGGTGTTGAGGATCTCGACGGTCTGGCCGCTCATGGTGGTGACGATGTCACCCGGGCGGGTGGCGCCGCCGCTGGGCATGTTCTCGGCACAGGCCAGCAGGCCGACCAGATTGATTGGCAGTTGCAGCTCCAGTACGGCGCGGAAGGTACCGAGTACGCTGGCGGCGCCGCACATGTCGTACTTCATTTCGTCCATGCCGGCCGCCGGCTTGATGCTGATGCCGCCGGTGTCGAAGGTGATGCCCTTGCCGACCAGGGCGAAGGGTTTGTCGTCCTTCTTGGCGCCCTGGTAATTGAGCACGATCATCCGCGGCGGTTGCTCGCTACCCTGGGCCACGGCGAGGAAGGCGCCGGCGCCAAGTTCCTTGAGCTTCTTCTCGTCGAGCACTTCGACCTTGAGGTTCTTGTGCGCCTTGGCCAGGGTCTTGGCTTCCTCGGCAATGAAGCTGGGGTGGCAGAGGTTCGGCGGCAGGTTGCCGAGGTCGCGGGTGAAGGCCATGCCGGTAGCGATGGCCTGGGCATGCACGCTGCCGCGTTCGGCCTCGGCCTGGTCGGCCTTCTCCACCAGCACGGTGACTTTCTTCAGCGCCCTGGGCTCAGCCTTCTGGCTCTTGAAGCGGTCGAAGACGTAGCCGCCATCGGCCAGGGTTTCCACCATCAGACGGGCCTTGCCATAGGCGTCGCGGCCTTTGACGGCCAGTTCGGCCAGGGCCAGGGCTGCGTCGCTGCCGCCGAGGCCTTTCAGCACGCCGTTCACGGCGGCGATCATTTTGCGGAACTGGCGGTCAGAGAGTTCGCGCTCCTTGCCACTGCCCACCAGCAGTACGCGCTCGGCCTTGAGATTGGGGAGGCTGTGCAGGAGCAGGGTCTGGCCCACCTTGCCAGCGATATCGCCGCGCTTGAGCAGGGTGGTGATGGCACCGCCAGCTGCGGCATCAACGGCCTTGGCGGCTTCGCCCAGCTTGCGTCCTTCGCCGACAGCAACGACCAGCGTGGCGGTTTTCAGGGTTTCCAGACGGGCGCTTTTGACAAGGAATTCCATGACATGTGTCCCCAAGACAAAGAGCCGGGATTGACGGATAATGCCGGCTATTTTTTCAGTGGCCCGTCAGAACGGCGGGCTGGCCATAAAGCGGCTAGTTTGAGCGTAGCCGCGTGAGCCTGACAACCCTGGAGTGTCTGGTTTGATTGTCTTCCGTTATCTCTCCCGCGAAGTCCTGGTCACCCTGAGTGCGGTCAGCGCCGTGCTGCTGGTGATCATCATGAGCGGCCGTTTCATCAAGTATCTGGCGCAAGCCGCACAGGGGGCGCTGGACCCTGGCGTGCTGTTCATGATCATGGGCTTCCGGATACCCGGTTTCCTCCAGTTGATCCTCCCTCTGGGATTGTTTCTCGGTTTTCTGCTGGCCTACGGCCGCCTGTATCTCGAAAGCGAAATGACCGTGCTCAGCGCTACCGGCATGAGCCAACAGCGCCTGATGATCTACAGTCTCGCTCCTGCGCTGCTGGTGGCACTGCTGGTGGCCTGGCTGAGCCTGGGCCTGGCGCCTCAGGGCGTTGGCCAGGTGGCTCGCATCCTCAACGAGCAGGATGCCCTGACCGAACTGGATACCTTGGTTCCCGGACGTTTCCAGGCGCTAAAGGGGGGCGGCCGGGTGACCTACACCGAGACGCTCTCCTCTGATCGTGGCGAGCTGGGTGGCGTGTTCATCTCCGAGAAGCGCATTTCGCGCCAGGACGGCAAGGATCGTGGCATTGGCGTGCTGGTGGCTGAGAAGGGGCATCAGGAAGTCCAGCCGGATGGCAGTCGTTACCTGATCCTCAAGAATGGCTACCGCTACGACGGCAACCCCGGCAAGGCCGACTACCGCATCATCCAGTACGAAACCTACGGTGTGCTGCTGCCCAAGCCCGAGATATCGTCCGAGATCGGCGAGCGCGAGGCAGTGCCCACCTCCGAGCTGATCGGTAGCAATGATCCGCGCTACCAGGCCGAGCTTCAGTGGCGCTTGTCGATCCCGCTGCTGGTGTTCGTCGTCACCCTGCTGGCGGTGCCGCTGTCCAGGGTCAATCCGCGCCAGGGTCGTTTCCTCAAGCTGCTCCCGGCCATCCTTCTGTATATGGCGTACCTGGCCTTGCTGATCGCTGCGCGCGGACAGCTGGACAAGGGGCGCATTCCCATGGCCCTCGGCCTGTGGTGGGTACACGCACTGTTCATCGTGGTCGGCCTGCTGTTGTTGTACTGGGAGCCTCTGCGCCTGAAGTGGGCGGCTCGTCGTGATGTCCGTGAGGTGGCCCATGGTTAGGTTGGATCGTTACATCGGCACTAGCGTGTTCTTCGGCATCCTTGCGGTGCTGGGGATCATCGTGAGCCTTGCAGCGCTGTTCGCGTTTATCGATGAACTGGGCGACGTTGGGGGCGACTACGATGTGCTCGCCGCTGCCTGGTACGTCTTCCTCACATTGCCGCGTCGCGTCTACGACATGCTGCCGATGGCGGCGCTGATCGGTAGCCTGATCGGTCTCGGTACCCTGGCCAGCAGCAGCGAGCTGACCGTGATGCGCGCAGCTGGCGTTTCGATCGGCCGTATCGTCTGGGCGGTGATGAAGCCCATGCTGGTGTTGATGCTGGTGGGCATACTGATTGGCGAGTACGTCGCGCCGTGGAGCGAGAACCTGGCCCAGGCCAATCGCTCACTGGCCCAGGGCGGTGGGGATGCACAAAGCTCCAAGCGCGGTCTCTGGCATCGCCAGGGCGAAGAGTTCGTCCACATCAACGCCGTGCAGCCCAATGGTGTGCTCTATGGTGTGACCCGATATCGCTTCGATGGCGAGCGCCATATGCAGTCCGCCAGCTTCGCCAAGCGTGCGTTGTTCCAGGGTGATTTTTGGCAGCTGGAAGATGTGACCACTACACATTTCCGTGGCGATCACACTGAAGTACTCAACAGTGTCACCGAGCGCTGGAATATCGAACTCAAGCCAGAGCTGCTCGGCACCGTTGTGATGGAGCCCGAGGCGCTGTCGATTTCCGGACTATGGCGTTACACCCATTACCTGGCGGAGCAGGGGCTGAACAACGGCCGCTACTGGCTGGCGTTCTGGACCAAGGTGCTGCAGCCTCTGGTTACGGCGGCCCTTGTGTTGATGGCGATTTCCTTCATCTTCGGCCCACTGCGTTCGGTAACCCTGGGGCAGCGTGTGTTCACCGGTGTCGTTATCGGTTTCGTGGTGCGTATCAGCCAGGATCTGCTCGGGCCTTCGAGTCTGGTATTTGGCTTCTCGCCGCTCTTCGCTGTTCTGGTGCCGGCGGGCGTCTGCGCCCTGGCAGGTGTCTGGTTGCTGAGGCGTGCGGGCTGACCCCGAATCGACGCAAGAAAAAGCCGGCTTTTGCCGGCTTTTTTCATGAGGTCATTTCTTGTGCGCGTCCTTGGGAATGCGGACGATCCGGGTCTCGGAATAGATGTCATGCCAGGTGCGCTTCTCCTTGTCCCACAGGCTCCAGAGGAAGCCCAGGCCAAGTGCCAGCCAGGAGCCGATGGCAATGACGAAGCGCAGCAGGGCCTGCCACAGGCTGATGGCCGAACCATCCTTATTCTGTACGCGAATGCCCCAGACCTGCATGCCGAGGGTCTGGCCGTTGTGGGTCCAGAACTTGGCGAAGAATCCGAACAGGGCAAACACCAGCAGCGTGGAGAGTACCGGGTCGCCGGAGAGCGCGCCCTGGTCGGCCAGTTGACGCAGATGCTCGCCACCGTAGATCAGGCGGAGTAAGACCTGTTGATAGATCAGGGTGACCACCATCAGCAGGGCAACGCAGAGGAGGAAGTCGTAGAAGATCGCGGCGAAGCGGCGAACCAGCCCGGCGGAGGGGAAGTCCCCCTGGGGGCGCAGCTGATGTTTCGGCATTGCGGGCTCTTGGCGTGTGGAGGGCGCGCCATTCTAGCAGCCGACTAGCAGACACAAAAAAGCCCCTGATGTTTCCATCAGGGGCTTTCGGCGAAGCTCAGGTAGTTAGTTAACTACCTGAACCTTGTCAGCCTGCATACCTTTCTGGCCTTGAACGGCTTCGAAGGTAACCTTCTGGCCTTCTTTCAGGCTACGGAAGCCGGAGCCTTCGATGGCGCGGAAGTGAACGAACAGATCCGGGCCGCTTTCCGGGGTGATGAAACCAAAACCTTTCTCGTCGTTGAACCATTTGACGGTGCCGGTTTGACGATTCGACATATCTTTTTCCTTGAAACTGAAGTTGATGACAGCCTGCTGTTCACTGATGCGCCAGAAGGGCTGGAACTGGTTGCAAAGAGGTAAGAGAAGTCGAGCGGGATGTAGCGGATCTGGTGATCTACCGCATCAGGTCACGATTCAACAGCGACCCATGCAAACACAGTTGGCCAACTCTACGCTAAGTTTCCCGGAAATGCCAAGCCCCGAAAGACCAATATTTATGGGCGGGAGAAGGGCCCCGGACGGGCGGAAAGTTGGGGGGAGAAAGCCTAGGACAGGCTTGAAGATATCGTGGTGCCCCGGGAGAGACTCGAACTCTCACTCTGTCGCCAGAAACGGATTTTGAATCCGCCGCGTCTACCATTCCGCCACCGGGGCACGATGGCGGCGCAGTATAGGGAGACGCTCTGAGTCGGTCAATCCGTCTGCGTGGTCAGAAACGGGCATTTCCTGTACTATCTGCGCCCCTGCGATACGACCTCCCACCATGCGCGTAGCCGACTTCCACTTCGAGCTCCCTGAAGCTCTTATTGCCCGTCATCCACTGGCCGAGCGTCGCGCCAGTCGCCTCCTTGTACTGAACGGCGAATCGGGTGCACTGAGCCATCGTCATTTCTCCGACCTCCTGGAATACCTGCGTCCGGGTGATCTGATGGTGTTCAACAACACTCGGGTCATTCCTGCACGGCTGTTCGGCCAGAAGGCTTCAGGCGGCAGGCTCGAGATTCTTGTCGAACGCGTGCTGGACAGCCATCGCGTACTGGCCCACGTGCGTTCCAGTAAGTCGCCCAAGCCCGGCTCGATCCTGCAGATCGATGGCGGTGGGGAGGCCGAGATGGTTGCTCGCCATGATGCGTTGTTCGAACTGAAGTTCGCCGAAGAAGTGCTGCCGCTGCTTGACAGGGTCGGCCACATGCCGCTGCCGCCCTATATAGACAGGCCTGACGAAGACGCCGATCGCGAGCGTTACCAGACCGTCTACGCGCGCCACGCCGGGGCCGTTGCAGCGCCTACGGCAGGGCTGCATTTCGACCAGGATCTGCTTGAGGCCATTTCCGCCAAAGGGGTGGCGAGTGCCTTCGTCACGCTGCACGTCGGGGCAGGTACTTTCCAGCCAGTAAGGGTCGAGCGCATCGAGGATCACCACATGCACCGCGAGTGGCTCGAAGTGGGCCAGGATGTGGTCGAAGCCGTTGCTGCCTGCCGTGCTCGTGGAGGAAGGGTGGTCGCTGTAGGAACCACCAGCGTGCGCTCCCTGGAAAGTGCGGCGCGGGACGGCCTGCTCAAGGCCTTCAGCGGCGACACCGATATTTTCCTGTACCCCGGCCGACCCTTCCATGTGGTCGACGCCTTGGTTACCAATTTCCATTTGCCCGAATCCACCCTGCTGATGCTGGTTTCCGCCTTTGCTGGCTATCCAGAGACCATGGCTGCCTACGCTGCAGCAGTGGAGCAGGGCTACCGATTCTTCAGTTACGGTGATGCCATGTTCATCACCCGCAATCCCGCCCCCCGCGGGCCCGAGGACCAAGCATGACGCGCACCTGCCGGATGAACTTCGAGCTGCTGGCTACCGATGGCAAGGCCCGTCGTGGCCGCCTGACCTTCCCCCGGGGGGTTGTCGAGACGCCCGCCTTCATGCCTGTAGGAACCTACGGCACCGTGAAGGGGATGTTGCCGCGCGATATCGAAGGGATCGGCGCGCAGATCATCCTTGGCAATACCTTCCACCTCTGGCTGCGGCCGGGCATGGAGGTGATCAAGCGCCATGGCGACCTGCACGACTTCATGCAGTGGCAGGGTCCAATCCTCACCGACTCCGGTGGCTTCCAGGTGTTCAGTCTGGGTGCCATGCGCAAGATCAAGGAGGAGGGCGTGACATTCGCCTCGCCGGTGGATGGCGCGAAAGTGTTCATGGGGCCCGAGGAATCCATGCAGGTCCAGCGCGACTTGGGGTCCGACATCGTGATGATCTTCGACGAATGCACGCCTTATCCGGCGGACTTCGATACGGCCAGGCGTTCCATGGAGCTTTCCCTGCGTTGGGCAAAGCGCTCCAAGGTCGCCCATGGTGAAAGCACTGCCGCGCTGTTTGGGATCGTCCAGGGTGGCATGCACGAAGAGCTGCGCATGCGCTCCCTGGAAGGCCTCAGTGAAATCGGCTTCGATGGCTTGGCCATCGGTGGCCTGTCGGTAGGCGAACCGAAGGACGAGATGATTCGTGTGCTGGACTACCTGCCCGGGCAGATGCCGGCAGACAAGCCGCGCTACCTCATGGGGGTGGGCAAGCCGGAGGATCTGGTGGAGGGTGTGCGCCGCGGAGTGGACATGTTCGACTGCGTGATGCCGACGCGCAACGCGCGAAATGGCCACCTGTTCATCGACACCGGCGTGCTGAAAATCCGCAACTCAGTGCATAAGCATGACGAGTCTCCGCTGGACCCGACTTGCGACTGTTACACCTGCAAACACTTCTCGCGCGCCTATCTCCATCATTTGGACAAATGCGGCGAAATGCTCGGCAGCATGTTGAATACAATCCACAACTTGCGGCATTACCAGCGCCTGATGGCTGGTTTGCGCGAGGCTATCCAACAGGGTAAATTGGCCGCCTTTGTCGATGCCTTCTACGCCAAGCGCGGACTACCGACTCCGCCCCTGGACTGATAAAGCCGCATATCCAGAGTCGATTTTTTTAAATTTCCGCAACAGGAGTGCTACATGAGCTTTCTGATTCCCGCCGCCTATGCCGACGCCGCTGCGCCGGCCGCCGCTGCAGGCCCTGCCGGTACCGGCTTCGAGTGGGTTTTCCTGATCGGTTTCCTGGTCATCTTCTATCTGATGATCTGGCGTCCCCAGGCCAAGCGCGCCAAGGAGCACAAAAACCTCCTGGGCAGTCTGCAGAAGGGTGATGAAGTGGTCACCTCCGGCGGCATTGCCGGCAAGGTCACCAAGGTCACCGATGACTTCGTGGTCATCGAAGTGTCTGACAGCGTAGAGCTGAAGTTCCAGAAGGCGGCTATCGCGGCGACCCTGCCGAAGGGCACGCTGAAAGCCATCTGACAGATACATGGATCAACACCGACGGGGCGCCATCAGGCGCCCCGCTTCATAACGGGCGGAGTCATGCTCAACAAGTATCCACTGTGGAAATATCTGCTGATCCTGGCGGTGCTGGCGATCGGCCTGGTCTATTCCGCACCCAATCTCTATCCGGATGATCCGGCGATCCAGATCAGCGGCACCAGTACCGCGCTGAAGATCCAGCAATCCGACCTGGACAGGGCGACCGTAGCCCTCAAGCAAGCGGGCATCGAGCTCAAGTCTTCCAGTGTCAGCGAGCGCGGCGGTCTGCTGCGCCTGACCAAGCTGGGTGATCAGCTGCCGGCCAAGGATGTAGTGCGCAAGACCCTTGGTGATGACTACGTAGTCGCACTCAACCTGGCCCCGACCACTCCGGATTGGCTGCGCAAACTCGGCGCCGCGCCGATGAAGCTCGGTCTCGACCTCTCTGGTGGTGTGCATTTCCTGCTGGAAGTGGACATGGAGAAGGCTGTCGACGCGCGTCTGAAGATCTATGAGGGCGAAGTTCGTACCCTGCTGCGCAAAGAGCGAATCCGTTACCGCAGCCTGCCGGCCCAGGAGAACGGCTTCCAGCTTGGCTTCACCGACCAGGAGTCCCTGGACAAGGCGCAGTCGCTGATCCGCAAGAGCTTCAACGACTTCCAGCTGACCACCACCGCGCGTGGCGATCAGCAGGTCCTACAGTTGGTCCTGACCCAGGCCAAGCTGGCTGAGATCCGCGAATACTCCATCAAGCAGAACCTGACCACCGTTCGTAACCGTGTGAACGAACTGGGTGTTGCCGAGCCGCTGGTGCAGCGCCAGGGCGCGAACCGTATCGTGGTCGAACTCCCGGGCGTACAGGACACTGCCGAAGCCAAGCGTATCCTCGGCAAGACTGCCAACCTGGAGTTCCGCCTGGCTGCTGAACCGACGGCCAGCAAGGCCTCTACCGAATCCTTCGAGTTTCGTGAGCCGGGTCGTCCGCCGGTGCCGCTGGAGCGCGGCCTGATCATCACTGGTGACCAGGTGACCGACGCCCAGGCGAGCTACGACGAGAACGGGCGTCCGCAGGTGAATATCCGTCTCGACGGCCACGGCGGCGAACTGATGAGCCGCGCCACTCGCAACAACGTGGGTCGCAGCATGGCGGTGATCTTCATCGAGCAGCGCCCGGTTACCCGCTACGTGACCCAGGACGTCAAGGGCGTCCAGCAGGAAGTAGCGGTGCAGAGCTTCAAGGAAGAGAAGAAGATCATCAGCCTGGCGACCATCCAGTCGCCGCTGGGCAGCCAGTTCCGCATCACCGGCCTGAACGGCCAGGGCGAGTCCTCCGAACTGGCCCTGCTGCTGCGTGCCGGTGGCCTGGCTGCGCCGATGTACTTCGCTGAAGAGCGTACCATCGGCCCGAGCCTGGGTGCCGAGAACATCGTCAAGGGTATCGAATCCACCGAGTGGGCGATGGTCTTCGTATCGCTGTTCATCATGGCCATCTACCGCTTCTTTGGCTTCCTCGCCACCATCGCCCTGGCGTTCAACCTGGTGATGCTGGTCGGGCTGATGTCGGTGATCGGCGCAACCCTGACCCTGCCAGGTATCGCCGGTATCGTGCTGACCCTCGGCATGGCGGTGGACGCCAACGTGCTCATCTACTCGCGTATCCGCGAGGAGCTGAACAATGGCCTGTCGGTGCAGCGTGCGATTCACGAAGGTTTCGACCGTGCCTACACCGCGATCGTCGACAGTAACCTCACCACCCTGCTGGTGGGTGGCATCCTGTTCGCCCTCGGTACCGGTCCGATCAAGGGCTTTGCCGTGACCATGTCGCTGGGGATCATCACGTCGATGTTCACCGCCATCATGTTCACCCGCGGGATGGTCAACCTGATCTTCGGTGGCCGCAACTTCAAGAAACTGTGGATTTGAGGCCTGCCATGATCAAGTCAACCATCCGTTTCATGGCGATACGCAACGTTGCGTTCGCCATCACCGTGATCATCAGCCTGATTGGTATCGGCAGCCTGTTCGTCAAGGGCCTGAACTTCGGCCTGGACTTCACCGGCGGCACCCTGATCGAGCTGTCCTATGAGAAGCCGGCGAACCTCGAGCTGATCAAGCAGGAGTTGGGTCAGGTCGGATACAAGGACGCCATCGTTCAGAGCTTCGGTGCTTCGACCGATGTTCTGGTGCGTCTGGCCGGAGAAGATCCGCAGCTGGGTAACAAGGTGGCCGATGCCCTGCGCAAGGTGGATGCCGAGAGCAAGTTCGAGCTCAAGCGTGTCGAGTTCGTCGGCCCGCAGGTCGGTGAAGAGCTGCGTGACCAGGGTGGCCTGGCAATGCTGCTGGCCCTGGGTGGCATCCTGCTGTACCTGGCCTTCCGCTTCCAGTGGAAGTTCGGGGTGGGCGCTGTGGCCTCGCTGATCCACGACGTGATCGTCACCCTGGGTATCCTGGCGTTCTTCCAGATTCCCTTCGATCTCACTGTTCTGGCGGCGGTCCTGGCGATGATTGGCTACTCGCTGAACGACACCATCATCATCTTCGACCGTATTCGCGAGAACTTCCGTGTGCTGCGTCGTGCGGACCTGATCGAGAACATCGACGTGTCCTGCACCCAGACTCTGCTGCGGACTATCGCGACCTCGATGTCCACCGCTCTGGCGCTGTTCGCCCTGCTGATCTTCGGTGGGGACAGCCTGCACGGCTTCGCACTGTCGCTGCTGGTCGGTGTGGTCGTGGGTACCTACTCCTCGATCTATATCAGTGCTCCGGTGCTGATCTGGCTGGGGCTGTCTTCCGAGGACCTGATTCCGCCGGCGAATACCGCCGAAGCGGATGACCGTCCCTGAGGCGTTCCGTCCCTGAGAACGAGGCCCGGCAAATGCCGGGCCTCGTCGTTTCTGCTGTATGAGACTGTCGTTCCACTTATCGGAATATTCCCGTTGGTTTGGGAACTTGGCTTTTGTCCTCTTATCCAAGGCAGGGAGTAGGGCATGTAGGCCCGCTATGGATGATTCAGGAGGTTCAAGTGAACAAGTCGATGCTCGTCGGTGCTGTTTTGGGTGCGGTTGGTGTGACTGCCGGCGGCGCCGTGGCCACCTACAACCTGGTAGGTAAGAACGGCCCGGAGTATGCCGAAGTGCTCGCTGTCCAACCGATCAATGAAACCGTGAAGACTCCACGAGAGGTCTGCAACGATGTGGCGGTGACTCGTCAGCGTCCGGTCAAGGATCAGCATCAGATCGCCGGCACCGTCCTTGGTGCGGTTGCGGGCGGTTTGCTGGGCAACCAGGTCGGTGGCGGTAGCGGCAAGAAGATCGCCACGGTCGCTGGCGCCGTTGGTGGTGGTTACGCCGGCAACAAGGTGCAGGAGCATATGCAGGAAGGCGACACCTACACCACGACTGAAACCCGCTGCAAGACTGTCACGGACACCAGCGAGAGGCTGGTTGGTTATGACGTGAAGTATCAGCTGGATGGCAAGGTCGGCCAGGTGCGGATGGATCATGACCCGGGTCGTCAGATCCCGGTGACGGAAGAAGGTCAGTTGATCCTCAGCCAGCAGGGCGGTGGTATCCAGTCCCAGGGTGGCGGAGCGGGCGTTCAGCAGTAAGCTGGGCCCAAATAACAAAAAAACCCGGCCTTGGCCGGGTTTTTTCATGGCTGAGTGATCAGCGGATCAGCGCTTCAGCGACGGCGGAAGGTGCGGCTGTATAGCGGTCAGCACTGCCTTGAAGCATTTGGTGTTGCCTGCAACGACGTGACCTTTCTCGAGGAAGTCGTGGCCGCCGGTGAAGTCGCTCACCAGGCCGCCAGCTTCCTGGACCAGCAGGGCGCCCGCAGCCATGTCCCACTCGGACAGGCCGAACTCCCAGAAAGCGTCGAAACGGCCGGCGGCAACGTAGGCCAGGTCTAGGCTGGCAGAGCCGGCGCGGCGGATGCCGGCTGTCTGGCCGACCAGGCTGCGGAACATGCCCAGGTAGTTCTCTAGGTTGTCCAGCTGGCTGTCGCGGAAGGGGAAGCCAGTGCCCAGCAGGGCGCCTTCCAGGCTCTTGCGCGGGCTGACGCGCAGGCGGCGGCCATTGAGGGCGGCGCCGCGGCCGCGGCTGGCAGTGAACTCTTCCTGGCGAACCGGATCCAGGACCACGGCGTGCTCCAGGCGGCCCTTGTATTTGCAGGCGATGCTGATGGCGAAATGCGGAACGCCGCGAATGAAGTTGGTGGTGCCGTCCAGTGGGTCGATGATCCACAGGTAGTCGGCGCCTTCGCCCTTGCCTTCCAGAAGTCCGCCTTCCTCGCCCAGGATGCCGTGGTTCGGGTAGGCCTTGCGCAGGGCCTGCACGATGGACAGCTCGGCGGCACGATCGACCTCGGTGACGTAGTCCTTGGCGTCCTTCTCGTTGACGGAGATGACGTCCAGGCGCTCGATAGAGCGGAAAATCAGTTCACCGGCGCTGCGAGCGGCGCGCAGGGCGATATTCAGCATAGGCTGCATGGGGAGTTCACCTGGGTCGTTAAAGAAGAAAGCCGCACATAGTAGCAGAAAAAGCCCAAGGCAGGCAGGGGAGGAGGCGTCATTCGTAGCGTTGCGCCCGGGCCTCCGGTAATATTCCGCTCCCTTGACGTTCCGCTGGGAGACTAGAGCGTTGCTGCAGAACATTCGCGTGGTGCTGGTCAATACCAGCCATCCCGGCAATATCGGTGGTGCCGCCCGCGCCATGAAGAATATGGGCCTGTCGAGGCTGGTTCTGGTCGATCCCGAGGACTTCCCGAGTCCTGAGGCTCAAGCTCGCGCCTCCGGTGCGGACGACATTCTGGCGGGTGCCCAGGTGGTCGCCACCCTGGAGGAGGCGCTGGTGGGCTGCAGTCTGGTAATCGGCACCAGCGCTCGCGACCGTCGCATTCCCTGGCCATTGCTCGATCCGCGCGAATGCGGCAAGACCTCCGTGGAGCAAGCGCAGCTCGGAGGTGAGGTCGCCCTGGTGTTCGGTCGCGAATACGCGGGGCTGACCAATGAAGAGCTGCAGCGCTGCCAGTATCACGTGCACATCCCGTCCAATCCGGAGTTCTCCTCGTTAAACCTGGCTGCCGCCGTGCAGGTGCTGGTGTATGAGGTGCGAATGGCGTGGCTTGAGCAAGAAGGTTTGCCAAGCAAGGTGGAGAAGGTGGAAACCACCGCCATGCTCAATGCCCAGCCGGTGACCGTCGATGAATTGGAGCGCTATTACGAACACCTCGAAAGTACCCTGGTGGAGATTGGCTTCCTGGACCCGGAGAAGCCGCGGCATCTGATGTCCCGCCTGCGCCGGCTCTACGGCCGCAGTGGCATCAGCAAGCTGGAAATGAACATCCTGCGAGGCATCCTGACGGAAACCCAGAAAGCTGCGCGGGGCGAAGCAAGCAAACGGAGTGACAAGTGATGTTCGACGGCATTCGAGAAGACATTCAAAGCGTGTTCCACCGTGATCCGGCTGCGCGCAATGCCTTCGAGGTGCTCACCTGTTACCCGGGCCTGCATGCCATCTGGTTGCATCGTGTAGCGCATGCGCTTTGGATCGCTGGCTGGAAGTGGCTGGCGCGCCTGGTGTCGAATTTCAGTCGTTGGTTGACGGGTATTGAAATCCATCCCGGCGCGAAGATCGGTCGGCGGTTCTTCATTGATCACGGTATGGGGATCGTCATTGGTGAGACTGCCGAAATCGGCAACGACGTTACCCTTTACCAGGGTGTGACTCTGGGAGGTACCAGCTGGAACCAGGGCAAACGCCACCCGACGCTGGAGGATGGCGTGGTAGTTGGAGCGGGCGCCAAGGTGCTTGGGCCTTTCACCGTTGGTGCGGGTGCCAAGATCGGCTCCAATGCCGTGGTGACCAAGGAGGTACCAGCTGGCGCCACCGCGGTTGGGATTCCCGGTCGGATCATCGTCAAGGCTGATCCGGAGCAGGAGGCCAAGCGCCAGGCCATCGCGGAGCGTTTTGGTTTCGATGCCTATGGTCTTGGTCAGGACATGCCGGACCCCGTGGCTCGCGCCATCGGCCAGTTGCTGGACCATGTGCAGGCGGTGGACGAGCGCCTCGACGGCATGTGCAAGGCGCTCACGGCGCTGGGCAGTGACTACTGCGCCAGTGCGCTGCCGGAGCTTCGCGACGAGGACTTCGCCGGCGTCAAGGACGAAGAGCGCAAACCGGTCGCCTGACGCGTTCCGATTCGGCCCTGGATCAGTATTCGGGGCCGGATTCTTAGGGTGCTAACGGGATGTGCCTCTGCTATCATGCACGCCCCTGCAAGATGTAATCCCGACTAATTTGATCAGGCTTATAGTTGACTTAAATAGTCGGGAATCGCATACTCGCTGCACTCCAGCGATCCCGTGGTACTCACCATGCGACTGACCACCAAAGGCCGATACGCCGTCACCGCCATGCTCGATCTGGCGCTGCATGCGCAGCATGGGCCGGTGTCTCTGGCTGATATTTCCGAGCGACAGGGCATTTCCCTGTCCTACCTCGAGCAGCTTTTCGCCAAGCTCCGCCGCGGCAATCTGGTCAGCAGTGTTCGCGGCCCGGGCGGTGGCTACCAGCTTTCCCGCGACATGCACGGCATTCATGTCGCCCAGGTAATAGATGCGGTCAACGAGTCGGTGGATGCCACTCGTTGTCAGGGCCTGGGCGATTGCCATTCTGGCGATACCTGTCTGACCCACCACCTCTGGTGTGATCTGAGTCTGCAGATCCACGAGTTCCTCAGCGGCATCAGTTTGGCCGATCTGGTCAACCGCCGTGAGGTTCAAGAGGTCGCACAACGGCAGGATCAACGCCGCTGTGGAAGCAATGGCAGGATGCCGCACCTCGATAAGATTGAAGCGTCCGCCATCGATTGAGCAGGGCGCCGGCCCGTGATTGGCCCCGATACCTGATAGGAGAGCCCCGATGAAATTGCCGATCTACCTCGACTACTCCGCCACCACGCCGGTGGACCCGCGCGTCGCTCAGAAAATGAGCGAGTGCCTGCTGGTGGACGGCAACTTCGGCAACCCCGCCTCGCGTTCCCACGTGTTTGGCTGGAAAGCTGAAGAGGCGGTGGAGAATGCCCGTCGTCAGGTAGCTGAGCTGGTCAATGCCGACCCTCGTGAAATCGTCTGGACTTCCGGTGCGACCGAATCCGACAACCTGGCCATCAAGGGTGTTGCGCACTTCTACGGTGGCAAGGGCAAGCACATCATCACCTCGAAGATCGAGCACAAGGCGGTTCTGGACACCACCCGCCAGCTGGAGCGCGAAGGTTTCGAAGTGACTTACCTGGAGCCAGGTGAAGATGGCCTGATCACTCCTTCCATGGTCGAAGCTGCGCTGCGTGACGACACCATCCTGGTTTCCGTCATGCACGTGAACAACGAAATCGGCACCGTCAACGACATCGCCGCCATCGGCGAGCTGACCCGTGCCCGCGGCATCCTCTTCCACGTCGATGCCGCCCAATCCACCGGCAAGGTGGAGATTGACCTTGAGAAGCTCAAGGTCGACCTGATGTCCTTCTCTGCCCACAAGACCTACGGCCCGAAAGGCATTGGCGCGCTTTACGTTCGCCGCAAGCCGCGCGTGCGTCTCGAAGCCATGATGCATGGCGGTGGTCACGAGCGCGGCATGCGCTCCGGCACACTGGCTACTCACCAGATCGTCGGCATGGGCGAGGCCTTCCACATTGCCAAGCAGGAAATGGCCACCGAACGCGTGCGCATCAAGGCCCTGGCCGATCGCTTCTGGGCCCAGATCGATGGCATGGAAGAGCTCTACCTGAACGGCAGCGCCACTGCACGTGTGCCGCACAACATGAACGTCAGCTTCAATTACGTCGAAGGTGAGTCGCTGATCATGGCGCTCAAGGACCTCGCGGTCTCCTCCGGTTCCGCCTGCACCTCGGCCTCCCTGGAGCCGTCCTACGTGCTGCGTGCCCTGGGTCGCAACGACGAGCTGGCGCACAGTTCCATCCGCTTCACTTTCGGCCGCTTCACGACCGAGGAAGAAGTGGACTACGCCGCAGCCAAGGTGCGCGAAGCGGTCAGTAAGCTCCGTGAACTGTCCCCGCTGTGGGATATGTATAAAGAGGGCGTCGACCTTTCCCAGGTCGAATGGCAGGCGCACTGACGCCACCCTGATGAGTGAGGAATAGTTACCATGGCATACAGCGAAAAGGTCATCGACCACTACGAAAACCCGCGCAACGTCGGCAAGCTCGACGCCCAGGACCCTAACGTGGGTACTGGCATGGTCGGTGCGCCGGCCTGCGGCGACGTGATGCGTCTGCAGATCAAGGTCAACGAGCAGGGTGTCATCGAAGACGCCAAGTTCAAGACCTATGGCTGCGGTTCCGCCATCGCTTCCAGCTCCCTCGCCACCGAGTGGATGAAGGGCAAGACCCTGGACGAGGCGGCTGCCATCAAGAACACCACCATCGCCGAAGAACTGGCCTTGCCGCCGGTGAAGATTCACTGCTCGGTACTGGCTGAGGACGCCATCAAGGCGGCCGTCCATGACTACAAGCAGAAGAAGGGTCTGCTCTAAGTGCTCGAACGAGTAAGGAGTTGCAATGGCCATCAGCATGACTGAATCCGCCGCCCGTCACGTGCAGCGTTCCATTGATGGGCGCGGCAAGGGTGAAGGTATCCGTCTGGGGGTGCGTACGACTGGCTGCTCCGGTCTCGCCTATGTGCTGGAGTTCGTCGACGAGTTGGCTGCGGATGACCTGGTTTTCGAGAGTCACGGCGTCAAAGTGATCATCGATCCCAAGAGCCTGACCTACCTTGATGGTACTGAGCTGGACTTCGTTCGCGAAGGGCTCAACGAGGGCTTCAAGTTCAATAACCCTAACGTGCGCGGCGAGTGTGGCTGCGGCGAGAGCTTCAACGTCTGAGGCGTGTGTGGGAACTCCCTGTCATTTCGCCCTGTTCGACCTGAAGCCGGGTTATCGACTGGACCTTGACCAGCTTGCGACGCGTTATCGCGAGCTGGCGCGTACTGTCCATCCCGACCGTTTTGCCGATGCATCCGAGCGCGAGCAGCGCCTGGCGCTGGAGCGTGCGGCGCAGCTTAACGACGCATACCAGACACTGAAGAGCGCGCCGCGAAGGGCACTTTATCTGTTGGCGCTGAAGGGAAAGGAACTGCCGCTGGAAGTTACGGTGCAGGACCCTCAGTTCCTGCTGCAGCAGATGCAGTGGCGCGAAGAGTTGGAAGAGTTGCACGACAGTGCTGATCTTGATGGTGTCGGCGTGTTCAAGCGCCGGCTCAAGGCAGCGCAGGCGGAGCTGGATGGAGAGTTTGCCGAGTGCTGGGACGATGCCGAGCGCCGCGAAGACGCCGAGCGTCTGGTGCGCCGTATGCAGTTCCTCGACAAGCTGACCCACGAAGTGCGCCAACTGGAAGAGCGCCTCGACGATTAACCCGCGATGCCGTCTTGGTTGCCGGTACGCCTGATAAATAGACAAGCATGGCCTTACTGCAGATCGCCGAACCCGGGCTGAGCCCCCAGCCGCACCAGCGCCGCCTGGCGGTTGGCATCGACCTGGGTACTACCAATTCGCTGGTCGCTGCTGTGCGCAGCGGTGTCGCCGAACCCCTGCCGGATGCTGAAGGCCAGGTCATCCTGCCCTCCGCCGTCCGCTATCACGCCGATCGCGTCGAGGTCGGTCGCAGTGCCAAGCAGGCTGCTGCCAGTGATCCGTTCAATACCATCATTTCGGTCAAGCGCTTCATGGGGCGCGGCCTGGAAGACGTCAAGCAGCTGGGCGAGCAACTGCCCTATCGCTTCGTTGGTGGCGAATCACACATGCCCTTCATCGAGACCGTCCAGGGTGCCAAGAGCCCGGTGGAAGTCTCGGCTGACATTCTCAAGGCCCTGCGCCAGCGCGCCGAGCAGACTCTCGGTGGCGAGCTGGTTGGTGCGGTGATTACCGTGCCGGCTTACTTCGATGAGGCTCAGCGCCAGGCCACCAAGGACGCCGCGCGTCTTGCCGGGCTCAATGTGCTGCGCCTGCTCAATGAGCCTACCGCTGCCGCTGTGGCCTATGGCCTGGATAAGCAGGCTGAAGGCGTAGTCGCCATCTACGACCTGGGTGGCGGCACCTTCGATATCTCAATCCTGCGCCTGACCCGCGGCGTCTTCGAGGTCATGGCTACCGGTGGCGACAGCGCCCTGGGTGGCGATGATTTCGACCATGCGATTGCCGGCTGGATGGTCGAGCAGGCCGGTCTTTCCGCCGACCTCGATCCCGGCGTACAGCGCAGCCTGTTGCGCGCTGCGTGCGATGCCAAGGAAGCCCTGACCGATACCGACCGCGTCGAGTTGGTCCATGGCGATTGGCGTGGCGTGCTCACTCGTGAGCAGTTCGACTCCCTGATCGAGCCCATGGTCGCCCGCAGCCTCAAGGCCTGTCGTCGCGCCGTGCGTGATGCCGGCATCGAGTTGGATGAAGTCGAGGCTGTTGTCATGGTCGGCGGTTCCACCCGCGTGCCGCGTGTACGTGAGGCCGTAGCCGAGATGTTCGGCCGCCAACCGCTGACCGATATCGATCCTGATCAGGTCGTGGCCATCGGCGCGGCCGTGCAGGCCGATACGCTGGCGGGCAACAAGCGTGGTGAAGAGCTGCTGCTTCTCGACGTAATTCCACTGTCGCTCGGCCTGGAAACCATGGGCGGGCTGATGGAGAAGGTGATTCCGCGCAACACCACGATTCCAGTGGCCCGCGCCCAGGATTTCACCACCTATAAGGATGGCCAGTCGGCCATGATGATCCACGTGCTCCAGGGTGAGCGCGAGCTGATCAAGGATTGCCGTTCCCTGGCACGCTTCGAGTTACGCGGCATTCCGCCGATGGTGGCGGGTGCGGCGAAGATCCGCGTGACCTTCCAGGTGGACGCCGACGGCTTGCTGGGCGTGACTGCCCGCGAGCTGGCTTCGGGCGTCGAGGCAAGTATCCAGGTGAAGCCGTCCTACGGACTGACTGATGGCGAGATATCTCGCATGCTGCAGGACTCCTTCCAATACGCCGGCGAAGACAAGAATGCCCGCGCCCTGCGCGAGCAGCAGGTCGAGGCCGAGCGCCTGCTGGAAGCTGTCCAGGCTGCGCTGGACGCCGATGGCGAGCGACTGTTGGATGACGCCGAGCGCGCCGCCATCCTCGACAGCATGCAGACCCTGCGCGATCTGGCGGCTGGCGGTGATGTCGTCGCCATCGAGGGCCAGATCAAGCGCCTGTCCCAGGTGACCGATGCCTTTGCCGCGCGTCGTATGGATGCCGCCGTCAAGGCAGCCCTGTCCGGCCGCCGACTCAACGAAATCGAGGATTGAACCAGAAATGCCGCAGATCATCTTCCTGCCCCACGCCGAGCATTGCCCCGAGGGTGCCGTGATCGAGGCTCAGCCGGGCGAAAGCATCCTGAATGCCGCACTGCGCAGCGGTATCGACATCGAACATGCCTGCGAGAAGTCCTGCGCCTGCACCACTTGCCACGTGGTGGTGCGCGAGGGCTTCAATTCCATGGAGGCTTCCGACGAACTGGAAGACGACATGCTGGACAAGGCCTGGGGGCTGGAGCCAAATTCCCGCCTGTCCTGCCAGGCGCTGGTAGCTGACGAGGATCTGGTGGTGGAAATTCCGAAATACACCATCAACCAGGTTTCCGAGGGGCATTGAGCATGAGCCTGAAATGGACCGATGTGCTGGAAATCGCTATCCAGCTCGCTGAAGCCAAGCCCGATGTCGACCCGCGTTACGTCAATTTCGTCGATCTGCACAATTGGATTCTGGCGTTGCCGGAGTTCTCCGATGACCCGCAGCGCGGTGGCGAGAAGGTTCTTGAGGCCGTGCAGGCTGCCTGGATCGAAGAAGCCGACTGACCAGCTTCCGCCCCTGGGCTCCGGCCCTACGCATTTCCCCCTAACCCGCGTATAATTCGCGGGTTTAATTTTTCGCTTTAATCCTTGTTTCTGGAGTTTTTCCATGGCTGTCGAACGTACTCTCTCCATCATCAAGCCGGACGCTGTTGCCAAGAACGTAGTGGGTGAGATCATCACCCGCTTCGAAAAGGCCGGCCTGCGCGTCGTTGCCGCCAAGATGGTTCAACTGTCCGAGCGCGAAGCCGGCGGTTTCTACGCTGAACACAAAGAGCGTCCCTTCTTCAAGGACCTGGTTTCCTTCATGACTTCCGGCCCGGTAGTCGTTCAGGTTCTGGAAGGCGAGAATGCCGTTGCCAAGAACCGTGAACTGATGGGTGCCACCGATCCGAAGAAAGCCGACGCCGGCACCATTCGCGCCGATTACGCCGTTTCCATCGACGAAAACGCCGTACACGGTTCGGATTCCGAGGCTTCCGCTGCTCGCGAAATCTCCTACTTCTTCGCCGCCACTGAGGTGTGCGCTCGCATTCGCTAATAGCGAATGGGAGAGGGTGAAGCCATGACTGAATCGACCGGTAAAGTGAATCTGCTGGGTCTGACCCAGCCGCAACTGGAAAGCTTCTTCGAGTCCATCGGGGAAAAACGCTTCCGCGCCGGTCAGGTGATGAAGTGGATTCACCACTTTGGCGTCGATGATTTCGACGCCATGAGCAATATCGGCAAGGCCTTGCGCGACAAGCTCAAGGCCTCTGCCGAGATACGCGGCCCGGAAGTGGTCAGCCAGGACATCTCCAGTGATGGCACCCGCAAGTGGGTGGTCCGCGTGGCCTCCGGCAGCTGCGTCGAAACCGTGTACATCCCGCAAGGCGGCCGTGGCACCCTGTGTGTCTCGTCCCAGGCCGGGTGCGCTCTGGATTGCAGTTTCTGCTCGACGGGCAAGCAAGGTTTCAACAGCGACCTCACTGCCGCCGAAGTGATCGGCCAGGTGTGGATCGCCAACAAGTCCTTCGGGACCATCCCCGCGAAGATCGACCGTGCCATCACCAACGTGGTGATGATGGGCATGGGCGAACCGCTGCTGAATTTCGACAACGTGGTCGCCGCCATGAACATCATGATGGACGACCTCGGTTACGGCATCTCCAAGCGCAAGGTGACCCTGTCTACCTCCGGCGTGGCGCCGATGATCGACAAGCTGGGCGAGGTGATCGACGTTTCCCTCGCGCTGTCGCTGCACGCGCCGAACGACCCGCTGCGCAACCAGTTGGTGCCGATCAACAAGAAGTATCCCCTGGCCGTGGTGCTCGATTCCTGCCGCCGCTACATCTCCCGCCTGGGCGAGAAGCGCGTGCTGACTGTCGAATACACCCTGCTCAAGGACGTCAACGACCAGCCCGAACACGCCACCCAGATGATCGAGCTGCTCAAGGACTTCCCCTGCAAGATCAACCTGATTCCGTTCAATCCCTTCCCGCACTCGGGTTACGAGCGTCCGAGCAATAATGCGATCCGCCGCTTCCAGGACCTGTTGCACAAGGCCGGGCACAATGTCACCGTCCGCACCACTCGTGGCGAAGACATCGATGCAGCTTGCGGCCAACTGGTCGGCCAGGTCATGGACCGTACCCGTCGCAGCGAGCGCTACATCGCAGTGCGCCAACTGAACGCTGAAGCGGAGGCGTCCAGTAACGCCGCGAACCGGAACTAGAGAAGGACAACCCATGATCCTGCGCGCTGCGCTGCTCCTCGCTTCCACCGTACTGCTCGCGGCCTGTGTGTCGACTGGTCAGGTCGACCCGATGAAGACCGACTCGGGCCGTGATGCAGCACGCGATGCGTATATCAACCTGGGCATCGGCTACCTCAAGCAGGGTGCTACTGAACGTGCCAAGGTGCCGTTGAAGAAAGCCCTGGAGATGGACCCGTCCAACGCGGATGCCAATGCGGCCCTTGCGCTGGTGTTCCAGACCGAGATGGAGCCGGACCTGGCCGACCAGCACTATCGCAAGGCGCTGTCTTCCCGCAACGATCCGCGCATCCTCAACAACTACGGCACCTTCCTGTACGAGCAGGGGCGCTACAAAGATGCCTACGAACGCTTCCAGCAGGCCGCCGAGGACAACCTCTATCCAGAGCGCTCTCGGGTATTCGAGAACCTCGGCCTGACTGCCCTGAAGATGAACAACCCTGCACTGGCCAGGCAGCATTTCGACAAGGCGTTGCGCCTCAACCGGCAGCAGCCCCTGGCATTGCTGGAAATGTCTCAACTGGCTTTCGATGATAAGCAGTACGTGCCGGCCCGCGATTTCTATCAGCGCTACTCGCAGATAGCCCCGCAGAACGCTCGAAGCCTGCTGCTCGGCGCACGTCTGGCGACCATTTTCGAAGACCGCGACCAGGCCGCCAGCCTCGGTCTGCAACTCAAGCGACTCTATCCCGGCACGCCGGAATATCAGCAATACCTGTCGGAGCAATGATGAAAGCGTCGCATCCCGAAGCTGTAGCGGCGACCCGCGCCAACCCAGGTGAGACCCTGCGTAGGGCTCGTGAGAGCAAGGATTTGACCCTGGGTGAGGTCGCCCGCCACTTGAACCTGACCGAGCACGCAGTGCGCCAGCTTGAGGCCGGTGACTTCGACCAGTTACCAGGGCACACCTTTGCTCGCGGCTACGTGCGCGCCTACGCCAAACTGCTGGGTATGGATCAGGCGGTACTGGTGGCCGAGTTCGATCATTTCACCGGAACCGACGCCAAGGGCAGCAGCGTGCATAGCCTGGGGCGCATCGAGGAACCGGTTCGACTTTCCCAAAGCGTGCTGCGTGTTGTCAGCTTCGTCATCCTGCTTGCATTGGGGGCGGTGGGTTTCTTCTGGTGGCAGGAGCACTCCAGCCGCAACAGCGAAGAGTCAGCCAGCGTGAATATGGAACATGTGGAAGTGGAAAGTGCCGACGGTACAACCCAGATCCACCCGCTCGACGAACCGGAAGACCAGGCGGTAGCTGAGGCCCAGGAAAGCCAGGCGTCTACTCCTGCCCAGGTATCACCGGAAACCGCTGCTCAGCCTGAACAGCAGGTCGCAGAAGGCGGGGCCCCGGCTGCCCCGGCCGGTGAGATCGCAGCGGTCACTCCTGCCGCTCCGGCCCAGGCGCCGACCGTTGCCGTCGCTCCAAGCACTCCGACCGTGCAGTCGTCCGTTCCTGATGCTCCTGTTGCTCCTGGCGCGCCTGCTGCTGCCCAGCCTGAGGCGCCTGTGGCTGCGGCAACTCCGGCTACCGTAGCTCCTGCGGCCCCTGCGCCGGCTCCTGTAGTCGCTCAGCAGGGCCAGGGTGTCGTGCGTATCCAGTTCACTGCCAATTGCTGGACTCAGGTCACCGACGCCGACGGCAAGGTGCTGGTCAGTGGGCTCAAGCGTACCGGCGACAGCCTGGAGTTGGCCGGCAAGGCTCCGTTGGAGGTTCGTCTTGGCTTCGCACGTGGCGCCCAGCTCAGCTATAACGGCCAGTCGGTCGATGTGGCGCCTTACGTCCGCGGCGAGACCGCGCGCCTGAAGTTGGGGCAATAAGTCATGCATTGCGAATCACCGATCAAACGCCGCGTCTCGCGGAAAATCTGGGTTGGCTCGGTTCCGGTGGGCGGTGATGCGCCTATCGCCGTCCAGAGCATGACCAACACCGATACCTGTGACGTTGCCGCCACCGTGGGTCAGATCCAGCGTCTGGTGGATGCCGGCGTCGATATCGTTCGTATTTCCGTGCCGGATATGGACGCTGCCGAGGCATTCGGCCGCATCAAGCAGCAGGTCCAGGTACCGCTGGTGGCGGACATTCACTTCGATTACAAGATCGCCCTGCGTGTTGCTGAGCTGGGGGTCGACTGCCTTCGCATCAACCCGGGCAATATCGGTCGCGAAGATCGCGTCAGGGCTGTGGTCGATGCCGCGCGCGACAAGGGCATCCCGATCCGCATCGGTGTCAACGCCGGTTCGCTGGAGAAGGACCTGCAGAAGAAGTACGGCGAGCCCACTCCGCAGGCTCTGGTCGAGTCTGCGCTGCGCCATGTAGAGCATCTCGACAAGCTGGACTTCCAGGACTTCAAGGTCAGTGTAAAGGCGTCCGACGTGTTCATGGCCGTCGAAGCCTATCGCCTGCTGGCCAAGCAGATCGTGCAGCCCCTGCACCTTGGCATCACCGAAGCTGGTGGCCTGCGTTCCGGTACCGTGAAATCCGCGGTGGGTCTGGGCATGCTGCTTGCCGAGGGAATCGGCGACACCATCCGCATCTCCCTGGCGGCGGACCCGGTCGAAGAGGTAAAGGTCGGTTTCGACATCCTCAAGTCTCTGCACTTGCGTTCCCGTGGCATCAACTTCATCGCCTGCCCGAGCTGCTCGCGGCAGAACTTCGACGTGGTCAAGACCATGAACGAGCTGGAAGGCCGTCTCGAAGACCTTCTGGTGCCAATGGACGTGGCTGTGATCGGTTGCGTGGTCAATGGTCCGGGAGAAGCCAAGGAAGCCCATATCGGCCTTACCGGTGGCACCCCGAACAACCTTGTCTACATCGACGGCAAGCCGGCGCAGAAGCTGAATAACGACAACCTGGTGGATGAGCTGGAGCGGCTCATTCGCGAGAAGGCGGCCGCAAAGGCCGAAGCTGACGCGGCGTTGATCGCCCGTAGCTGAAACAAGGAATCCACGTGAGCAAGACTCTGCAAGCCATTCGTGGCATGAACGACATCCTGCCGGAGCAGACGCCTGCTTGGCGTTATCTGGAAAATACCGTGGCCGATCTGCTAGATGCCTACGGTTACAAGGAAATCCGTCTTCCGATCCTCGAGTTCACCGAGCTGTTCGCGCGCGGTATTGGCGAAGGCACCGACGTGGTCGACAAGGAGATGTACACCTTCCTCGATCGCAACGAAGAGTCGCTGACCATGCGTCCTGAAGGCACCGCGGGCTGCGTGCGCGCCGTGCTCGAGCATGGCCTCACCGGCGGTGGTCAGGTGCAGAAACTCTGGTACGCGGGCCCCATGTTCCGCTACGAGAAGCCGCAGAAAGGCCGCTATCGCCAGTTCCACCAGATGGGCGTCGAAGTCTTCAACCTGCCCGGCCCGGACATCGATGCCGAGCTGATCGTGCTCACCTGGCGCCTGTGGAAAAAGCTCGGACTTGCCGAAGCGGTAACCCTGCAGTTGAACAGCCTGGGTTCCAGCGAGGCCCGTGCCCGCTATCGCGATGCCCTGGTCGCCTACCTGCAGGAGCGTTACGACCTGCTGGACGAAGACAGCCAGCGCCGTCTGACCACCAACCCGCTGCGCATTCTCGACAGCAAGGATGGCGGCACCCAGGCTCTGCTGGTGGACGCACCGACCCTGCACGATTACCTCGACGAGGAGTCGCTGGTCCACTTCGAAGGCCTCAAGGCACGACTGGACGCCGTGGGCATTCGCTACGAAATCAACCAGAAGCTGGTGCGCGGCCTGGACTACTACAGCCGCACCGTCTTCGAGTGGGTGACCGACAAGCTCGGCTCCCAGGGCACCGTCTGCGCCGGTGGCCGTTACGATGGCCTGGTCACTCAGTTCGGCGGCAAGCCGACGCCGGGCGTGGGTTATGCCATGGGCGTCGAGCGTCTCGTGTTGTTGCTGGAAACCCTCGGCCTGGTGCCGGAAGAGTTGAACAGCCCCGCCGACGTCTTTATCTGCGCCTTCGGCGAAGCCGCTGAACTGGCTGCGCTCGGTCTTTCCGAGCAGTTGCGCGATGCCGTTCCGGGCCTGCGCCTGCTGGTCAATGCTGGTGCCGGCAGCTTCAAGAGCCAGTTCAAGAAGGCGGACAAGAGCGGCGCCCGTTATGCGCTGATCCTGGGGGACGACGAACTGGCCAAGCGCGTGGTAGGTTGCAAGCCGCTTCGCGACGACAGCGAACAACAAAGCATTGCCTGGGATGCTCTGGCTGAGCATCTCGCAGCCTGCCTGAAGCAGGCTTGAGCAACTAAAGATCAGGAGTACGGGGTTAAGCATGCAGACTGAAGAAGAACAGATTGCGCAGTTCAGGGACTGGTGGCAGCGCAACGGCAAACCCATGCTCACTGGCGGCGCATTGGCGCTGGCGGTGGTCTTTGGTTGGCAGGCCTGGCAAAAGTACGAATCCAATCAGGCCCAAGGCGCCTCGATCGTTTACCAGCAACTGCTGGAAACCGCTCTGAACCCGAGTGGCACCCCGGATTCGGCGAAGGTTGCCGAGCTCGCCGGCAAATTGAAAAGCGATTTCGGCGGTACTCATTACGCGCAGTACGGCAGCCTGTTCGTGGCCAAGGTCGCGGTCGAGGCTGGCAAGCTGGATGACGCCGCCGCCGAACTCAAGTCCGTGCTCGACAAGCCTGCCGATGCGACCCTGGGCGAGCTGGCTCGCCAGCGCCTGGCCCGTGTGCTGGCCGCGCAGAACAAGGCCGATGAAGCCCTCAAGCTGCTTGATGGCGATGCCGACAAGGCCTTTGTCGCCAGCCGCGAAGAACTCAAGGGCGACCTGCTGGTTCAGCTGGGTCGCACCGACGACGCGCATGCCGCCTACCTGAAAGCCAAGGCCGCACTGCCCGAAGACGCCGCCGTGGGTGGCCTGCAGATGAAGCTCGACGACCTGGCAAAAGGGGACGCGTGACGTGATGCGTTGGAAGAATGCCGCAGTGCTGGCTCTGGCCGTTTTGGCCGTGGGCTGCAGCAGCAACAGCAAGAAGGAACTGCCGCCGGCCGAGCTGCCCGACATCACTGAAGAAGTGACGCTGGACAAGGGCTGGAGCCGTTCGATTGGTGATGGCCAGGGTGAAACCTACAACCTGTTGGTGCCCGCCGTCGATGGCGACACCATCTATGCCTCGGACGTGAACGGCGAGGTCATGGCGCTCAATCGCTTCAATGGCGACGTGATCTGGAAGCAGGATCTCGAACTGCCGGTATCCGGCGCTGTGGGTGTCGGCTACGGCCTGGTGATGGTCGGCACCCTGAAGGGTGAAGTCGTTGCCCTGGACGCCACCAACGGTGAAGAAAAATGGCGCGCTCGCGTCAACGGCGAAGTGCTGGCGCCGGCGGCCAACAACGGTGACGTGGTGGTCGTGCAGACCCAGAACGACACCCTGTTCGGTTTCGATGCCGCCACCGGCAATCAGCTCTGGATCTACGAGAACACCCCGGCCGTGCTGACCTTGCGTGGTACCGGCGCGCCCATCGTGACCAACAACCTGGCCGTGGCCGGACTTTCCACCGGCAAGGTGCTCGCTCTGGACATCAAGCGCGGCATTCCGGTCTGGGAACAGCGCGTGGCCGTGCCCCAGGGCCGCTCCGAGCTGGATCGTGTGGTGGACATCGACGGTGGCCTGCTGCTTTCTGGCGGTACCATCTACATGGCCACCTACCAGGGACGCGTCGCGGCACTGGACCTGGAAAGCGGCCGTGTGCTCTGGCAGCGTGAGGCGTCCAGCTATGCCGGCGTCGCCCAGGGTTTCGGTAACGTCTACGTGAGCCTGGCCAATGGCACCGTGGAAGGCGTGGACGAGCGTTCCGCCTCCGCCTTGTGGAGCAACGACTCCCTGGCCCGTCGCCAGCTGTCGGCTCCGGAAGTGTATTCCAGCTATGTGGCTGTCGGTGACTTCGAAGGCTACCTGCACCTGCTGAGCCAGGTGGACGGTCACTTCGTCGGCCGCGTGAAGATCGACGGCGACGGCCTGCGTGCCCGTCCGCTGGTGGTCGGCGAGTGGATGTATGCCTACGGCAACGGCGGAAAGCTGGTCGGCCTGACCATCCGCTAAGCTGAAGCTTGATACCCGGCCGCTGCCGTCAATCGGCAGCGGCCTTTGTGTTTTCTGAAATAACGAGTGGAGAGCCTCATGGTTCCCGTAATCGCCCTGGTGGGTCGGCCAAACGTCGGCAAGTCCACCCTGTTCAACCGCCTGACCAAGACCCGCAACGCGATCGTCGCGGAGTACGCCGGTCTCACCCGTGACCGCCAGTACGGCGAGGCGAAGTGGCAGGGCCGCACCTATATCGTCATCGACACCGGGGGTATCTCCGGGGATGAGGAAGGTATCGACGCCAAAATGGCCGAGCAGTCCCTGCAGGCCATCGAGGAAGCCGATGCGGTGTTGTTCATGGTCGACTCCCGCGCCGGAATGACCGCAGCCGATCAGATGATCGCCGAGCACCTGCGCAAGCGGAACAAGCGCAGCTTCCTGGTGGCCAACAAGGTCGATACCGTCGATCCGGATATCGCCCGCGCCGAGTTCAGCCCCCTGGGCCTGGGTGACGCCTTGCCGATCGCCGCCGCCCATGGCCGCGGCATCAGCCAGATGCTGCAGGAAGCACTGGGCGAGTTTCCCCGCGATGACCAGGCCGACGAAGAGGAAGCCGCCGAGGCCGAAGTGGTTGCGGAAGGCGAGGAAGCCAAGCGCATCCCCGGCCCGAGCGAGAAGGATGGCATCAAGATCGCCATCATCGGCCGTCCCAACGTCGGTAAATCCACCCTGGTCAACCGTATGCTCGGCGAAGAGCGGGTGATCGTGTACGACCAGGCGGGGACTACCCGTGACAGCATCTACATCCCCTTCGAGCGCAACGAGGAGAAGTACACGCTGATCGACACCGCCGGTGTACGCCGTCGCGGCAAGATCTTCGAGGCTGTGGAAAAGTTCTCGGTGGTGAAAACCCTGCAGGCCATCCAGGACGCCAACGTGGTGGTCTTCGTGATGGATGCCCGCGAAGGTGTGGTCGAGCACGACCTCAACCTGCTGGGCTTCGTGCTGGAAACCGGCCGCGCGCTGGTCATTGCCCTGAACAAGTGGGACGGCATGGAGCCGAGTGAGCGCGACTATGTGAAGACCGAGCTGGAACGCCGGCTATTCTTCGTCGATTTCGCCGATATCCACTTTATTTCCGCCTTGCACGGCACCGGCGTCGGCCACCTGTACAAGTCGGTTCAGGACTCTTTCCGCTCGGCGATCACCCGTTGGCCCACCAGTCGCCTGACCCAGATTCTCGAGGGCGCGGTGCAGGAGCACCAGCCGCCGCTGGTCAACGGCCGCCGCATCAAGCTGCGCTATGCCCACCTGGGTGGTGCCAACCCGCCGCTGATCGTGATCCACGGCAATCAGGTCGAGTCGGTTCCCAAGTCGTACTCCCGGTACCTGGAAAACACCTACCGGCGCGTGCTGAAGCTGGTCGGTACGCCGATCCGCATCGAGTACAAGGGCGGCGAGAACCCCTACGAGGGCAAGAAGAACACCTTGACCGAGCGCCAGGTGAACAAGAAGCGACGCCTCATGTCGCACCACAAGAAATCCGAGAAGAAGCGCCGCGACAAGAAGCGCTGATTCATCGGAACGGAAGAGGGCGCCCTGGGGCGCCCTTTTTCTTGGCCATTGCCGAGTGTGCCTCGCTGTGGTCCCGCGTTAAGCTATGGCCCACTTCCCAGTCGCCAGCAGCCTGATGAAATGATCGCCAGCAAGTTGCCCAACGTCGGCACCACCATCTTCACCCGCATGTCCCAGCTCGCCGCTGAAGTCGGCGCCATCAACCTGTCCCAGGGCTTTCCGGATTTCCCCGCGCCTGGCGCCCTGTGCGACGCGGTTGGGCGGCATATCGCCAGCGGACACAACCAGTACGCCCCCATGACCGGCTTGCCGGCCCTGCGCGAACAGGTGGCCGCCAAGGTAGCCACGTTCTATGGTCGCCAGGTCAGCGCCGACAGCGAGGTGACCGTCACCCCCGGCGCCACTGAAGCTATTTTCTGCGCGATCCATGCGGTGGTCCGGGCCGGCGACGAAGTGATCGTCCTCGACCCTTGCTACGACAGCTATGAACCTTCGGTGGAACTTGCCGGCGGCCGCTGCGTGCACGTACCCCTGGCGCTGCCGGGCTTCTCCATCGACTGGCAGCGCATGCGCGACGCCCTCAGTCCGCGTACACGCATGATCATCCTCAACAGCCCGCACAACCCGAGCGGCGCGCTGATTTCCCGCGCGGAACTGGACCAATTGGCCGAGCTGATTCGTGACCGTGACACCTATCTGGTATCGGACGAGGTCTACGAGCACCTGGTATTCGACGGCGTTGGCCACGTCAGCGTGCTTGCCCATGACGAACTCTACGCCCGAGCCTTCGTGGTCAGTTCCTTCGGCAAGACTTATCACGTCACCGGCTGGAAGACTGGCTACGTGGTGGCGCCGCCCGCGCTTTCTGCCGAGCTGCGCAAGGTCCACCAGTACGTGAATTTCTGCGGCGTCACCCCGTTGCAGTGGGCGCTGGCCGACTTCATGGCTGCGCACCCGGAGCACCTGGCCGAGTTGCCGGCCTTCTACCAGGCCAAGCGCGACCTGTTCTGCGATCTGCTGGCCGGTTCGCGCTTCCGCTTCACCCGTGCCGCTGGCACCTATTTCCAATTGGTCGACTACAGCGGCATTCGCAACGACCTGGATGACGTGGCCATGTCCGAGTGGCTGACCCGCGAGCACGGCGTGGCCGCCATTCCGGTTTCGGTGTTCTACCAGCAAGCGCCAAAAGAACTGCGCCTGGTACGGTTCTGCTTCGCCAAACGTGAGGAGACGCTGCGCCAGGCGGCGGAAAAGCTATGCGCGATCTGACTTCCCTGCCTGATCTCAAGCTGGCCCTGGTGCAGACCACTCTGGCCTGGCACGACCGCGCCGCGAACCATGCCCACTTCGAAACCCTGCTGGAACAGGCGAAAGGCGCGGACCTGGTTGTCCTGCCGGAGATGTTCACCACCGGTTTTTCCATGGACTCGGCAGCCCTCGCAGAGCCTGAAGACGGGCCGACCTACTCCTGGCTGCGTGAGCAGGCGCGACGTCTGGATGCCGTGATCACCGGCAGCGTCATCATCCAGGCCGCCGATGGTAGCCATCGCAACCGCCTGCTCTGGGCGCGTCCCGATGGCGAAGTCCTGCATTACGACAAGCGCCACCTGTTCCGTATGGCCGGTGAGCACAAGCACTACACCCCAGGCGAAACGCAGGCGCTGTTCGAGCTGAAAGGCTGGCGAGTGCGCCCGCTTATCTGCTACGACCTGCGCTTCCCGGTGTGGAGCCGCGACGCCAACGATACTGATCTGCTCCTGTACACGGCCAACTGGCCAGCAGCCCGGCGCCATCACTGGAACCGCCTGCTACCGGCACGCGCCATCGAGAACCTCTGCTACGTGGCGGCGGTAAACCGCGTCGGCACCGATGGCAAGGGGCATGGTTACAGTGGCGATAGCCAGGTGCTGGATTTCCAGGGAGAGAACCTGCTGGATGCCGGCGATATCGATGGCGTCTTCATCACTGATCTGTCCGCTTCACAACTGGCGGCCTACCGCGAGCGCTTCCCTGCGATGCGCGACGCGGACACCTTCGACCTGCACCTTTGAGCCCGGGGGAACCATGAGCGAGCACAAGCCGCTACCTGCCGGGGGTAACCTGCTCGTGGCGGGAGAGAAGGTCTACAACACGCCCGTGGAAGTCACCCTGGCGGTGATCGGCGGCAAGTGGAAGTCGCTGCTGGTCTACCACCTGATCCCAGAGTCCCGGCGCTTCTCCGAACTCAAGCGGCTGGTGCCGGGCATCACCGAGAAGATGCTGACGCAGCAACTGCGTGAGCTGGAACGCGACGGTATCGTCACGCGCACGGTCTATGCAGAAGTGCCGCCACGGGTGGAGTACCGCCTCACCGAACATGGCTTGAGCCTGAAACCGGTGCTGGATTCCATGTGTGCCTGGGGCAAGTGTCACTGGCAGCAGCAGGGGTAGGCGCTTTCTGGAGCCGAATCCCTGGCCACTGTGGGAGCGAATTGATTCGCGAATGAGTTGGCTTCCACAGCGTCTCCGAAAAAGAAAACCCCGCCGAATGGCGGGGTTTTTTATTGCGCTATCGGCTTCAGGCCGCTTCGGCCTCGGCCTGGCTCAGGGCGCGGTTGAGGGCGCTGAACAGGGCACGGAAGCTCGCGGTGGTGAGGTTCTCGTCGATGCCGATACCGTGCAGGGCACGGCCGCCGTTGACGCGCAGTTCGATGTAGGCCGCGGCCTTGGCATTGGTACCGGCGCCGATGGCGTGTTCGGAGTAATCCATGATCTCCACCTTCACCGGCAGACTGGCCACCAGGGCTTCCAGCGGGCCCTTGCCCATGCCGCGCATGTGCTGGGTTTCACCCTTGAACTGGACCTCGATATCCACGGCGCTGGTGCCGTTCTCCTCCTGCAGGCGATGGCCCTTCAGGGTGAATGGTGCGGTGGCCTGCAGGTACTCGGCGTCCAGCAGTTTGTAGATCTGATCGGCAGTCATTTCCAGGCCAAGGCGATCCGTTTCCTTCTGCACCACCTGGCTGAACTCGATCTGCATGCGGCGTGGCAGGCTGATACCGTATTCCTGCTCCAGCAGGAAGGTGATTCCGCCCTTGCCGGACTGGCTGTTGACGCGAATCACTGCCTCATAGCTGCGACCGATGTCGGCCGGGTCGATCGGCAGGTAGGGCACTTCCCAAACGGCGTCGTCCTTCTGCTGGGCGAAGCCCTTGCGGATGGCGTCCTGGTGGGAGCCGGAGAATGCGGTATGCACCAGGTCACCCACGTATGGGTGACGCGGGTGGACCGGCAGCTGGTTGCATTCTTCGACGACCTTGCGCACGGCATCGATGTCGGAGAAGTCCAGTTGCGGGTGCAGGCCCTGGGTGTACATGTTCAGCGCCAGGGTCACCAGATCGACGTTGCCAGTGCGCTCACCGTTGCCGAACAGGCAGCCTTCGACGCGGTCAGCACCGGCCATCAGGCCCAGTTCGGTGGCGGCGACGCCGGTGCCGCGGTCGTTGTGGGTGTGCAGGCTGATGATGACCGAGTCGCGGCGGCTGACATGGCGACCGAACCATTCGATCTGGTCGGCGTACACGTTCGGCGTGGCGCATTCCACGGTGGCCGGCAGGTTGAGGATGATCTTCTTCTCGGGAGTCGGTTGCCAGACGTCGATTACCGCATCACAGACTTCCACAGCGAAATCCAGCTCGGTGGAGCTGAAGATTTCCGGCGAGTACTGGAAGGTCCAGTCGGTGCCTGGCTGCTCGGCAGCCAGCTTCTTGATCAGTTTGGCGGCGCTGGTGGCGATCTCGATCACGCCGGCCTTGTCCTGGTTGAAGACGATGCGGCGGAAGGACGGCGCGGTGGCGTTGTAGACGTGGACGATGGCCTTCTTCGCACCCTTCAGGGATTCGAAGGTACGGGTGATCAGGTCCGCGCGTGCCTGGGTCAGCACCTGGATTGTCACGTCATCCGGGATGTGGCCGCCTTCGATCAGCTCGCGGACGAAGTTGAAATCGGTATCGGAGGCGGACGGGAAGGCCACCTCGATTTCCTTCAGGCCTACCTGCACCAGGGTCTTGAAGAAGCGCATCTTCTTCTGCGCATCCATTGGCTCGATCAGCGACTGGTTACCGTCACGCAGGTCGGAGCTGCACCAGATCGGCACTTCGGTAATGGTCTTCGACGGCCAGGTACGGTCCGGCAGGTTGATTGCGGGGAAGGCGCGATACTTGCGGGACGGGTCTTTCAGCATGCTCATGGGGCAAATCCTTTTTACTGCGGGCCGTGTGGTGGTCGGCCAGGCATTGAAGTCGGCGATTGCGGCGGAGGTGGGATTCAGCCACGCAGTCGTGGGCTGACCAGTCGCAGGCAGGCGTGTTGACGCAGAAGGATGAGGGTGTGTGCGGTTTTCATAGGGGCTAACCCTATTCATCGTGAGTGAATATGGCAAGCATTGTGGAAAAAATGGTGAAAAAGAGCGCAAGAATCTGCAATGGGGTTATTTATTGCGTGATCGTCGCGATTTCCTATAGATGATTGCGTCGCTCTTTTGGGGCGAGACAGCCAGCCCGCGAAAGGCCCATTACCGGGCAATTCGCGGACAGCGCCCAGGTCACTCCGCCTTTGGCAGGCGTAACGCGCGCATGTCTGCGCCACTGGGGTGCTGGAACACCCGCAGGCCGAACTCGGGAAGGATCGCCAGCAGGTGGTCGAAGATGTCGGACTGGATGGCCTCATAACTCGCCCAGGCGGTGGTATTGGTGAAGCAGTACAGCTCCAGGGGCAAGCCGTCGGCGGTGGGGGCCAACTGCCGCACGATCAGGGTCATGTCCTTGCGGATGTCCAGGTTCTCCCGCAGGTAGTGCTCGACGTAAGCGCGGAAGGTCCCGATGTTGGTCAACTGGCGGCTGTTGACGGGCAGCCGAAGGGGCTCATCCAGTTGGCTATTCCAGCTGAGCAGCTCGCTTTCCTTGGCTTTCAGGTAGCCGTCCAGCAGACGGAATCGGTGCAGGTGGTCGATGTCATCCGCGCTGAGGAAATGCACGCTGTTCTGGTCCAGGTACAGGCAGCGCTTGATCCTCCGGCCACCGGACTCCTGCATGCCACGCCAATTCTTGAACGAGTCGGTGATGAAGCGCTTGGTGGGTATGGTGGTGATGGTCTTGTCCCAGTTCTGCACCTTCACCGTATGCAGGGCGATGTCGATCACGTCGCCGTCGGCATTGAGCTGCGGCATTTCCACCCAGTCGCCGACGCGAATGATGTCGCTGGAGGTTATCTGCACGCTGGCCACCAGGGACAGCAGGGTGTCCTGGAAGATCAACAGCAGCACCGCAGCCATGGCGCCCAGGCCGGAGAGCAGGATCAGCGGCGAGCGGTCGATCAGGCTGGCGATCATCAGGATGGTGGCGATGGCGAAGATGGCGATCTTCAGCACCTGCACGTAACCCTTGATGGGGCGCAGGTGGGCGTCCTTGCGGCGCTGGTAGAGGCTGCTGACGATGTTCAGCGCCGCGCTCAGGGCCAGTGCGATGGTGAGAATGATGAAAGCGGCGCAGACGTTGGTGATCACTTCCACCAACTCGCTGGGCAGGTTCGGTACTACCTTGACGCCGAATGCCAGCACCAGTGCGGGTACCACGTTGGCAAGGCGCTTGATCAGGCCGTGGTCCTGTATCTGCGCGCCGGTAAGGCGAAACAAGCCGCGCAGGAGGATGCGCCGGACAATCCAGTTGGAAACCCAGGCCAGGAGGATGAGGACACTGACGGAGACGACGGTGTGCAATTCGTTGTGCTGTCTTAGCCACATCAGCCAGTGGGTGACTTCTTCTTGCATGGGCTGCTCCCTTTATCTATCCGCTGCACAGGGCGGGTCCCGGAAAGCGCCGGACCATAACAAATCCGTCCCACTGGCCCAAACCCAGGCTGTAAGCGCGGATGTCTCTCAGGGTTTGAAGGCACCGATGAAAATGGCCGGGTCCACTCGCACATCATTCAAGCTGACATTCCAGTGCATGTGCGGTCCGGTGGCGCGGCCGGTGGCGCCGACGCGGCCGACCACACCGCCGCGGGGCAGTTGCTGGCCGAGCTTCACCTCTACCTTCGACATATGACAGAACATGCTGATCAGGCCCTGGCCATGGTCGACGAACACTGTCTTGCCATTGAAGAAGTAGTCGCCGATCAGGATTACCTTGCCCGCAGCCGGAGCCTTGATCGGCGTACCGGCACCCACTGCGAAGTCCAGGCCGGAGTGAGGGTTGCGCTCCTCGCCATTGAAGAAGCGGCGCAGGCCAAAGGGGCTGGAAAGCGGACCGTTCACCGGCTTGTCGAACAGCAGGTTGCTTGGCGAGCCGGGGCTGAAGCGGCGGTAGGCAGTGGTCTGCTCGGCCAGTTCGCGGTCGATGCGCTTGAGGTCCTCAGGCAGTGGGTTCACCTGCCGTGTGTTGGCCAGCTTGATGTGCTGTTCGCGATAGGTACGCGCACCAACGGCGAAGGCCAGCTTGCGTCCGTCGCTGACCTGGATCTGCTGCTGGCCGACCTTGGTACCCAGCGGAATGCCGACGATGGCGATCCAGTCGCGGCCGTCTTCCTTCACTACCAGCACCGGCTTGCCCTGGTAGCGCGCGGTGGGGGCCTGGGCACTGCTGCCGAGCTGGACCACCGCCACGCCACCCGGCACCGGTTTGTTCAGCAGGCGCGTGATGAAGCCTTCGGCATGGGCGGGTAGGGCGAGACAGAGGAGCAGGGCAGCAAGCAGTCGCATGTTCAATCCAGCAGGGAGAGGTTCACGGGTGTGAGATGGTTGTCTTCGACCCGCACGTCCAGCTCGCCTTCACCGAGCCGGGCCTTCAGGCGCTGGCCTGGGCGAGTCTGGCTGGCGGCGCGGACGGCCTGACCGCGTTCGTCGAGGAGAATGCTGTAACCGCGCCCGAGTGTGGCCAGCGGGCTGACCACGTGCAGCGTCTGGGCCAGGGCGTCGAGGCGCTGGCGGCGGTCCTTGAGGACGTCGCGAGCGGCGCGAGGCAGACGCTCGGACAGGCTGTCGAGCTTTTGCCGCAGCAGAGCCAGGGCGCGCCCTGGATGTTGTGCGCCGAGGCGAGTGTCCAGGCGCACCAGGCGCTCATGGCGAATCTGCTGTTGGCGTTCGAACGCGCGGCGCAGGCGCATGTCCAGGTCGTCCAGGCGCTGCGCTTGCTGGCGCAGGCGTTCGCCCGGGTGACGCAGGCGTCGGAACAGGCCATCCAGACGCAGGCGTTCGCGGGTCAGGTGCTCCCGCAGGCGCAGGACGAGGCGTCGGTGCAGGCTGTCGAGGCGCTTCTGCAGTTCGCTCGCGTCCGGAGCCAGCAACTCCGCGGCGGCAGAGGGGGTAGGGGCGCGCACATCGGCGACGAAGTCGCTGATGGACACGTCTGTCTCATGACCCACGGCGCTGACGATGGGCGTCTGGCAGGCAGCCACGGCGCGCGCGACGGCTTCTTCGTTGAAGCACCAGAGGTCCTCCAGCGAGCCACCGCCACGGGCGAGTATCAGCGCGTCGAAGCCTTGGGCATCGGCAAGGGCCAGGGCGCGGACAATCTGCGCGGTGGCTTCGCGGCCTTGTACGGCAGTGGGAATCAGGGTCAGTTGCACCTGCGGCGCGCGGCGGCGGAACACGCTGATGATGTCGCGTATCACCGCGCCTGTAGGCGAGCTGATGATGCCGATGCGCTGTGGGTGGGCGGGCAGCGGTCGCTTGCGTTCGGCGGCGAACAGTCCCTCGGCGGCGAGCTTCTCCTTCAGCGCTTCGAAGGCCAGGCGCAAGGCGCCATCGCCAGCCGGCTCGACCGTATCGGCGATCAGTTGGTAGTCGCCACGTCCCTCGAACAGCGAAACCTTGCCGCGTACGCGCACGGCCAGGCCATCGCGCAGGGCCTGGCGAACGCGCTGAGCGTTCTGGCGGAACAGGGCACAGCGAACCTGGGCCTGGGCGTCCTTGAGGGTGAAATAAAGGTGGCCGGATGCGGGGCGGGCGAGGTTGGAAATCTCGCCTTCCACCCAGACCTGCGGAAACACGTCCTCGAGCAGATGGCGGGCGCGTTGGTTGAGCTGGCTGACGGTCAGCACCTCACGATCGAGGCCGAGCCGTTGGAAGGGGTCTTTGAGCATGGGGGGAAATGATAATGGCTTTGTCGCCATGCGCCATAGTTGACGAGTGAGGGGCGACGGTTAAGCTGCGCGCCCTTTCCCACCCAAGCAGGAGGCCAGAGATGGAATCGAGCCAGTTGATCATTGTGCCGCAGGTATCCAGCGTGCCCGGCCATCAGGCCCTGGCAGGGCGCATGCTGCGCTGGCTGGCGCGGCGTGACGTGGTTGAGGCACTGCCGAGCACCTGTGGCCTGCGAGGCAATCGCATGGCTTACGCCATCGCCGCCGGCGCGCGCGAGGTGGTGGAAAATCCGGAGCGTCTGCCGTTCGGCCAGCCGGTGAATGGTCTCGAACTGGTGGACAAACGATGCATCTATACACCCACCCGCGATTTCCTGAACGAAGCGGGTTGTCCGGAATGCCGCCAGGAAGTGGGCGAGCCGCTGTTCGAGAGCCTGGAGGATTGGTGGCCGGGGCACACAGACAATTTCAGCTGCCCCGAATGCGGCTTCGAGGACGACATCAATGGATTCCTCTTCCCGCAGCCGTGCGGGTTCTCCAACCTGGGCTTCATCTTCAACGGCTGGGGCGAAACCCGCTTCACTCAGGCATTTCTCGATGCTTTCAGCGATCGGCTGGGGTACGCCGTGCGGCAGGTACGAACGGGCGGCTGACCGTAGAACGGATTGCAGTCGCGAAACAGGTCGAGCACCTGCCATTCGTCTCTTATGGGGTCGCGACAAGGTACTTTCGCGAATAAATTCGCTTCCGCGGCGAGAAACCCGATCTACAGACCGTCGGCCGCGTTGAGCAGAGGCCGTGGCCTCGTTATAATGGCGCGCTTCCAATTTTCCCGCCTGGGAGCCCCCGCCATGCTGCGCATCAGCCAAGAAGCCCTGACCTTCGACGACGTTCTCCTGATTCCGGGATATTCCGAGATTCTGCCGAAGGATGTCAGCCTCAAGACCCGCCTGACCCGCGGCATCGAATTGAACATCCCGCTGGTCTCCGCGGCCATGGATACCGTGACCGAAGCGCGTCTGGCCATCGCCATGGCGCAGGAAGGCGGCATCGGCATCATCCACAAGAACATGACCATCGAGCAGCAGGCTGCCGAGGTGCGCAAGGTCAAGCGCCACGAGACCGCGATCGTCCGTGACCCGGTGACCGTAACCCCCTCCACCAAGATCATCGAGCTGCTGCAGATCGCCCGTGAATACGGCTTCTCCGGCTTCCCGGTGGTGGATGAAGGCGAGCTGGTCGGCATCGTGACCGGTCGCGACCTGCGCTTCAAACCGAACGTCGGTGACACCGTCGCCGCGATCATGACGCCGAAGAACAATCTGGTGACCTCCCGCGAAGGCACCCCGCTGGAAGAGATTAAGGTCAAGCTCTACGAAAACCGCATCGAAAAGATGCTGGTGGTCGACGACAACTTCCACCTGCGCGGCCTGGTGACCTTCCGTGATATCGAAAAGGCCAAGACTTACCCCCTGGCTTCCAAGGATGACCTGGGTCGCCTGCGCGTAGGTGCTGCCGTAGGTACCGGCGCCGATACCGGCGAGCGCGTTGCCGCACTGGTTGCCGCTGGTGTCGACGTGGTGGTGGTTGACACCGCCCACGGCCACTCCAGGGGCGTGATCGAGCGCGTGCGCTGGGTCAAGGACACCTACCCGCACGTACAGGTGATCGGCGGTAACATCGCTACCGGCGAAGCCGCCAAGGCCCTGGCCGAGGCTGGCGCTGACGCGGTCAAGGTCGGTATCGGCCCGGGCTCCATCTGCACCACCCGTATCGTTGCCGGTGTCGGCGTACCGCAGATTTCCGCCATTGCCAACGTTGCCGCCGCTCTGGCCGGCTCCGGCATCCCGCTGATCGCCGACGGCGGCATCCGCTTCTCCGGTGACCTGTCCAAGGCCATCGTGGCGGGCGCCTCCTGCGTGATGATGGGCTCCATGTTCGCTGGTACCGAAGAAGCGCCGGGCGAAGTCGAACTGTTCCAGGGCCGTTCCTACAAGGCCTATCGCGGCATGGGCTCGCTGGGTGCCATGGCCCAGTCCCAGGGTTCCTCCGACCGTTACTTCCAGGACTCCTCGGCGGGTGCCGAGAAGCTGGTTCCGGAAGGCATCGAGGGTCGCGTTCCCTACAAGGGCACCCTGACCGCCATCGTTCACCAGCTGATGGGCGGCCTGCGTGCCTCCATGGGCTACACCGGCTGCTCCACCGTCGAAGAAATGCGTACCAAGCCGCAGTTCGTGCGCATTACCGGCGCGGGGATGGCCGAGTCCCACGTCCACGACGTGCAGATCACCAAGGAAGCCCCGAACTACCGCGTTGGTTGAGGCTGACTGAAAGCTAATGCGTCACGGGGCTGTCTGATTCAGCCCCGTGTCGTTTGTGAATTCCGTAACGAGAGATGGCCATGTCCCAAGACATTCACGCCCACCGGATCCTGATCCTCGACTTCGGTTCCCAGTACACCCAACTGATCGCCCGCCGTGTGCGCGAGATCGGCGTGTACTGCGAAATCCACCCGTTCGACATGAGCAACGAGGCGATTCGCGCCTTCGCTCCGCGCGGCATCATCCTCGCCGGCGGTCCCGAGTCGGTGCATGAAGCCAACAGCCCGCGCGCGCCTCAGGCCGTGTTCGACCTGAATGTGCCGCTGTTCGGCATCTGCTACGGCATGCAGACCATGGCCGAACAACTGGGCGGCAAGGTGCAAGGCTCCGACCTGCGCGAGTTCGGTTACGCCCGCGTCGACGTGGTGGGCAAGGCCCGCCTGCTTGACGGCATCGAAGACCATATCGATGACGACGGCGTACTCGGCCTAGACGTATGGATGAGCCACGGCGACAAGGTCACCGACATGCCCGCGGGCTTCCATATCCTGGCCAGCACCCCGAGCTGCCCGATCGCCGCCATGGCTGACGATCACCGCGCCTACTACGGCGTGCAGTTCCACCCGGAAGTGACCCACACCAAGCAGGGCGGTCGCATCCTCTCCCGCTTCGTGCTGGACATCTGCGGCTGCGCCGCCCTCTGGACCCCGTCCAACATCGTCGAAGACGCCATCGCCACCGTGCGTGCCCAGGTGGGCTCGTCCAAGGTGCTGCTGGGCCTTTCCGGCGGCGTCGACTCCTCCGTGGTCGCGGCGCTGCTGCACCGCGCCATCGGCGACCAGTTGACCTGCGTCTTCGTCGACAACGGCCTGCTGCGCCTGCACGAGGGCGATCACGTGATGGCCATGTTTGCCGAGAACATGGGCGTGCGTGTGATTCGTGCCAACGCTGAAGAGAAGTTCCTCTCCCGCCTGGCCGGCGTCGCCGATCCGGAAGAGAAGCGCAAGATCATTGGTCGTACCTTCATCGAAGTGTTCGATGAGGAAGCCACCCGGCTGCAGGGCATCAAGTTCCTCGCCCAGGGCACCATCTACCCCGACGTGATCGAGTCGGCCGGCGCCAAGACCGGCAAGGCCCACGTGATCAAGTCCCACCACAACGTCGGTGGCCTGCCGGAAGACATGCAATTCGAACTGGTCGAGCCGCTGCGCGAACTGTTCAAGGACGAAGTGCGCAAGATCGGTCTGGAACTGGGCCTGCCCTATAGCATGGTCTATCGCCACCCGTTCCCCGGCCCGGGCCTGGGCGTGCGCATCCTCGGCGAAGTGAAGAAGGAATATGCCGACCTGTTGCGTCGTGCGGACCACATCTTTATCGAAGAGCTGCATAAGGCGGACTGGTACCAAAAGACCAGCCAGGCCTTCGTGGTGTTCCAGCCGGTGAAGTCTGTCGGCGTGGTTGGCGATGGTCGTCGTTATGCCTGGGTCGTGGCCCTGCGTGCGGTGGAAACCATCGACTTCATGACGGCCCGTTGGGCGCACCTGCCCTACGAGCTGCTGGAGACCGTCTCCAACCGCATCATCAACGAGATCGAAGGCATCTCCCGCGTCACCTACGACGTGTCGAGCAAACCGCCAGCGACCATCGAGTGGGAATGATGGGCGCTTCGGCGTCCATGCGGTAAAGCGACCGGCCAGGCCCTGAAAGCCTGGCCGTTTTGTTTTGGGCGTCGGCTTTTGTCCGCATGGGAATCCTGGTGCTCATGGCGCACCCTGCGGAGCTGCCCAACCTACGCATTGGCGTGGGTATCGACCACCAGAGTCAGGCGCGCGATGAAGCCGTCGCCGTCCGCGACCAGTTCGGCCATTGACTGCTCGCCCTGCTGACGTCGGAAGATGTAGTCCTGCTCCAGCCGCGTCCAGTCCTGGCCGGGGAGGGAGTAGGGCGCTTTCGCCATCGCCGGGCGGATGACCGACTCGGGGAAGTACAGCTGGCCGGTGTGGATATCCCGTTCACTGAGATGCACCTTGAGGTGAACATGGTTGGTCCGGCCGGGGTAGTAGCCAGGGATGATGCTGCGAAATTCTGCGCGGCCGTCGTCGTCGGTGATCTGTACGCCACGCAGGAAGCGGCTCGCAGAGTCGCTTCCTGCGCCCGAATAGGCGCCCTGCGCATCGCAGTGCCAGATTTCCAGGGCGGCATCGCCCAGGGGATGGCAGCCGTCCAGTTGCAGCACCTCGAACTGCAGTCGCAACGCAGTGCCTGGTTTGCCGTCCGTGATGTCCTGGCGCAACAGCGCATCTTCCAGATAGAAGGGCCCGGCGGTCTGCTCCGGGCTGAGATGGCAGGCCCTGGTGTTATCGGACAGGCTGAATCTCGGCCAGCTCAACAACACCAGGCCGCCAAGACCGAATTGCATCAGTTGGCGGCGGGTAGGATGCACGGAGACGCTCCTCTGAAGAGAGTCGGGACATCTCTTTCATCCTAGACCTGGCACGAAACGACTGCTGCGCCCATCGGTCGCGGCCAATGCAGATGCTTTCACTTATCTTTCACAGTTCCCGGGTGTATCTTGTGCGCCCCAAAGCCAGCCCGACAGAGGCTGGTTCGATTAGCCGATGGGACAGCCCTGTTCTTCCCCAGAGGAGCCTGACCCCCATGTCCTTCACTCGCAGACAGATTCTCGGCGGCCTGGCCGGCCTCGGCGTTGTTGGCCTTGGCGCCGGTGGTGCCCGCTACTGGCTGGGCCGCACCCTGGATGCAAAGACCCACGACTACGAACTGATCGCCGCACCGCTGGACCTCGAACTGGTTCCCGGCCACACCACGCCTGTCTGGGCCTATGGCGGGCAGGCGCCTGGCGTGGAACTGCGCTCGCGCCAGGGGGACTGGCTGCGGGTGCGCTTCATCAACAAGCTCGAAGAGCCAACCACGATCCACTGGCATGGCATCCGTGTGCCCCTGGAGATGGACGGCGTCCCCTACGTTTCGCAGTTGCCGGTGTTGCCCGGCGAGTACTTCGACTATCGCTTCAAGACCGACGACGCGGGCAGCTTCTGGTACCACCCGCACTTGTCCAGTGCCCATCAGTTGGGGCGCGGCCTGGTTGGCCCGCTAATCGTCGAGGAGCGTGAACCTTCTGGCTTCAAACACGAAAAAGTGCTCAGCCTGAAGACCTGGCATGTGGACCAGGAAGGCGCCTTCACCGCCTTCAGCGTTCCCCGCGAGGCTGCCCGTGAAGGTACCCGTGGTCGCCTGAGTACCATCAACGGCAAGTCGCTCCCGACCATCGAGCTGCCCGCGGGGCAAGTGGTGCGTCTGCGTATCCTGAACCTGGACAACACCGTTACCTATCGGCTCAACATGCCGGGGGCGGAAGCGCGCATCTATTCCCTCGACGGCCATCCGGTGAAGCCGCGCGACCTGGGCAAGGAGTACTGGCTGGGGCCGGGCATGCGCATCGAGCTGGCGATCAAGGTGCCGGCTGAAGGTACCGAACTGCCCCTGCGCAATGGTCCGTTGCGCCTGGCGACGCTGAAGAGCGTGGCCAGCAGTGAAGCACCGGGCGACTGGCCGGCGCCGCTACCGGACAACCCGGTACCCGAGCCCGACCTGGAGAAAGCCCAGGTGCTGCGCTTCAACTTCGAGTGGGCCGCCACCCTGGCCAGCGCCGCCGGACGGCCGAGCAACTACTGGCAGATCAACGGCAAGGCGTGGGATATCAACGACAAGACTTGCGCGGATCGTCCCATTGCCAGGCTGAGGAAGGATGGCCACTACATCTTCGAACTGCGCAACATGGCTCAGTACCTGCACCCCATTCACCTGCACGGCATGGCGTTCAAGGTACTGGACTCGGACCGCAAGTCGATCATTCCCTACTTCACCGACACCTACCTGTTGGGCAAGAACGAGACCGCGCGCATCGCGCTGGTGGCGGAGAATCCGGGTGTCTGGATGTTCCACTGCCACGTCATCGACCATATGGAAACCGGCCTGATGGCCGCCATCGAGGTTGTCTGAACCTGCCATGCGCCAGCCCCAGATCATCGACCGCAGCCGCGACGAACACTTCATGCGCGAAGCCCTCGCCCTGGCCCAGCAGGGCGCGGCGCTGGGGGAGGTGCCGGTAGGCGCGGTGCTGGTCAAGGACGGCGAGATCGTCGGGCGCGGGTTCAATTGCCCGATCTCCGGCCATGACCCCAGTGCCCATGCCGAGATGGTGGCGGTGCGCGATGCTGCCAGCCGCCTGGAGAACTATCGTCTGGTAGGCAGCACGCTGTACGTTACGCTCGAACCCTGCAGCATGTGCGCCGGGCTCATCGTCCATTCGCGGATAACCCGCGTCGTCTACGGCGCCACAGAACCCAAGGCGGGCGTGGTGGTCAGCCGTGGCCAGTTCTTCGACCAGGAATTTCTCAATCACCGTGTGCTGGTTGAAGGTGGCGTGCTGGCGCTGGCGTGCAGCGAGATGCTCTCCGGTTTCTTCCAGGCCCGTCGAGCTGCACGCAAGGACGCCTGAGGCGGAAGCTTGCGACAGGCGGTCCGGCCAAGGTCAGGTGATGGTCCGACATGAAAAAGCCCGCTTGATGCGGGCTTTTTCTTGGCCGGAAGGGGCAGCTCAGAGCTTCTCGTCCTGCTGGTCTTCCGGCGGACGAGTCTTGTTGATGCCAGGCAGGTGGCTGGCATTCTCGGCCAACTGGCTGCCTTCCATTTGCGGCTGGGTTACCCAGGTGAGGATGTCGTAGTAGCGGCGGATGTTCTGTACGAAGTGCACGGTCTCGCCGCCGCGGGCATAACCATAACGGGTCTTGCGGTACCACTGCTTCTGCGACAGGCGCGGCAGCATCTTCTTCACGTCCAGCCACTTGTTCGGGTTCAGGCCCTCGGCCTCAGCCAGCTTGCGGGCGTCACCCAGGTGGGCGATGCCGATGTTGTAGGCGGCCAGGGCGAACCAGGTACGGTCCGGCTCCTTGAGATCCTCGGAAAGACCGTCCTTGATCAGCGTGAAGTACTTGCCGCCGCCATGGATGCTCTGCTGGGCATTCAACCGGTTGGACACGCCCATGGCCTTGGCCGTGCCCTCGGTCAGCATCATCAGGCCGCGCACACCGGTCTTGGAGGTGGCGGTGGGCTGCCAGAGGGATTCCTGATAGCCGATGGCCGCCAGCAGGCGCCAGTCCACGTCGTTTTTCTGCGAAGCCAGGCGGAAGTGTTGCTCGTACTTGGGCAGGCGTTGCTGCAGGTGCTTGGCGAAGGTGTAGGCGCCGACGTAGCCGAGTACATCGACATGGCCGTAGTAGCGATCTTTCAAGCGCTGCAGGGTGCCGTCCTTGCGAGCCTTGCCGAGGAAGGCGTTGACCTCGTTGTAGAGGCTGTCGTCTTCGCCTGGCGCCATGGCCCAGGCCAGGCTGGTGGCGTCACCCAGGTCGAAGGCCACGCGTACATTGGGGAAGTAGACCTGGTTCATCGCCAGCTCGTTGGAATCCACCAGGGTCAGGTCGATTTGCCCCTCGTCGACCATGCGCAGCAGGTCGACCACTTCGACTTCGTCGGATTCCTCGTACTTCAGTCCCGGCAGGGTGGCCTTCAACGCCGCCAGTTGCTCTGCATGGCTGCTGCCCTTGAGTACCAGGATACGGCGGCCCACCAGGTCTTCTGGACGGGTAGGGCGACGCTCGCCGTTGCGGTAGATGATCTGCGGGGTGACATCCAGGTAGGAGTGGGAAAAGCGCACGTCGTTCTTGCGCGCGTCGCTGGCCACCAGACCTGCGGCGGCCAGGACCGGGCCGTTGGCCTGGCCCAGGCGGAAATACAGATCATCCAGCTTGTCGGCGGTTTCGATCTTGAGCTCGACGCCCAGGTCGTCGGCGAATCGCTTGACCAGTTCGTACTCGAATCCGGTTTCGCCGTTACGATCTTCGAAGTAGGTGGCGGGGCTGTTGCGTGTAATCACGCGTAGCACACCCTCCTCCTGAACGCGCTCGAGGGTGGTGGGCTGTTTGCAGCCGACGAGCATCAGGAAGAATCCGGTGGCCAGGGCCCAGAACGCCCGACGTGTGCCGAACACGTGGTTATTTAGCATCCACGGAGTATACGCAAAGCCTGGCGGGCGCCATATCTCGACAGCGGGCATCTTCTCTGCTAGCTGTCGGGCGACGCGAGGCACCTTCAGAGGTGCCGGAAAGCGGCGCTTTGCGCTAGAATGCACGGCCTCCAAGCACACCCCTTCCCCAGAGGCTGTCCCGAAGATGTTGATCCTGCGCGGTGCTCCCGCCCTTTCCGCTTTTCGCCACGGCAAACTGCTCGAGCAACTGACCCAGAAGGTCCCCGCCGTCAGCGGACTCTACGCCGAGTTCACCCACTTCGCCGAAGTGATTGGCGTACTCAGCGGGGAGGAAGAGCAAGTCCTGGCCCGCCTGCTCAAGTACGGCCCCAGCGTCCCGGTTCAGGAGCCCAGCGGCCGCCTGTTCCTGGTAGTGCCGCGCTTCGGCACCATCTCGCCCTGGTCGAGCAAGGCCACCGACATCGCTCGTAACTGCGGCCTGGCCAAGATCGAGCGCCTGGAACGCGCTATCGCCTACTACGTGACAGGCGAGTTCAGCGACGCCGACGCGCAGCTCATCGCCAGCAGCCTGCATGACCGCATGACCCAGCTGGTGCTGGCCGGCGCGGAACAGGCTTCCGGCCTGTTCAGCCACGCCCAGCCCAAGCCGCTGACCGCTGTGGATATTCTCGGTGGTGGCCGCGTTGCGCTGGAAAAGGCCAACGTCGAACTGGGCCTGGCGCTCGCCGAGGACGAAATCGACTACCTGGTGAAGAGCTTCAACGATCTGGGTCGCAATCCCCACGACGTCGAGCTGATGATGTTCGCCCAGGCGAACTCCGAGCACTGCCGCCACAAGATCTTCAACGCTAGCTGGGACATTGACGGCCAGGCGCAGGAGAAGAGCCTGTTCGGCATGATCAAGAACACCTACGAAATGCACCGTGAAGGCGTTCTGTCCGCATACAAGGACAACGCTTCGGTGATCGAGGGTTCTACCGCCGGCCGCTTCTTCCCGGACCCGGCAACCCGTCAGTACGGTGCCACCCAGGAGCCCGTGCACATCCTGATGAAGGTGGAGACCCACAACCACCCGACCGCCATCGCCCCGTTCCCCGGCGCCTCCACCGGCTCCGGTGGCGAGATCCGCGACGAAGGCGCTACCGGCCGTGGTGCCAAGCCCAAGGCGGGCCTGACCGGCTTCACCGTTTCCAACCTGCAGATCCCCGGTTTCGAGCAGCCCTGGGAAAAGCCCTATGGCAAGCCCGAGCGCATCGTCACTCCGCTGGACATCATGATCGAAGGCCCGCTGGGCGGCGCCGCGTTCAACAACGAGTTCGGCCGTCCGGCCCTGACCGGCTACTTCCGTACCTTCGAGCAAGCCATCGACACCCCCCACGGTGAAGAAGTGCGCGGCTATCACAAGCCGATCATGCTCGCCGGCGGCATGGGCAACATCCGCGCCGAGCACGTGCAGAAGGGCGAAATCTCCATCGGCGCCAAGCTGATCGTCCTCGGCGGCCCGGCCATGCTCATCGGCCTTGGCGGTGGCGCTGCTTCCTCCATGGCTACCGGCTCCAGCTCCGCCGACCTGGATTTCGCGTCGGTACAGCGCGACAACCCGGAAATGGAGCGTCGCTGCCAGGAAGTGATCGACCGTTGCTGGCAGATGGGTTCGGAAAACCCCATCAAGTTCATCCACGACGTGGGTGCCGGCGGTATTTCCAACGCCCTGCCGGAGCTGATCAACGACGGTGGCCGTGGCGGTCGCTTCGAACTGCGCGCCGTGCCCAACGACGAGCCGGGCATGAGCCCGCTGGAAATCTGGTGCAACGAGTCCCAGGAGCGCTATGTGCTCTCCGTGGACGCCGCCGACTTCGAGCGCTTCAAGGCCATCTGTGAACGCGAGCGCTGCCCGTTCGCCGTGGTCGGCGAGGCCATCGAGGAGCCGCACCTGACCGTGGCCGACAGCCACTTCGGCAATAAACCGGTGGATATGCCGCTCGAAGTCCTGCTCGGCAAGCCGCCGCGCATGCACCGTTCGGTCAGCCGCGAAGCCGAGCTGGGCGATGATTTCGCCGCCGCCGAGCTGGACATCGATGACGCCGTCAGTCGTGTACTGCATCACCCGGCCGTGGCCAGCAAGAACTTCCTGATCACCATCGGCGACCGCACCATCACTGGCCTGGTGGCCCGCGACCAGATGGTCGGCCCCTGGCAGGTTCCGGTAGCCGACTGCGCTGTCACCGCCACCAGCTTCGACGTCTACACCGGTGAAGCCATGGCCATGGGCGAGCGCACCCCGCTGGCCCTGCTGAACGCCCCTGCGTCCGGCCGCATGGCCATTGGCGAGACCATCACCAACCTGGCTGCTTCGAAGATCGAGAAGCTGGGTGACATCAAGCTCTCCGCCAACTGGATGGCCGCTGCCGGCCACCCGGGTGAAGACGCCCGTCTGTACGACACCGTCAAGGCCGTTGGCATGGAATTGTGCCCGGCACTGGGCATCACCATCCCGGTGGGCAAGGACTCCATGTCCATGAAGACCCGCTGGCAGGACGAGGGTGCGGACAAGTCCGTCACCTCGCCGCTGTCGCTGATCGTTACTGGCTTCGCGCCAGTCAGCGATGTGCGCCAGACCCTGACCCCGCAGCTGCGTCTGGACAAGGGCGAAACCGACCTGATTCTGGTGGACCTCGGCCGTGGCCAGAACCGCATGGGCGGTTCCATCCTGGCCCAGGTCTACAGCAAGCTCGGCCAGCAGACCCCGGACGTAGACGACGCCGAAGACCTGAAAGCCTTCTTTGCCGTGATCCAGGGCCTGAACGCCGATGGCCACCTGCTGGCCTATCACGACCGTTCCGACGGCGGCCTGCTGGCCACCGTGCTGGAAATGGCCTTCGCCGGCCACTGCGGTCTGGACATCTACCTGGACGCCCTGGCGGACAACCGTGAAGGCCTGGCTGCCGTGCTGTTCAACGAAGAACTGGGTGCGGTCATCCAGGTTCGCCAGGACGCCACGCCGGAAGTGCTGGCCCAGTTCAGCGCCGCCGGCCTCGGCGACTGCGTCGCGGTAATCGGCCAGCCGGTCAATGGCGCCAACGTTGCCATCAGCTTCAATGGTGAAGCCGTGTTCGGCGGTGAGCGCCGCATGCTGCAGCGCCAATGGTCCGAGACCAGCTATCGCATCCAGCGCCTGCGTGACAACGCCAATTGCGCCGATCAGGAGTTCGACTCGCTACTGGAGGAAGACAACCCCGGTCTGTCCGTCAAACTCAGCTTCGACGTCAATCAGGACATCTCCGCGCCCTACATCAAGAAGGGCGCGCGTCCGCAGGTGGCGATCCTGCGCGAGCAGGGCGTCAATGGCCAGGTGGAAATGGCCGCCGCCTTCGACCGCGCCGGTTTCGCTGCCATCGACGTGCACATGAGCGACATCCTTGCCGGCCGCGTCAGCCTGGAAGACTTCAAGGGCCTGGTGGCCTGCGGTGGCTTCTCTTACGGCGACGTACTCGGCGCTGGTGAGGGCTGGGCCAAGTCGATCCTGTTCAACTCCCGTGCCCGTGATGGCTTCCAGTCGTTCTTCGAGCGCAAGGACAGCTTCGCCTTGGGTGTGTGCAACGGTTGCCAGATGATGTCCAACCTGCACGAGCTGATTCCCGGCACCGAGTTCTGGCCGCACTTCGTGCGCAACCGCTCGGAGCAGTTCGAAGCGCGCGTGGCCATGGTTCAGGTTCAGGAGTCGTCCTCGATCTTCCTGCGTGGCATGGCGGGTTCGCGCATGCCGATCGCCATCGCCCACGGCGAAGGCCACGCCGAGTTCGAAAGCGAAGAAGCACTGCTGGAAGCCGACCTGTCCGGTTGCGTGTCCATGCGCTTCGTCGACAGCCACGGCAAGGTCACCGAGACCTATCCGGCCAACCCGAACGGCTCGCCCCGTGGCATCACCGGCCTTACCAGCCGTGACGGCCGTGTGACCATCATGATGCCGCACCCGGAGCGCGTGTTCCGTGCCGTGCAGAACTCCTGGCGCCCGGACGAGTGGCAGGAAGACGGCGGCTGGATGCGCATGTTCCGCAACGCCCGCGTCTGGGTGGATTGATAGCCGGCTGCAGGCCGTTCTGATGACCCTCTCCCCCGGGGAGAGGGTGCCCGAAGGGCGGGAGAGGGCGTTTCAGCCAGCTCCGCATGATTGGCCCACTCGGACATCGACAGTGAAAGGCGGGAGAAGGCAATCTTCTCCCGCCTTTTTTGTTTTCGAGCCTCACCCATGCCGGACCCGATTCTTCCTGAAGTCCGCCTGCTCCAACCCGGCGATCGCTGCCGGCTCTGCCGCTGTGGTCGTTCGCCACAGCTGCCTGATTGTCCTTCCTCTTGCTCTGGCGGCTTCGACCTGACCGCTCGTCGCGAGCAGCGGTTACTGCTCTGCCGCTGTGGCCTGTCCGCGCGGCTGCCGTGGTGCGATGGCAGTCACAGCCCGCCCACACCCAGCCTCGGCCAGCGCTGGCGGCGCTTCTGGAAAGGTGAGTAGCACTTCACCTTTATCACCAGACGCACTATCCCCACGCAGAACGCATTGCTGCGCTACGGGTCCAAATCGCCGTATGTGAACCGTGCCTCGGCAATATGACGTCAAAATGCCATCATTCGTGACATCATTTCCTGGCATGAACCCGTATTCGGAGCCACGCGGAGGACCCGATGTACAAGCTGTGTTTCTACGTTCCGGAGAGCCATCTGGAACCTGTGAAAAAGTCCATCTTCGCCGCTGGCGGCGGGCGTATCGGCGCCTATGACAGCTGTTGCTGGCAGGCGCTCGGCCAGGGACAGTTCCGTCCGCTGGAGGGTAGCAATCCCTACCTGGGCCAGTCCGGAATCGTCGAGCAGGTGGCGGAATGGAAAGTGGAAATGGTGGTGGCCGATGAGCTCATCCACGATGCGGTCAAGGCACTGAAGAAGGCTCACCCATACGAAACGCCGGCCTTCGAAGTGTGGCGCCTGTCCGACCTGGTGTTCTGATCAGCGAAATGCGGCCCTGAAAGCTCCTGGCGTGCCGCCAACCGCCGAGCGGAAGCGATTGCTGAAGTGGCTGGCACTGGCGAAGCCGCAGGCCAGGGCGATTTCGCCAAGGGGCAGCTCGGTCTCACGCAGCAGCTTGCGCGCCCGTTCCAGGCGTCGCGCCAGCACATATTGGTGCGGCGGCATCCCGAAGCTTTCGCGGAACATCCGCGCGAAGTGATATTCCGACAGCGCCGAGAAGGTCGCCAGCTCGCCCAGGCTGATGGGCTCGGCCAGGCGGGTCTCGATGTAGTCCGCCAGGCGCTTGCGCAAGGCCGGCGCCAATCCACCTTTCAGTCGCAGCCCTTCACGCATTCCCACCTGAGTCAGCAGGCTGTGATGGATCATCTCGTGCGCCAGGCTGGTGGCGCGCAGGCGCTCGCCGGGTTCGTCCCAGTCCAGGCGGACCAACTGATGGAAGTTCTGCGCCTGCTGTGGGTCATCGAGGAAGGTGCGCTCGCACAATTGCAGTTCGCGGGGTTCGCGGTCCAGCAGGGTCACCGCCGCTTGGGCGAAGTGCTCCGCGCTGAAATAGAGATGCGCCAGGCGGATCTCGCCGTTGATCACCCAGGATGATTCGTGGCCGGCCGGCAGGATGCACAGCTTGCCCGGTGCGCCCTTGGTATCCGGCCGCTCGCGGCGGTAGGTGCCGGTGCCGCCCTCCAGGTAGCAGGACAGGGTGTGGACTTTCGGCCCCTGGTATTCCCGCGCGTCGTGGTGGTTGCTCCAGAGTGCCGCGCCCAGGCCGTCACCCAGCTCCGCGCTGTGCTCAAGGCGAGCATGAGGCGAACTGCTGAGGGACTGGAAGACCTGATTCTGTTCGAGTAACGACATGGACGGAGCGGCCGGTGTACGAATGGAGTTCATCCTAGCGCGCGTGTAAACCGACGGGCAGCCATCCGACGAGATAAGCGCAAGTTTGTGCAAGCGGGTGGCAGGTGGTGGATGGAGACTGGTTCCGTCGAAACCGGAGTCGCCGTGATGAACCTGTCCCTCTACCTGCTCACCGTCCTGATCTGGGGCACTACCTGGATCGCCATCAAGCTGCAGATGGGCAGCGTCGCCATTCCTGCGTCGATCGCTTACCGCTTCGCCCTGGCCGCCGCGGTGCTGTTCGCCCTGCTCCTGATCAGCCGGCGCTTGCAGAAGCTCGATGGTCGAGCGCAGATGATCTGCCTGGCCCAGGGCCTGTGCCTGTTCTGTGTCAACTTCATGTGCTTCTACACCGCAAGCCAGTGGATACCCAGCGGGCTGATCGCCGTAGTGTTCTCCACCGCCACCCTGTGGAACGCCCTTAATGCACGAATCTTCTTTGGCCAGCGCATTGCACCCAACGTGCTCGGTGGCGGCGGCCTTGGCCTGCTGGGGTTGGGCTTGCTGTTCTGGCCAGAGCTGTCTCACCACACCGCCAGCCGTGAAACTTTCATCGGTCTTGGCCTGGCGCTGCTCGGCACACTGTGTTTCTCCGCCGGCAACATGCTCTCCAGCCTGCAGCAGAAAGCCGGACTCAAGCCGTTGACCACCAACGCCTGGGGCATGTTCTACGGTGCCCTGATGCTGGCCGCCTGGTGCCTGGTCAGCGGTACGCCCTTCGGCATGGAGTGGAACACCCGCTACGTCGGCTCTCTGCTTTACCTGGCGATTCCCGGCTCGGTGATCGGCTTCACCGCCTACCTGACCCTCGTGGGACGCATGGGCCCGGAGCGCGCCGCCTACTGCACCGTGCTGTTCCCGGTGGTGGCGCTGAATATCTCGGCCTTCGTCGAAGGCTACCAATGGACCTTGCCCGCGTTGTTCGGGCTGGGCCTCGTGATGGCGGGTAACGTACTGGTGTTCCGCAAGCCCAAGACATCCATGCCGGCTGCTGCCACGGCGGGTCGCGCATGAGCGCCGGGCGCGTGGTACGCAGCCGAGACTTCACCGCGGAGCGGGCGTGGGGCGCGATGGATCTGGTCAATATGGGCGGCACCACAGTGCGTTTGCACTGGACCGACCAGCCCTATGTCTGGCACGTCAACGACGGGCCTGAAGTCTTCGCCGTACTCGATGGCGAGGTAGAGATGCGTTATCGCGAGGAAGGCGATGAATTGCGGGTACTGCTAGGGGCAGGGGATATCTTCTTCGCCGAGGTAGGTTGCGAACATGTCGCCCATCCGATTGGCGCCGCCCGAGTCCTGGTGATCGAGCGGGAGGGGAGCATCTAGTCGTTCTGGGTCTTCTTCACCCCTCGCATGTTCATCGCCGCGAGGCAGAGCTGCAGCACGATCAGCGCATAGGCGTGGGCGTACAGCCCCCAGGCGATCCAGAGCGCATTGCTCGTCATGAACACCCAGAAACCTACATTGCGTCGTGACTCCTGATTGGAGCCGATCAGCCAGGCAGCCAGGACGGTCACCAGCATCGCCGGCCATTGCAGCAGGTCCAGGTAGTCCATCGCCAATTCCTCGCACGCCTTCTGCTTAGTGGCGAGCGATGCAGCGGCGGTTCCATCGAATCAGCCGTCGAGCGGGTGGCTCAGGTAGAGGGCGATTTCCTCGGCCGCCACTTCCGTCGGATCGTAAAGCATGGTGTTCAACCCGCAGAAGGTGAAACCGGCGCGCTGGTAGAAACCGATGGCAGGGTAGTTGCTGGTCTGGGTCTCCAGCCACAGGCAGCGCATCGCCTGGCTGCGGGCATAGGCCATCGCCCCTTCCAGCAGTGCACGACCGATGCCCTGGCCCTGGTGCGCCGGTGCAACGAACAGCGCACTCAGTTCAGCGCTGCGGTTCCACGGCACCAGGCGCACGCATGCAAAACCGGCGAGGCTGCCGTCGCGGGCTTCGGCTGCAAGGGCGAAGTCGGCATCGGCTACATCATCGGGAAACCCGGCGGCGTCATAGGCCTTGTGGAAGGGCTCGGCGAGTTTCTCCTCGACCAGTCGCAGTGCAAGGCCATCGGCCTCGACGCGCCAGATGTGCGAGGTGATGTAGGAGGCATCGAAAGCGGCGAGCCGCTCGCTATCGGCCGGCACGCGCAAGGGGCGGTAGTTCATGGTGGACATCCTTGTTGGCCGTCAGCGGACCTTCGTGAATACCCGCTCCGACAGCAGCAATGCGGCCATCACCGGATAACAGAGGTAATGGACCAGGAACAGCAGTACGCCCATGGGGCTGGGCGTGTCCTGCAGAGTCATCATCGCTAGCAGTCCTAGGTATAGCAGCCCAAGCAGGCCGCCGTAGGTGAGCACGATGCGCCAACGCTCACCGGGCTCGGGTAAGCGGCGCTGGATGAGGCGGAACGCGAGGGCCAGCAGGGCGGCCGTGGCGGCAGCGATCAACAGCGTGGCGAAGATGCCGCCGATTTTCACGAAGCTGCGAAGGAGCAGGTTCAGGACGATGGCCAGGGCCACGCCGCCGACGGCGTAGCGCAAGGTAAGCGACATGACGGGATCTCGTTGTTGGGCTGTGGCAACTGTAGCCGAATGCTATCCGGGCAACCGATTCAGGTGGTATCGCAAATTTTTTTCCACGCCTGTAACGCTAGCTCGGCTGCGTTCTCTATCTCTATGTCCGGCGCAGCAAGCCGGCCAAAGACAACCATCCCGAGGATGCACAAAATGACTACCAAGACTTCCACCACCACCGCTGCCGGCGTCGCCCTGGCCCTCGCCGCTGCCGGTCTGTTCGCCAGCCTGCCGACCCAGGTCATGGCCGAAGAAGCCATGGTGCACTGCTACGGCATCAACGCCTGCAAAGGTCAGAACGACTGCAAGACCGCTAACAACTCGTGCAAGGGACAGGGTGCCTGTAAAGGCCAGGGCTTCAAGAGCACCACGCTGGCCGAGTGCAATTCCGCCGGCGGCAAGGTCGGTCCCTGATGAGGCTGGGGTGGCCTGCGGGCCACCCCGATCCAGGGAGACCGGCCATGCATGAGCACCCATCCAGCCTGGGTTTCGGCCTGGGCTTGCGAAGCCAGTATCACCAGGAGGTTCTCGAACGACAGCCCACGGTGGACTGGTTCGAGGTGATCTCCGAGAACTACCTGGTAGGCGGCGGCAAGCCGCTCTACTACCTGGACGCCATTGCCGAGCGCTATCCGCTGGTAATGCACGGGGTGTCGCTGTCCATTGGCGGCCCGCACCCGCTGGACCGCGATCATCTGCTGCAGTTGAAGGCACTTGCCCAGCGCATCAGGCCTCGCTGGGTCTCTGATCATCTCTGCTGGAGCCGTGGCAACGCCCACCAGCTCCATGACTTGCTGCCGCTGCCCTTCACCGAAGAGAGCCTGGCCCATGTGGCCGAACGGGTCCGGCAGGTGCAGGACGCGCTGGGCCGGCCGCTGGTGCTGGAGAACGTTTCCAGTTACCTGCGCTGTGCCGACAGCGAGATGAGCGAATGGGAATTCCTCGCCGCCCTGGTGGAACTCAGCGGCTGCGAACTGCTATTGGATGTGAACAACGTGTACGTCAGCGCGCGTAACCAGGGTTTCGATCCCTGGGACTTCATCCGCGCACTGCCGAAAACCGCCATCCGCCAGTTGCACCTGGCCGGTCATAGCGACTACGGCCACTACCTGATCGATACCCACGATGCACCGATCTGTGATCCGGTCTGGCAGCTTTACCAGCGCACCCTTGAACACCTGGGGCCGGTTGCCACCCTGCTGGAGCGTGACGACCACCTGCCGCCTTTGGATGAGCTGCTGGCCGAGTTGGGCAAGGCACGGGAACTGGCGGACGTCACCCTGGGAAAGGAGGTGGTATGCGCTTGAGCGAATTTCAGCAGCGCTTCGAGGCCTACTTGCTGGATGAATGCGACCTAGCCGACGCCGAACTGCTCGCAGCCATTCGTGGCGGCCCGGAACTGGGCGCGCTGGAGGGCTTGCAGATTTACCATCATGCCTTCCGCGCACGGCTGGTCGAGGCGTTGCGTGGCGACTACCCGACACTGCATCACTGGCTCGGCGACGATGAGTTCGAGGCCTTGGCCCACGCCTACCTGCGTGCCCATCCGTCGCGGCATTTCAGCCTGCGCTGGCTGGGGGCGAGTCTCGCCGATTTCATCGAGTCCTGGCTGGTGCCGGATCAGTCCGCGCCCTTGGCCGAGCTGGCGCGGCTTGAGTGGGCCTTCACCCTGGCCTTCGATGCTCCGGCGGATGAGCCGCTGACCCTGGAGCAGATGGCGCATTTGCCTGCTGAAGACTGGCCCGAGCTGCAGCTGGCGCTGGTGCCCAGTGTGCAGCGGGTGCCTTGTCGGCATAACAGCCTGGCCCTGTGGCGGGCGGTGAAGGATGGTCGCGAGTTCCCTGGCAGCGAGCTGCTGGAGCGAGCCGAACTGTGCCTGGTCTGGCGTCAGGGGCTGGTGGGGCAATACCGCAGCCTTGCCGAGCAAGAAGGCCATGCATTGCTGGGCATGGTGGCGCAGGGCTGGAGCTTTGCTGGCCTGTGCGCGGAGCTCGGCGATCCGATGCTGGCGGCTGGCTGGCTGAAACTGTGGATAAGTGAGGGTGTGGTCAGGCGCGCAGGCTGAGTCTGGCGCCGTCCGACCGGCTTTTCCTAGAGTTCGACGCCCAGTCCGAAGCGCTTCTTCAGCACCCGTTCCAGCACGCCTCTTGGCACCCAGCGCGCCAGCAGCGGCAGGGCGCGGCTGCCGTTGCCGATGCGCACCAGCGTCGGACGGGGCTTGCGTTGTACGGCAGCGAGCAAGGTGCGGGCGAAGTCTGTGGCTGAAGTGGGGTTGTCCTGGGAGGCGCGGGCTCGTGCGCGAATGCCTTCGCGCACCGGCCACCAGGGGGAATCTTCGGCGATCAGGGCTTCGGCCTCGCGAGTGGCGCTGGCACCGAAGCTGGAGGCGATGGCGCCTGGCTGCACCTCCATCAGCTCGATGCCGAAGGCGACAGCTCCAGGCGCAAGGCGTCGGAGAGTGCATGGACCGCGGCCTTGGAGGCGCAATAGGCACCGGCGAAGGGCGTGACCAGAACGCCCGATACACTGCCGATGTTCACCACCAGGCCCCGGCGTTTACGCAGCAGCGGGAAACAGGCGCGGGTCACATCCACCAGGGCAAAGACGTTGGTGTCGAACTGCTTGCGCAAGGCATCGACGCCGCCGTCCAGCAGCGGCCCCATGGCGCCAAAGCCTGCATTGTTTACCAGCACGTCGAGACCACCTTCCTCCCGTTCCAGTCGCTCGGCAAGGGTGGCGACGGCGGCCTGGTCATTCACGTCCAGCGCCACGGCGACGAAGCCGGCGGTTTCCAGCGTGGCCAGGTCCTGCGGCTTGCGGGCGGTGGCCCAGACGCTGTAGCCGGCGGCCTTGAAGGCGTCGGCCAGGGCGCGGCCGATGCCGCTGGAGCAACCGGTGATCAGGGCGGTGGAATTGGGCATCTCGAGTCCTTTGCTGGGGGGCATCCGGTTCGCCCTCTCCCCAGCCCTCTCCCTGAAGGGAGAGGGGGCCGTCCGTGCCACCGTCGAGGTCTGCGCGGATTGCTTGTCCCCCTCTCCCGCAAGCGGGAGAGGGGCCGGGGGGGGCGCTGTCAGTTCAGTCGACGAATTTGCCACGCAAATTGGCGGCGCGAAACTCCAGGGATTGTGCGCGATAACCCTGGCGAATGGGCGGCAGGGCCAGGCAGTCCTGCCACTGGGTACCGGGCTGCAGTTCGGACGGGCCGAGGTAGCGTGGATGGTCGTAGCTGGGCTGGGCCAGGTTGATGGTATCGCCGGGGCGGAAGGCCTGGACCTGCCAGGCGAAATCGCGCAGCACCGCGTCGTCGCCGTTGCGCACGCGGATTTCCAGTGGACGGTCGGCGGGGCAGGTTTGCGGGGCGTAGGTGAGCTGGATATCGAGCCGGGCGAAGCGGTGTTCCTCGCCGCGTTCTTCCCAGAGCACCCAGACGGCGATCAGGGCGACGCCAAGCACCGCCGCCAGGGACAGCGGCAGGGCCTTGGCCGGGTAGCGCAGCAGCAGGACCAGCCAGGTCAGGAAGAGAACAGCGCCAATGAGCATGGAAAGACCTCCGTGAGGCCTTCCATGCTAGCAAGAGCGCCCACGGCCGCCGAGGGCGATGTAGGAGCGAGCTTGCTCGCGAAAGGTTGCCCCTTCGCCAGCAAGCCGGCTCTTACAGGTCAGCGGGCGATGCTGTGTACGGTAGCGGACTGCGGGGCGCGACCGTAGACGTCATCCAGACGCTCGATGTCGTCTTCACCCAGGTAGCTGCCGGACTGCACCTCGATGATCTCCAGCGGGATCTTGCCGGGGTTGGCCAAGCGGTGGACCGAGGCGATCGGGATGTAGGTGGACTGGTTTTCGGTCAGCAGGAACACCTTGTCGTCGCAGGTCACCTGGGCGGTGCCGGAAACCACGATCCAGTGCTCGGCGCGGTGGTGGTGCATCTGCAGCGAAAGCTGTGCACCGGGCTTCACGGTGATGTGCTTGACCTGGAAGCGGCCGCCCATGTCCACCGAGTCGTACGAGCCCCAGGGGCGGTACACGGCGCAATGGTTCTGGGTCTCGCTGCGGCCGTCGGCGTCCAGCTTGTTGACCAGTTTCTTCACGTCCTGCACGCGGTCCTTGTGGGCGATCATCATGGCGTCCTTGGTCTCGACCACCACCACGTCGTCCAGGCCGATCACCGAGACCAGCTTGCCGTTGCCGTGCACCAGGCAGTTGTGGCTGTCTTGAACTACCACGTCGCCCTTGGTGACGTTGCCGTTCTTGTCCTTCTCGTGCACTTCCCAGATGGAGCTCCAGCTACCCACGTCGTTCCAGCCGGCGGAGAGCGGTACCACGCAGGCGCGGGCAGTCTTCTCCATTACCGCGTAGTCGATGGAGTTGTCCGGGCAGCAGGCGAAGGTGGCCGAGTCGATGCTCACCGCGACGCCGTCGCGCTTGCTGCGCTCCAGGGCCAGCAGGCAGGTGTCGTAGATGTCCACATCGTGCTGCTTGAGTTCTTCCAGGAAGCGGCTGGCGCGGAACAGGAACATACCGCTGTTCCAGAAGTAGTCGCCGGATGCCACGTACTCGCGGGCCCTGTCTTCGTTCGGTTTCTCGACGAACTGCGCCACGCGGCTGATGCCTTCCGGCAGGGCGCCGTCGGCTTTGCTGCGGATGTAGCCGTAACCGGTTTCCGGGCGCTCGGCGGGTACGCCGAAGAGCACCATCTCGCCCTTCTCGGCGGCGCTGGTGGCCAGTTCCAGGGCTTGCTGGAAGGCTTGCTGGTCGCGCAGTACGTGGTCTGCCGGGAGCACCAGCATCAGCTCGTCACGGCCCTCGGCGACCAGTTGCATGGCGGCGATCGCTACTGCCGGCGCGGTGTTGCGGCCGAAGGGCTCCAGCAGCATGGCCTGGGGTTGCAGGCCGATGGCATCGAGCTGCTCCTGGACGATGAAGCGGTGATCCTGGTTGGCCACCAGCACGGCCGGCTGCATGCCTTCGAAGCTCAGGCGCTGAAGGGTCTGCTGGAACAGGGTCTGGTCGCCGGCGAGGGCGAGGAACTGCTTGGGATACTGTTTGCGCGAAAGAGGCCAGAGGCGAGAGCCGCTACCGCCAGAGAGGATCACGGGAATCATGGGTGTTTCTCCTAACTCAGTCATGGGTTGTAGGCGCTGCTTCCACAAATCACATTTCTTTCTTTTCCCACCCTCTGCGGGGCGGGTAGGTACCGGCGTGGTTCAATCCGCGCCGGTTGTTTCTTCGTTGCTAATCAGGACTCCGCCGGGCGCTTGACCCAGACAGGAGAGAGCTTGCCGCCGCTGCCGGTGATGTAGAGGCAGACCACTTCGCCGCGCTGCAGCGAGACGGGCTTGAGGTCGCTGACCTTCTTGTCACCGTCGAACAGGGCGAGGCCGACTTTCACCGGATTGATCTCGCGCTCGCCGCGACCCTGCGGGGCTACGTCCGCCACGACTGGCGTCTTGCCGTCGGCAGTCTTCAGGGTGAGCTTGGCGTCCGACAGGTTCTGTACGCGCAGGAGGGCCTTCTGCTTGTTTCGGAACGGCGGCTCTTCCACCAGCTGCGGGTCTTTGCCGGTCTGGTTGACCAGGGTGTAGTAGCGGTCGGCCTCGAGTTTCACCGAGAGGTTGCTGCTGCCGACCTGGGCGCTGTAGTTGCCTGGCGGGAGGAACTTGAAGTCGCTGGAGCCGAGCGGCGGAACGTCGGTCAGTGCGGTGTTGCCGACGTTGACGCTGAGCTCGTTACTGGCGGCGTTGTAGGCGCGGACGAAGGCGGAGCCCTTGGGCGCCTGGGGGCCGTACAGTCCACCTTCGTTGGCCTGGGCGTGCAGGGCACCGAGGCCGAGCACCAGGGCGCAGGCATAAGACGTCCAGCTGCGGTTGTTCTGTCGGTTCATGAGGTGTACCTCCATCTTCTCTCTTGATCGGGCCGTGTCCGGCCCTGTGTTCCCGTTCACGGGGTATTCAGTTGCCCGAGCGCGAAGCCAGGCGTTCGTCGGAACCCACACCCTTGCGCAGGCTGGCGACCCATTCGGGGTCGAATTCGGACAGGTCGCTCAGCATCGGCAGGTAGCGTTCCGGGAACTCCCAGATCACCAGCTGCGGCGGGGCGTCCTTCAGTTCGTCGCTCCTGAGGTACTTGAGCATCGGCAGGATCGGGCCGTGGCCGTCCTCCGCGTGGTTCACCAGGTCGCGCTGCAGTGACTGGCGCAGGGCGCCGGCGAAGTTCCAGCGGTCGTTGGCGCTGTAGCTGGTGCCCACCAGCACGACCGGTACATCGTTCTCGGCGAACAGGGCATCGTCGCCGGCGTTCGCTTCGTCCTGGCTGCGGGTGGCGCGCTTCTGCAACTGGTCCGGGGCCGGCATCAGGTTTTCGAACAGCGGGTCCAGGGGCAGGAAGCGGGTCAGGTCGCCCTTGTAGTCCTCATTCCCCACCACCTCGGTGACGTACTGCTGCGGAGTGCCGCGCAGGCTCATGGCCTGGCCCACCGCCTGGCCCAGGCGACCGGCCACCACTTCGGCGCCCAGCGGGGTCCAGTGGGTGTCGGTGCGCAGGAAGACCTGGCCCTGGTTCTTGGCGTCTTCCAGCGTGGCGAGCAGGTCCGGGGCGGTGATCCCGGCCTTGCGCGCGGCACCACGGAAGCGCTCATAGAGGTCCTGGCGCAGGGCAGTGGGGGTGACCTCGCCGACGTGCTCGGGGTAGAGGCGCGATTTGGACGGGATGATCGCCAGTACCAGTTCCACATTGTGCCGCGCCAGCTCGTCGCGCACGCCCTGGATCAGCGCAAGGTTGTCGCGGACCTGACGGGAGCCGTCGGCTACCGGGTCGAACTCCTCGTCCGAGTAGAGCCAGCCGTCCTGGCCGATGACTACGCCCTGGCGGCCTTCGCCGAACAGCTTGTAGTCCACCAGGGCCCAGAGGTTGGTGCCCAGTTGCTTGACCGGGAATTCCTCGTCGTAGCGCTTCTCGAAGGCCAGGGCCAGCTTGCCATCCAGCACGCTGGTTTCCTTTGCCACGGAGAAACCGAGGATCGAGCGCATGGACCACAGGCTCAGCGCCAGCAGCAGGCCGCAGAAGAGCAGGATGTAGAGCAGGTTCAGGGTTCTGTTCATGGTCGGTTCCACTCAGAACTGGAAGTACAGGAAGGGCGAGAAGCTCTGCGCCGAGAGCTTCAGCACCGAGGCGGCGAACAGCAGGAGCACAGCGGCGTGGAAGGCCAGGGCGCCGATCTGTATGCGGGCGCGGGGCAGGGTGGCGCTGCCGTCGGCATTGATAGCGATGCCGTCGTCGTCCTCACGGGCCTTGGCCTTTGGCGCGCCAGCCAGTGGCTGGGCATAGAACTGACGGATGCCGCAGATGACCAGCACGACGTAGGCCAGCACCAGGGTGGCGATCTGCAGGCTGGTGAGTTGCGCGCGGTTGAGCTCGGAGAGCTGCCAGTCACCGAAGCTGAACATGGCGGCATACATGCGCCAGGCAACATCCAGGTTCTCGGCGCGGAAGATCACCCAGCCGATCACCACCAGCAGGAAGGTGAAGACCCACTTCAGCGGGTTGATCGCGCGGGGCGCGGCGTTCACGCCCAGCGCGCGTTCGATGGCCAGCCAGGCACCGTGCCAGGCGCCCCAGATGATGTAGGTGAAGTTGGCGCCGTGCCAAAGGCCACCCAGCAACATGGTGAGGAACAGGTTGCGGTAGGTCTGGAAGGTGGTGCCACGGTTACCGCCCAGGCTGATGTACAGGTAGTCGCGCAGCCAGGTGGAGAGGCTGATGTGCCAGCGCCGCCAGAACTCGGTGATGGACTGGCTGATGTAGGGCTGGTTGAAGTTCTCCATGAAGCGGAAGCCCATCATCAGGCCTAGGCCGATGGCCATGTCGCTGTAGCCGGAGAAGTCGAAGTACAGCTGCGCGGTATAGGCCAGTGCGCCGAGCCAGGCATCGCCCGTGGTCGGGTCGGAGAGTGCGAAGCAGTGATCGGCGATGGGCGCAATGCTGTCGGCGATGAAGACCTTCTTGATGAAGCCCTGCATGAAGCGCGTGCAGCCCTCGGCGAACTTGTCCACCGTATGGGTACGGTGGTTGAACTGGTCCACCAGGTCTTTGAAGCGCAGTACCGGGCCGGCGATCAGGTGCGGGAAGATCGCCACGAAGGCCGCGAAGTCCACCAGGTTGCGCGTGGCCGGGGTGTCGCCTCGGTACACGTCGATGATGTAGCTGATGGATTCGAAGACGTAGAAGGAAATCCCGATCGGCAGCAGGATGTGCGTGAGCACGAAGGGCTCCAGGCCGAAGGAGGTGATGATGGCGTTGAGGCTGTCGACGCCGAAGTTGGCGTACTTGAAGTAGCCGAGGACGCAGAGGTCCACCACTACGCCGAGGAGCAGCCATTTCTGCGCTGTTTTCGTGCGCACCCCGGCTGCGCCGATGCGCAGGCCGATCCAGTAGTTGAACACCGTCACCGCAGCGAACAGTGCCAGGAAGTCGATGCGCCACCAGGCGTAGAAAATGTAGCTGGCGACCAGCAACAACAGGTTTCGATAGCGTGTCCCGACCAGGTAGTACAAGCCGAGGAAGATCGGCAGGAACAGGAACAGGAACACGTTTGAAGAAAAGACCATCCGAGTCTCTCCGTTGAACGTTTGATTTCTGGCCCGCCACGTTGGGGCGGGGGCGTTTTTCTCCCCTCTCCCATTGGGAGAGGGGCAGGGGGTAAGGGATGTTGGGCTCCGCGTGGAGTCCGTCCGCCCTGACCCCAACCCTCTCCCAGGGGGAGAGGGGGCTGTCCGAGCGGGGGTTTAGCTCCCACCCTCCTTCTTCGGATGGAACACCTGGGTCACATCCCCGCCGAGGCGGAAGGTCTTGTAGGGCCCCATCTCCTCTTTGCGTTCGAGGGTCGCGGCCGAGCATTGGTAGAGCGAGCACCAGGGCTCCAGCCAGGCAAACTTGGCGTGTTTCTTCAGCTCGCTCATGTCCTGGTCGTCGCCGGTCTTCTCATCGAAGGCTTCCTGGTCATCCACGCCGGCGATCACGTTCTCGCCGAGGCGGCGCAGGGCGCCGTCGTTCGCTTCGCGCAGGTCCACACCGTTGGCCTGGGCGAAGGCCGCGATCATCGCCAGCGGTGGCAGGCTGTAGTTGTGGTAGGCGAGCGCGCGCTGGCGGCGCTTGAGTTCGTTGGGCAGGAAGCCGTCCTGGTCGACCTGGCCGGCGGCGACGCGGAACTGCTGCACCGACCAGTCGAAGAGGTCCTGGCGATTGGTCGCCACGGCGGTGGCCATCACCGACCAGGCGGCCCAGTAGGAGTGGTTGTTGATCTTCTTCAGCGGCAGGTCGCTCCAGTCGTGGACGACCTGGTCGGCAAGGCGCGAGAACCAGGACTCGATCATCCGGGTCTGGGCGCGGTAGGGTGCCAGGGGCTGCGACTCGGAGAACTTCAGGTGCAGGTAGGCCGAGGCCATGCTGCCCAGCGCCCATTTGCGCATCGACTTGCCGGTGTGGTTGTACTGGGGGCTCAGCAGCGCATTCGCCTGGGCCCAGCTGCCCAGCCACTGCAGGGAACATTCGAGCTGGGTGCGTTGGCCCTTGCGCATGTACTCCATGACCATCTTGCTGATGCCACGCTCCATCTCTGTGATGTCAGCGGTCTTCTCGCGGAAGGCCTTTTCCGCGTTCGGGTTGAGCGTCGCGCGGGCCTTGTCGGAGCCTTCGTACTTGCTGCGGAACTCCAGCTTCGCGGTATAGGGCGTGGGTGGCGCCTTGCAGGTGCCGGCGGACTTGGCGTCGATTTCCACAGGGGCGTAGTAGCCCCTGGGCGGCACCAGGTCTGCGGCGTGGCCTTGCCCGGCGAGCAGGATCCCCGCGAGCAGCGGAGCGATCAGCCAGGGTCTGGTAGTCATGGGTACCTCCTTCCTCACTCGGCCTTGGCCGTGAGGTTGTCCCCGCCCTTGCCGGAACGCGCGCAGAGGCTGACCTCGACGCTGAGATCCTGGGGCATTTGTTCGGGGCTGTGGATTTCCAGGGCGAGCATGTTCAGATCGGCCCAGTCGGGGTCGTTGCGCAGCTCGAAGGCGTAGCGACCACCGGTATCGATGCGGTCGCTCTGTTCCAGCTTGAAGTTCTCGCGTCGGCCGTTGAGGTACCAGATGGTGGTCTTGAGGTCGTGAATGGACGGATCGCTGAGTCGCAGGTCCACCTGGTAATCGCCTCCGCGCAGGTCACGCAGTGGCGCGCCCTTGCCATTGACCAGTACCTCGTTGGCGCCAGGTTTGAGCGAGACTTTGTTCTTCAGCACCGCCGTCCGGCCTTCGCAGCCGTTGTTCACCATGGGCACGGCCTGGCGGTAGAAACTCGCTTCGGCCATGTCGTAGTGGGTGGCGAATTCCCAGACCAGGACCTTGGGCGGGTTCTGATGGAACTCCGGGCTGCTCATGTACTGCATCAGGGCGCTTTCGAAACCGCCGCCACTGACCGCCATGTTGAGCACCTCGGCACCGGTGTGCTGCTGCAGGAATCCGGCGAAGTTGTAGGCCGGACCGCTATTACTGGTGCCCACCAGGGTCACCTTCGGGTTGGATTCGTCGCCGAACAGGCTGTCGCCGCCATCGCCCGCCGCCTCGGTTTCGTAGCGGTCGACGTACTGGGTGGCATAGCCGGTGCCGCAGAACTGGGCCGCGGTCTTGTGCAGGGTGCCGGCCTTGGACAGCAGGCCCACCACCTTGCTCTGGTAGTCCTTCTTCGGAATGTCGCTGAAGCCGGGAATCTGGTTCAGGGTTTCGGCGACAAGCGCGGCGGTACGGTCGGCGCCGGCCGGCGTCCAGTGGTGGTCCGCCTTGAAGTAGTAGTCGGTGCCCACGCCCTTCTCATCGAAGAGCGGCGACAGGTCGGTGACCCAGATGCCGGCCTTGCGGAAATGGTCGACGGCAGCCAGGTAGTTCTTCTTTGCCAGCTCGTAGTTGAAGTGGGCCTTCTCTTCGGGCGTGAGCTTCTCGCGGTTCACCAGGCCACGGGTGGGCTGGTAGACCACCATCAGCTCCACACCCTTGGCCTTGAGCGCATCGCGCAGACGCTTCAGTTGGCTCCAACCGAAGGGGGTGGTACCGAAGTCGGTACGCAGATCGTACTGGGTCCGGAACAGCCAGTCGCCCTGACCCTGAACCAGGGTGGTGAAGAAGCTGAGGTACTTGGTGTTGTAGTTGGCCGGATTCTGCGCTGCGGCGCAGAGCGGCCCGGTGCGCTGCACGCTGAACTCGGGCGCGGCGTGCGCACCTTGGGCGGCGGCCAGCAGGGCGGCTGCAAGGGCCGAAGGGGTGAACCATTTGCGGGAAATTCTGGGCATGATCGGGTACCTCAATCCTGGAGTTCGGCCTGGGTTTCGACGGGGTCGATCAGCACCGCTTGTTTGCGGCGCACCATCAGGTCGAGGATTTCGTCCTGCTTTTCGCCGAGGATGCCGGCGAAGCTGATACCGGTGGATTTGCTCGGCGCGAGCAGCTCGACGCGGTACAACTCGACCGACAAGGGCGAGTCGATGGATAGGGGGCTGGAGCCGTTGCCTGCGAGCTTGCCGCCGACCAGGATCAGCGAGACCTTGGTGTCGAAGGGGTCGAGCTTGATGTTGCGGTCGGTGTTGGAGAGGTCCTTGATGTGGCCATACACGCCGGTCAGGCCGTTGGCCGCGGAGAGGTTCTCGTACAGACGGATGTTCACGCTGTTGCGCACGCGGATGCCGTGGCGCTGGTTGCTGAGGATCTTGTTGCCCCAGAGCAGGTTGTTGGAGCTTTCGTAGATGGTGATGCCGTCGGAGTGGTTCTGGTACACCTCGTTCCAGGCGACAAGGTTGTTCACCGAGTTACGGTCGATCACGATGCCGGAGAGCTTGTTGTCATAGCTCTTGTTATTGATGATCCAGCTGTCGTCCACCTCACGGGAAATGATGATGCCGTGCTTCTTCTTGGTCCCGAAGACGGTGTTGTGGGCGATGACCAGACCGCTCGATCGGTCGTGCGGGTCGATGCCGTAGACGATGTTGTCGCGGTAGGTATTGCCTTTGATGACCACGTTCTCCGCTTCGAAGCAGTAGAAGCCGTACCAGTGGTCGACGAACTCCGAATCCAGCAGCCAGCCGGTCGGCGCAGGGCGCTTCAGGCGCTTGGCCTGGCCTGGCGTGTACTGGGTGATGGAGACACCGTAGGACTTGGAGTTGTCGTAGCCGAGGCTTGTGACCTTGCTGCCGACGATGTACAGCTCGCTGCCGCCCCAGGACACCAGGAACGGGCGGAACTCCTCGGGCTTCTGGAACCAGGCCGGGGAATTGTTCTTTTCGTTCCAGGCGGTGAGCTGGGTGCCGGTGATGAACAGCTTGCCGTCGTTGACCAGGAACGCGCCGCGCTCCTGGGACATGCGGAATTCCCGGGTCTCCTTGCCGATCTGCAGGCTCGCGCCCTGGGCCACCACGATTGGCAGGCGGGCGATGTAGACGCCCGGCTCGGTTTCGCTGAACTGGTTCTCGGGAAGCGCCTTGGCAAGGTCTTCCGGGGTCACGTAGCCCCCTTCGACGAAGATCGCCTGCGGCATGTTCTGCTGGCGCTTGACCCACTCACGCAGACGCTCGTCGCCGCCGATGAAGTCCTTCAGCGCATCCTGCTGGAGCATGCGCCTGACCGCTACGTGGCCGCGGGTGGCGCGATCGATCTTCGCTTCCACCGCTGCGGCGGTGTAGCCAGACAGGTCTGGCGCCTTCGGCGTATCCATGTGCAGTTGTTCCACCGGCGCGGTGGAAACCGTGTAGTTCTTGGTTTCCTTGAGCTCCTGGGTCGGTTCCGCACCTTGTACCCAGGGTGCGGCGAACTGCAGGGCGCCGAGCACGACGCCGCCCATCAGCATTGTGGTTCCCATGCTGCGTTTCATGGCTGTTCCTCCCTTGCGCCGGATGCTCATCAGAAGCGCCAGATGAAGTCGACGAAGGCGCGATGCATGAGCGAGTCGGTGCCGCTGGCATAGGCATCGCCCGGCTTGAACACGCCGCCACGGAAGCGCACGAGGGCGGAGCGCTCGTCCAGGTGTTCGGCCATGGAGGCCGGCAGCAGGCCCTGCTTGAAGTAGCGGGTGACCACCAGATCCATCTCCTGGCCGATGTCTTTCTCGCCGTCTTCCAGGGGCGCGATGATTCCGCTCTGGCCCACGTCCTGGTTGTCGTCCACGCGCCAGAAACGGTGGTAGACGACGCTCGCGTCGTAGTCCTCGCCCATCTGCCAGGAGGTGAAGGCAGTGGCCACCTGGAGGTTGCTCAGCTCGCCACGGAAGGCCTCGCCGAAACGGTGCATGCGGGCTTCGGTACCGGTGAAGTTGGAGCGGTTGCTTTCCAGGCCGGTCTGGCGGAACTGCTCGGAGCTGTCGTCATCGCCGCCGCCACTGCCCCGGGCGTAGGCGCCGCCGACCTTCCACTGGTCATGGATATTCCAGCGCAGGCCGAGATCCAGTGCCCAGGCGTCGACGTCGACGTTGCGCTTGCCGCTGGCGACGTTCTGATTGCCGACGGTGGTCTGTTGCAGTTCGTCTACATCGCCGGTCAGCCATGTGGCCTGGGCCCAGTAGTTCAGCGGCAGGGTGGAGCGCCGATCGAAGAAGCCGCCGTCGGCTTCCAGGCCCAGCCAGGTCAGGTCGCCGGTGGTGCGCTTGTCGAGTTCATCGACTTCCTCGCCGACGTTGGGCAGGTCGCCGTTATCACGGCTGTGGTGCAGTTTGGCGCCGACCCAGTGGCCTGGTTGCCACTGGGTGGAGATGTCGCCGAAGAAGTGCTGGCGGTCCTCGTCTTCAGGGGCCAGTTCGTCGATGTCGGTGCGGTACTCGCTGAAGCGCTCGGCGACTCCGGCATGGGCACGCAGCAGGGTGGTGTCGAAGCTCCAGCGCAGGGCTTCGATATTGGTGTCCCACCAGGTGCCTTCTTCGCTGCGCACGCGCTGGCGACCGAAGCGCAGGTGCTCGCCCGGGTAAGCGGTCAGGCCGCCGTAGTCGACCCAGAACTCGCGCATGGCTAGGTAGCTTTTGTCCGGCTCGCGGCCGTTGTTGCGCTGGCCGGCATCGGCTTCGATGTCGCTGGATTCCAGGGTGTCTGTTTCGACGATATCGGTGGCGGTAACGGCCTGGCCCATGGCGAAGGCGCTCCAGTCGCCACGCTCGCCATAGACCCAGGGACGCAGGTCGAGACCGATACCGTTGACGTCGCCACCGTCGCGGGTGCCGAGGTCGCGGTCGTCTTCGGATTGCGCGGTGATCTTCACGTCCAGGCCGTAGTTCTTGCCGTTGGGCTCTGCGGCGTGGGCGATGCTCGCGGCCAGCAGGGACAGGCCGAGGCCTGCGCGGATCCAGGGTTTGTTGTTCATCGTCGGTACGGGTCCTTATTGGGTCTGCATGGCCTGCATCTGGGGCGTGCCAGGTGCGGCGGCGCCACGTGCTGCGCGTTCTTCACGCAGCAGTTGTTCGGCGCGGGCGCGTTCGGCGGGCGGCAGCTGCTGATCAACGCGCTGGGCAAGTTCCAGGGCCTGCGGGGTGTTCTTGGGCAGGGCCAGTTGGCTGAAGACGTAGGCATTGACCAGGTTCGGCTGGATGCCCTTGCCCTGGGCGTACATCTGGCCCAGCGCGAAGTCGGCATTGATCTGGCCGTTGCGTGCGGCACTGAGCAGGTGCTCCAGGGCCTTGTCCGGGGCGATGTCGCCCAGGTAGCCGCGCAGGTAGATCTGGCCCAGCAGATAGTTGGCGGTGGGCTCGGTCGGGGCCGCCTTGAGCAGGTGTTCCTCGGCCTTCTTCGGGTCCAGGGGCACCAGCTTGCCTTCGTAGTAGAGGCGGCCCAGCAGGAGTTCGGCGCGGGGCTGGGAGGCGGCGCGACCCTTCTCCAGGTAGCCCAGCATCTGCTCGGTATCGCCCTGGCCGGGGTACTCGTACAGCAGCTTGGCCAGGCTTACCCAGGCAGCGGGGTAGGTCGGTGCCACGGCTTCGAGCATTTCCTGGGCCTTGCCTTCATCGGGCTTGCCGATATCGGCGTCGGCCAGTACCTGAGCCACTGATTCCACGCGCTGGGCGGGAATGCGCCCGGCCTGGTAGCCGGCCATCAGTTGGTCCAGCAGTTTCTGCTGGGCTTCGGCATTGCCTTGCTTCTGATAGACCGTGGCCAGCTCGACGTAGCAGACGTCGGCGACCGCCAGGTTGCGGGCACAGATCTGTTCGATCTCGCCCAGGTGCTGATCGTAGGTACCCTGGGTGCGATAGACGAGGATCTGCGCCAGGTCTGCCTGGATGTGGCCTTCGGCGCGCCACTTGGCGATACGTGCTGGGACGTTCACGGATGGGAAGTCCTGCGGGTACTGCAGATAAAGCATCACCAGCGGTAGCAGGCTGCTTTCTTCACCGGCTTCGAAGGACTCCTCCAACAGTTGCGCGGTTTCGCGGCGCTCGGCCTGGCTCAGCGCAGTCTTGCGCGCCAGCAGTTTGCCAAGGCGGGCCTTGGCGCGGGGCGACTGGTCCATGGCCTGGCGATAGGTCTGCTCGGCCTTCTGCAATTGCTCCGGATCGCCACTGGCGACCTGCATGTCGGCCAGACCGACCGCGGCATCGGCATAACCGAGATCGGCCAACTGGCGGAAGTTCTGCTCGGCAGTGGTGCTGTCGCCGCGCTTCAGGGCCTCGCGGGCGAGGCGTTCGTCCGGAAGTCCCGCGCAGCCGGCCAGGGCGATAGCCGCGGCCAGCAGCAGGACGGGGGTGGCGTGATGGGCCATGGTCGCGCCCTCCTCAGAAGCCCGCGGCCAGGGCGCGGTCGATCAGCCAGTCGAGGGACGGGCCGCGATCGATGCTGACTTCCACCGGCTGGCCGGCGAAAGTGCTGGGCAGCGGCTCGTCGGGCTGGATGGTGGCGCGGATGTCGGCGGACATGCTGCCGTCATGCAGGTTGCTGCTGAGGATCTTGCCGTGGCGCACCTGATCTTCGCCGGCGACCTGGAAGGTGACGCGGGCACCCGGTTTGGCCTGGGCGATGTTGCGGAAGGGGAAGCGCGCCTGGATGGTGGCCTGGGTGTCCTGGGGCACCAGTTCGAAGATCACGTCGCCCTTGCTGGCGAACTGGCCGTCGGCCACGAGCTGGCGCGCGATCTTGCAGTTGCAGGGGCTGGTGAGGGTGCCCTTCATCTGCTTGCCGAACAGTTCTTCGACGTTCTTCGGAGTGAGCTGGTCGTCGGTCAGGTGGCCCTTGAGCATCTCCAGCATGGTGGCGTTGAAGGATGCGATGGGCGCGCCTTTCTCCACGCTGGCGTCGGCGCTTACCAGGCTCTGTACCGTGCCTTCGCGGGGCATGGTGACCTGCATGGAGGGCACTGCCACCATCGCCGAGTCAGCGTGGGTGACGAAGTACAGGCCGTACAGTGAGTTGAGGATGTAGGCGAAGGCACCGACGCCAACGACGAAGATGCCGGCGCTCAGGCCGACTGCCCTGAGGCGGGCGAGGGGGCCCATGCCGCCACCGGCGCCACCTTTGCGCGGTTTGGTGAAGTTCTCGCGCTGCAGGGTGTTGAGCAGGTCGCCGGCGCTGACCAGTTCGCCCGAGAGGTGCGAGCTGATGAGGTAGCGCAGGGTGGCGATGTCGCGCGGCTGAAGGCCATGGAAGACGCAGCCGACGCGCTCGTTGCGCGAATCCACGGCGCGTACCTGGAACTCCACGTCCAGGCCCAGGCTGAGGCCGTCGATCTGGAACATCAGGCGGCCCTTGTGGTGGTCGCCGATGTTGGCGCTGGCGCGGCCGGCGGTGAAGGCGAAACCTCCGGCGGACACGTCCAGCAGCGACGCTTCGAAGCGTTCGCCACGGGCGATGTAGCGGATCTTGCCGGGGATTTTCACCCGCGCGTGCTGGCGCTGGGCTTCGGATTCATGCACCACATTGAGATTGACGGCTGTATTCATGGCTTCGATTCCTGTCAGGTTCCTTGTGCTCACACGATCGCCAGCAACGTGGCGATGAATACGCTGGTTGCGGAGAAGGTCATGGCGCGTGAGGACCAGGTGTTGAACCAGCGCGAGAAGCTCGCGAGGTCACGGTTGAGCTTGGTGTTCTGGCGGGTCCAGGACTGCTGGTCGAGGCGGAAGAAGACGTAGATCTTCACCAGGGCCCCGACGATCTGGTTGTAATAGAGGATCAAGGGGTAGGCCGGTCCGATCCGGTGCCCCGTAATGCTGAGCAGCAGGGTCAGGACGAAACGGGTGAGGCCGATCCACAGGAGGTACACCAGCAGGTAGGCGATGCTGTACTTCAGGCTGGCGATGATGGCCACGGCCAGACCCAGCAGGCAGGTCCACATCGACGCACGCTGGTCGGCCAGCACCACGGTGGTGAACCAGCCGAGGCGACGTGGGCCGAGCGCGAGGGCGCGGGAGTTCTGCCGCAGGTTGTTGCCGTACCAGCGGAACATCAGCTTGCGGCTGGCCTTGATGAAGCTCTTCTCCGGCGGGTGCTCGACGGTGTTGATGGCGGCATCCGGAACGTAGAAGGTGTCGTAGCCCAGGCGCATCAAGCTGTACCAACTGGACTTGTCGTCACCGGTGAGGAACTGGAAACGACCCAGACGCCAGTGGTCCAGGTGATCGCTTTCCACGTCGGCGATGAAGTCCGGATCGGTCACCACGCTGGCACGGAAGACCGACATCCGCCCGGTCATGGTCAGCACACGCTTGGAGAGTGCCATCGAGCACATGTTGAGGTGGCGCTGGGCGAACCGCAGCTTGTGCCACTCGCTCATGATGTAGCTGCCGCGTACCTCGCAGAACTCGTTGGTGGTCAGGCCGCCGACATTCGGGAAGAGCTTGAACCAGGGCACGGTCTTCTTCACAACGCCTTCGGCCAGCACCGTGTCGCCGTCGATCACCGCCACGACCGCGTTCGAGTCCGGCAGTTGCCGCGAAATGGCGCGGAAACCGTAGGCCAGGCCATCGCGCTTGCCGGTGCCGGGAATACGCACGAAGTCCAGCTTGACTCGCGGCGGCGGTGCGAGCTTCGTCCAGAGGTTCTTCACCAGCAGCTCATCGGACAGCTCGACGATGGAGCAGACAACAGTGGTCGGGTAGCCGCAGTCGATGGCTTCCTGGATCACCGAGCGGTAGACCATGGCGGTGGTCAGGGCCTCGATGCGGAAGCTCGTCACCATCAGGAATACGTGGGACGGGTCCGCTGCGTTGCCGAGTTTGGCCAGGCGCCGCTTGTACCAGGGGTAGACGAAGTAGAGGAACAGCGTGCCGCGCACGAAGTGCAGGGCGCCCATGGAGTAGCGCCAGATGCCCACAGCCCCGATCAGCAGCAGGAAGTGCTTCGAATCGGGGTCGAATACGGACTTCGGCAGTGCCAGTGCCAGCAGCATCAGTGCGAGGAGGTAGAACAGCCAGCCCGAGGCTTCGAGCAGGCCATGCTTGATCTTGTCCATAGAGTCGTCCTGGGATCGTTGCGGATGCCCCCTTCCCGAGGGAAGGGGGCAGGGCGCTCAGAACCTGTTTACGATCTCGCGAGCTAGAGAAGAACAAGGCGAAAATGGGTGAGGAAGCGGAATTTACGAGTGGTAAATGAGCATTACTCGCTCTGCTCGCCCTTCGGGCCGCGCTAAAGCGCGTTAGCCGCAAGCGGCTTTCCGAAGCCATTTTCAACGCAGTTATTCCGACGCGCAGCGGATCGCAAGCAGGTTCTTACCAGCAGATCCCCTCGGCGTTGCCTTGGGTGCCCTTGGGCATGAAGCCCACCAGGTCGATCACCTGCTTGCCGGCTGGAGCCTGTTGGGCCAGCGGGGCGAACAGCTCGTCACGGTTGCCCAGGACGATGATGTCGGCCTTGTCGACCACCGAGTCGAAGTTGCTGTCCAGCAACGAGGACACGTGGGGGATCTTCGACTCGATGTAGTCCTTGTTGGCGCCGTGGACGCGGGCGTACTCGACGTTGCGATCGTAGATGCTGAGGTCGAAACCCTTGCCGATCAGCATCTCGGCCAGCTCCACCAGGGGGCTTTCGCGCAGGTCATCGGTACCCGCCTTGAAGGACAGGCCGAGCAGAGCGACCTTGCGCTTGTCATGGCTGGAGATGATGTCGAAGGCTTTCTGTACCTGGCCGGCGTTGCTGCGCATCAGCGAGCCGATCAGCGGGGACTCCACGTCCAGCGAAGTGGCGCGGTAGTTCAGCGCACGCACGTCCTTGGGCAGGCAGGAACCGCCGAAGGCGAAGCCGGGACGCATGTAGTACTTGGACAGGTTGAGCTTGTTGTCCTGGCAGACCACGTCCATTACCTCGCGGCCATCGACGCCAACCGCCTTGGCGATGTTGCCGATCTCATTGGCGAAGGTGACCTTGGCCGCGTGCCATACGTTGCAGGTGTACTTGATCATTTCCGCCACTTCGATGTCCTTGCGGATGATCGGGGCGTCGAGCTCGCGGTACAGGGTTTCCAGGACGTCGCCAGCAGTCTTGTCCAGCTCGCCGATGACGGTCATGGGTGGGTAGTCGTAGTCCTTGATTGCGGTGCTCTCGCGCAGGAACTCGGGGTTCACCGCTACGCCGAAGTCCACGCCGGCCTTCTTGCCGGAGCAGTCTTCGATGATCGGGATCACCACGTTCTTCACGGTGCCCGGCAGCACGGTGCTGCGGACTACCACGGTGTGGCGATCGGCCTTGTCGCGCAGGGCGAAGCCGATCTCGCGGCAGACGCCCTCGATGTAGTCCAGCGACAGGTCGCCGTTCTTCTTGCTCGGGGTGCCGACGCAAATGAAGGAAACCTGGGTATCGCGAACGGCACCGGCGACATCGGTAGTTCCGCGCAGGCGGCCACTCTTCACGCCTTGCTGCAGAAGTTCTTCCAGACCCGGTTCGACAATGGGCGATTTGCCATTGTTGATCAGGTCGATCTTGGTCTGAGAAACGTCGACACCGACAACTTCATGACCACGAGCAGAGAGGCAGCCGGCGCACACTGCACCAACATAGCCCAAACCGAAGATGCTGATTCGCATCGTATTCACCTCGTCCTTTAAGCACGCTGTTTAATATGTGACGTTAGTGTCACTTCCGTTTGCACCTTTATGTCGCAGTTGCAACTTTAAAGTGCACAGGCATGAGTAATACCGGACGCCAAAGTTAGGGCGCCTGAACTGGGCATGTCGTATTGCTTGCCCGGGTAGAGTCCTGAGCTGATCGCCGCGCGGGCTCTGGCTCGTTGGTTTTGTCCAGTAGGTCGAGTTTGTTGCGCTTCTCCTTAACTAACTTATTTGGCTTTCGCCAGATAAAAACTACCCCTCGGCTCGCGCCGATAGTTTTCAAGGCAGTTTGAGATCACACCGAAATATGGTGTGAAGAATTAAGTCACGGGGGTATGAGTGTCCATCTTTTCGGATAGTTCCTACCGTTCGTCCCTGATTTTGCTTATTGCAGTTTTTTGACTGCGCCCCGTGTAAGGCTCGTGGCATTCTCAGAGTTGGCGCGCCCGGGAAAAGTTCCAATCATGCAGTTTGCAATTTATCGGTGATTGCATTTTGCAACTTGGCCACTATCGCGGGGCAACTTGGCCACTATCAAGAAAACAAGTTGGCCAGTATCAAAGGCAAACTTGTGCCACGCATATGATCTTGAAGTGATATTGAAATTGCGATGGCCATTGAATGGCAAGGCGCAGAGGTAGGGGTGCGCTGCGCACACCAACGGATCTTGCGCTGCGAGGGAATGGGAGTGGTGCGCATGGCGCACCCTACGAATGCGCGCGGCACAAAAGAAAACCCCGCCGGATGGCGGGGTTCGTGGGGTCAGTCCTGGGGCTGGTCTCGCAGGAACACCAGGCTGTCAGGCTTGGAGTGCTCCGCCGAGTAGCGGTAGCCCTGGTAGCTGAAGTCCTTCAGGCCGGCGGGGTCCTGCAGGCGCTCCTTGATCACGTAGCGGGCCATCAGGCCGCGGGCCTTCTTGGCGTAGAAGCTGATGATCTTGTACTGGCCGTTCTTCAGGTCCTTGAACTCGGTATCGATGATGCGGGCGTTCAGGGCCTTGCGCTTCACCGAGCTGAAGTACTCGTTGGAAGCGAGGTTGAGCAGGATGTCGTCACCCTGGGCTGCGAGGGCTTCATTCAGCCAGCCGCTGATGCGCTCACCCCAGAAGGCATAGAGGTCCTTGCCGCGGGCGTTGACCACCTTGGTGCCCATTTCCAGGCGATAGGGCTGCATCAGGTCCAGCGGCCTCAGCAGGCCATAGAGGCCGGAGAGCATACGCAGGTGCTGCTGGGCGAAGTCGAAGTCGGCCTCAACGAAGTCTTCGGCGTTGAGGCCGGTGTAGACGTCGCCCTTGAAGGCCAGCAAGGCCTGCTTGGCATTGCCTGGAGTGAAGTCCGGGTGCCAGCTGCCGTAGCGCGCGGCGTTGAGGCCGGCGAGCTTGTCGGACAGGTGCATCAGCTCGGCGATCTGCGCGGGACTGAGTTCGCGCAGTTGCTGGATCAGCTCCTGGGCGTGATCGAGGTACTCCGGCTGAGTGAAGCGCGAAGTGACCGGTGGGGTCTCGTAGTCCAGGGTCTTGGCGGGGGAAATCACCAACAGCATTGAATCGTCTCCTTCGGGAACGGGACGATTCTAGGGATTTGCGTCGGTTGGCTCCACCTATCCCGCCGATAGGCAGGTTGGATGCAGGCGCGGATTCGCCGCCAAGGTCAGAAAAATCGGGAAAATTCGGGGGAGGGGACTTTCGACTTTAACGGGCGCTTTCCTACACGCCAAGGGCTTTTTGTCTTGCTGTGAAAAAAGACTCGTACAGGCAAAAAAGTTCTTTTTTCTGTCATCCCGAATGGAGTATTAACAAATCAGACCGCCGAACCCTGCAGACAGGTGGCGGCCATCGGCCCTCACCTTGTTGGCACCTTCTCCCTACCGGTACGACCCGGAGCGGGGAGGTCGGCGGCCCTCCGCGGCGGAGCGCCTCCTTGGCATTCCGTCGCCTGGCCCTATAAGAAGGTGACCGAGTATGGATGACCACGGACGCTCCCGCCCTACCGCTCCAACCTTGTACGCGCTCGACACCAACGTCCTGATCCACGATCCCAACGCATTGTTCAATTTCCAGGAACACCACGTGGCCATTCCGATGACCGTGCTGGAGGAACTGGACAAGCTGAAGACTGGCAAGCAGGGTGTTGCCGCTGAATGCAGACAGGCCATCCGTAACATCGACAAGATCCTCAGCGGTGCCACCCCTGAGGAAGTGGAGCACGGAGTACCCATCCAGCGAGAGAAAAGCGGCCCCTGCGGCTTCCTCTCGATTCTCATGAGCAAACACGCAGCTCCCATCACCTGGCTGCCTGAAGACCTCAACGACAACAAGATCATCAACCAACTGGTGGAGCTGAAGAGCCGCAGGCCGGGCATGTCCGTGGTGCTGGTGACCAAGGACATCAACATGCGCCTGAAAGCGCGCGCCTGCGGGATCGACTCGGAGGACTACCACACCGACCAGTTGGTGGATGATGTCTCCCTGCTGTCCCGTGGCTACCACGACATGCCCGGGTCGTTCTGGGATCGCGTGAGCAAGGTGGAGACGCGCCAGGACCATGGACGTACCTGGCATCGTGTGCAGCTCACCGACAACCTGCCGGCAGTACACGTCAACGAGTTCATCGTCGACGAGCAGGGTTTCGTGGGCTGGATCAAGGGCATCAAGGCCGATGAGCTGCTGATCCTCGACCTGCATCAGGAACCGCTGTTACACCAGGAAGCCTGGGGCTTGCGTCCGCGCGACGTGTACCAGGCGCTGGCGCTCTACGCGCTGCTTGACCCGGATATCCATCTGGTCAACCTCAGCGGCGCGGCGGGTTCGGGCAAGACCATCCTGGCGCTGGCCGCTGCCATCGAGCAGACCATGGTCAGCAAGCGCTACCGGCGCATCATCGCCACCCGCAGCGTGCAGGGTCTGGACCAGGAAATTGGCTTCCTGCCCGGTACCGAGGCGGAGAAGATGGAGCCCTGGCTGGGTGCGATCACCGACAACCTCGAAGCCCTGCACATGGATGATGAGAACACCCATGGCAGCGTGGACTACATCCTCAGCAAGGTGCCACTGCAGTTCAAATCCCTGAACTACATCCGTGGCCGCAGCTTCCAGCAAAGCCTGATCATCATCGACGAGTGCCAGAACCTGACGCCGCACCAGATGAAAACCATCATCACTCGTGCGGGCACCGGGTCCAAGGTGATCTGCCTGGGCAACCTGGCGCAGATCGATACCCCTTACCTTTCCGCCCCCAGCTCGGGCCTGACCTACCTGACCGAACGCTTCAAGGACTTCCCCCACGGCGTGCACATCACCCTCCAGGGCGTGCCGCGTTCCGTGCTGGCCGAGTACGCCGAAGCTCATATGTGACCCTCGACTCCCGCCGGGCGGCAGCTGCCGCCCGGCGGGGATTTCTGTATACAATCTGTCTCCTGTCCAAGGAGACTTTTAGTGCTTACCCATCTCGATGCCCAGGGCCGCGCCAACATGGTCGACGTCACCGACAAGGCGGTGACCTCCCGTGAAGCGACGGCCGAAGCCCGTGTGCGCATGCGCCCGGAAACCCTCGCCATGATCCAGTCCGGCGGCCACCCCAAGGGCGACGTGTTCGCCGTGGCGCGCATTGCCGGCATCCAGGCGGCAAAAAAGACCTCCGATCTCATTCCACTGTGTCACCCATTGATGCTCACCAGCGTCAAGGTAGAGCTGGCAGCGGAAGGGGAAGACTGCGTGCGTATCGTCGCCCGCTGCAAACTGGCCGGGCAGACCGGCGTGGAAATGGAAGCGCTGACCGCCGCCAGCGTGGCCGCCCTGACGATCTACGACATGTGTAAGGCGGTCGATCGCGGCATGACCATTGAAAACGTACGCCTGCTGGAAAAGTTGGGCGGCAAGAGCGGCCATTACCAGGCCGGGGAGTAATGATGATTCGCGTGCAGTATTTCGCCCGTTACCGTGAAGCGCTCGGCATCGAAGGCGAGCAGCTCAACTGTGACCCGGCGTTCGCGAAACTGGATGATCTGCGCCAGCACTTGCTGGCCCGTGGCGGCGTCTGGGAAGTCCTCGCCGAACAGAACCTGATGTGCGCCCGCAACCAGGAGCTCTGCAGCCTGGACGAAGCCCTCAGCGACGGTGACGAGGTCGCCTTCTTCCCGACGGTCACCGGAGGCTGAGATGGCCATTCGCGTGCAGGAAACCGCCTTTGACCCCGGTGTTGAACTCAACGCGCTGCACGCGGCCAATGTTGGCATTGGCGCGGTGGTCGGCTTCGTCGGCTATGTGCGCGATTTCAATGATGGCCAGGATGTGGCTGGCATGTTCCTGGAGCACTATCCGGGCATGACCGAGAAAGCCCTGGAGAAAATCGCGGCCGAAGCCCGGGGACGCTGGCCGCTGCTCAATGTGGATATCCTCCACCGCATCGGCCGCCTGGAGCCGGGCGAGCCGATCGTCTTCGTCGGTACAGCCAGCGCCCATCGTCAGGCGGCGTTCGACGCCTGCAACTTCATCATGGACTTCCTCAAGACCCGCGCACCCTTCTGGAAGAAGGAAGACACCGCCGAAGGCCCGCGCTGGGTGGAAGGGCGGTGCAGCGACAAGGCCGCTGCCGAGCGCTGGAAATGATCCCGGCCGGGGCTGCTTTTCCTGTGAGGCGAATTTATTCGCGAAGGGCAGCGTAGCTGCCCACGGGGGGCTCCCAATGGCAGGCCTGCGGCCTGTTTGGCGAATGAATTCGCCCCTACAAGGTTCGAACAAGCCTGGCCTTTGCCGGGCTTTTTCATAGGTGATTGACGATATGTACATTTGAGTCCAGTATGGACTCACAAGTACAAGTTAGCGGCATCCACGATGATCCACAGCCAGCTACTCATTCCATTCCCATGCCGGCCAGCCCTGGCGGCGCCTTCTTCTGCCTCGAATATCCATTCCGAACCGGCTTGCCCTGCAATGTGGCGAGCCTCCATCCGTAATGCGGGAGTCGCACCATGAAGAAACTCGTTCTGCTGGGCAGCCTTGCCCTGAGCCTGCTGGCCTCCAGCGTTTTCGCTGCTGACAAGCCCTTGCGCATCGGCATCGAGGCGGCCTATCCACCTTTCGCCTTCAAGACCCCGGAAGGGCAGATCGCCGGCTTCGACTATGACATTGGCAATGCCATGTGCGAGGAAATGAAGGTGAAGTGCCAGTGGATCGAGCAGGAATTCGATGGCCTGATCCCTTCCCTGAAGGTGAAGAAGGTGGACGCGGTGCTGTCCTCCATGACCATCACCGATGAGCGCAAGAAGTCCGTCGACTTCACCGGCAAGTACTACTACAGCCCGGCGCGCCTGGTGATGAAGAAGGGCACCGCGGTCGACCCGGAATTCAAGAGCCTGGTGGGCAAGACCATCGGTACCCAGCGCTCTACCACCACCGATCGCTTCGCCACCGAGGTCCTGGAGCCCAAGGGCATCAAGATCGTGCGCTACAGCACCCAGAACGAGATCTACCTGGACGTGCTTTCCGGCCGCCTGGACGGTGTGCTGGCTGACGTCTTCCCGCTCAACGAAGGCTTCCTCAAGACCGATAACGGCAAGGGCTACGAGTTTGTTGGGCCGGTCCTGAACGATCCGAAGTACTTCGGCGAAGGCGCCGGGATCGCCGTGCGCAAGGGTGATAACGAGCTGCGCGAGAAGTTCAATGGCGCAATCAAGGCCCTGCGTGAGAATGGCAAGTACCAGGCGATCCAGGCCAAGTACTTCGATTTCGATATCTACGGCGATTGAGTCCTGCCGCTGTGAAAAGCCGCGCATCTGCGCGGCTTTTTTTATCTGGAAGAAAGCAGTCAGAGCGCTGCACGGGCTACCTCAGGACTGGGGTGAGGGTTGCCTCCGGTTGGCTCGGTGCCTGGCCATTTCGTGAATGAATTCGCTCCTACGGGGAGCTTCCACACGCCAACGAAAAAGGGAGCCCGAAGGCTCCCTTTTTCATTCAGCGTCCCATCCTCAGTGCAGGATCTGCCCGAGGAACAGCTTGGTCCGCTCGTTCTGCGGGTTGTCGAAGAACGCGTTGGGCTCGTTCTGTTCCACGATCTCGCCCTTGTCCATGAAGATCACCCGGTTGGCCACGGTGCGCGCGAAGCCCATCTCGTGGGTCACGCAAAGCATGGTCATGCCGTCATGGGCCAGGCCGATCATGGTGTCGAGCACTTCCTTCACCATCTCCGGGTCGAGCGCCGAGGTGGGCTCGTCGAACAGCATGATCTTCGGCTTCATGCACAGTGCACGAGCGATGGCAACGCGCTGTTGCTGGCCGCCGGAAAGCTGCCCTGGGAACTTGTGCGCCTGCTCCGGAATGCGCACGCGCTCCAGGTAATGCATGGCGACTTCCTCGGCCTGGCGCTTGGGCATCTTGCGAACCCACATGGGGGCCAGGGTGCAGTTCTGCAGCACGGTGAGGTGCGGGAACAGGTTGAAGTGCTGGAACACCATGCCCACTTCGCTGCGGATCGCCTCGATGTGCTTGAGGTCGTTGGTCAGCTCGGTGCCGTCGACGACGATGCGACCTTGCTGGTGCTCCTCCAGGCGGTTGATGCAGCGAATGGTGGTGGACTTGCCGGAACCGGACGGGCCGCAGAGGACGATACGCTCGCCCTGCTGCACGTCGAGGTTGATGTCCTTCAGGACGTGGAACTGGCCGTACCACTTGTTCACGCCCTGCAGTCGGATGATCGGCTCGCCGGCGGTTTTCTTGCTTGCTTCAGTCATGGAATGACTCCTAACGCTTGTGGCTGGTGTCCAGCTTGCGCTCCAGGCTCATGGAGTAGCGGGACATGCCGAAACAGAAGATCCAGAACACCAGGGCGGCGAAGACGTAGCCTTCGGTGGCCATACCCAGCCAGGCCGGGTCGGTGGTGGCTTGCTTGATGCTGTTGAGCAGGTCGAACAGGCCGATGATGATCACCAGGCTGGTGTCCTTGAACAGCGCGATGAAGGTGTTGACGATGCCGGGGATCACAAGTTTCAGGGCTTGCGGCAGGATCACCAGGCCCATCATCCGCCAGTAGCCCAGGCCCATGGCCGCAGCGGCTTCGTACTGGCCCTTGGGGATGGCTTGCAGGCCGCCACGCACCACCTCGGCGATGTATGCCGACTGGAACATGATCACGCCGATCAGCGCTCGCAGCAGCTTGTCGAAGGACAGGCCTTCAGGCAGGAACAGCGGCAGCATCACCGAAGACATGAACAGCACGGTGATCAGCGGCACGCCGCGCCAGAACTCGATGAAGGTCACGCAGATGACCTTGATCGCCGGCATGTTCGAACGCCGTCCCAGCGCCAGCAGGATGCCCAGCGGCAGTGCACCGACGATACCCACGGCAGCAATCACCAGGGTCAGCATCAGGCCGCCCCACTGGCTGGTGGAGACGGTGGACATACCGAGGAAGCCGCCATGCAGCAGCCAGTAGGCGACGAGCGGATAGATCACCAGGAATGCCAGTCCGTACTTGGCCTTCTGCTGGAAGCGCGGGATGAACAGCGGCGCAGCGCCGATGATCGCGATCCACACCGCCAGGTCCACGCGCCAGCGCAGGGCTTCGGGATAGAAGCCGTACATGAACTGCGAGAAACGCACCTTGATGAAGACCCAGCAGGCGCCTTCGCTGGTGCAGTCGGCACGGGTGGTGCCGCTCCAGTCGGCCTGGAGGAAAGCCCACTTGATCAGCGGCGGCAGGATCAGCCAGACCAGGTAGATGGCGAACAGGGTCAACAGAGTGTTGAACCAGTTGGAGAACAGGTTGGCGCGTAGCCAGCCCACTGCGCCGACGCTCATCCGGGGTGGCGGCTGGTCGGGCTTGAATACGTGTGTCGTCATGGTTCGGACCTCACCGCTCGACTAGCGCAATGCGCTTGTTGTACCAGTTCATCAGCAGGGAAATGCTGATGCTGATGGCCAGGTAGACGCTCATGGTGATCGTGATCACCTCGATCGCCTGGCCGGTCTGGTTCAGCACCGTACCGGCGAACAGCGAGACCATGTCCGGGTAGCCGATGCCGGCCGCCAGGGACGAGTTCTTGGTCAGGTTCAGGTACTGGCTGGTAAGCGGCGGGATGATCACGCGCAGGGCTTGCGGAATGATCACCAGGCGCAGGGTCTTGGCGGCGGGCAGGCCCAGGGATCGCGCGGCTTCGGTCTGGCCGTGGCTGACCGCCTGGATGCCGGAGCGCACGTTCTCGGCGATGAATGCCGCGGTGTACACGGTGAGCGCCAGGGTCAGGGCGATCAGTTCCGGAATCACCACCCAGCCGCCACGGAAGTTGAAGCCCTGCAGTACCGGCATGCTCCACTCGAAAGGCGCGCCGAACACCAGCGACACCAGGCCCGGAATCACTACCAGCAGTACCAGGGCAGTGAGCAGCACCGGGAAGCGCTGGCCCGTGGCCTCACGCCTGGCCTTGGCCCAGCGGGCAGTCCCGACGATCGCCGCCAGTACCAGTACCAGGCTGATCAGGAACGGCCAGAAGCCATCGGCGATGGTTGGCGCCGGCATGTACAGGCCGCGGTTGTTGAGGAAGAAATGCTCGCCGATGGCCATGCTCTGGCGCGGCCCCGGCATGGGCAGCATGACCGCGAAGTACCAGAAGAAGATCTGCAGCAGCGGCGGGATGTTGCGGAAGGTCTCGATGTAGACGGTCGCCAGCTTGCGCACCAGCCAGTTCGGCGACAGGCGCGCCACGCCCAGGATGAAGCCGAGGATGGTGGCGAAGATGATACCGATGACCGAAACCAGCAGCGTGTTAAGCAGACCGATGACGAAGACGCGGCCGTAGCTGTGGCTTTCGTTGTAGTCGATCAGGTGTTGGGAAATCCCGAAGCCGGCGCTTTGTTCGAGGAAATCGAAGCCGGACAGGATGCCGCGCTGTTGCAGGTTGTGCTGGGTGTTCTGGAACAGATACCAGCCCAGTGCCACGACTGCGACGACGGCGATGATCTGGAATAGCCACGCACGTGCCTTGGGATCGGTCCAGACCGAACCTTTCGGGGCACGCGGGGCGTTGGCAGGTTTTTGCATGACAGCCCTCTGGGAACCACTGGCCGACCGGATGGGGGACGGCGGCCAGGGTTCGCGTTGAAACGGAACTCAAACCCGGCAGCCACGTCATGTGGCCGCCGGGCGACGGTCAGCGCACCGGCGGTGCGTACTGCAGACCGCCCTTGTTCCACAGGGCGTTGAGACCACGCTCGATCTTCAGCTCGCTACCGGCACCGATATTGCGATCGAAGATTTCACTGTAGTTACCAACTTGCTTGACGATCTGCACCGCCCAGTCCTTCGGCAGTTTCAGGTCCTTGCCGAATTCGCCTTCAGTGCCCAGCAGACGAGCAATGTCGGGGTTCTTGGTGGACTTGGCCATTTCCTCGACGTTCTTCGAGTCGATGCCCAGTTCCTCGGCGTTCACCATGGCGAACAGGGACCAGCGCACGATGTCGAACCACTCCTCGTCACCCTGGCGTACGGCCGGGCCGAGGGGCTCCTTGGAGATGACTTCCGGCAGTACCACGTACTCGTCCGGGGCAGCCAGCTTGATGCGCTGTGCATAGAGCTGGGACTGGTCGGAGGTCAGCACGTCGCAACGACCGGACTCAAGCGACTTGGCGCTCTCGTCGGAAGTGTCGTAGGTGATGGGGGTGTACTTCAGGTTGTTCGCGCGGAAGTAGTCGGACAGGTTCAGCTCGGTGGTAGTACCGGCCTGGATGCAGACGGTGGCGCCATCGAGTTCCTTGGCGCTGGAAACGCCGAGCTTCTTGTTCACCAGGAAGCCTTGACCGTCGTAGTAGGTCACGCCGGTGAAGTTCAGGCCCATGGCTGCGTCACGGGAGCTGGTCCAGGTGCTGTTGCGCGAAAGGACGTCGACTTCGCCGGACTGCAGCGCGGTGAAACGTTCCTTGGCGGTCAGCGGGCTGAATTTGACCTTGCTGGCATCGCCGAACACGGCGGCGGCAACGGCACGGCAAACGTCAACGTCGATGCCTTTGTAGTTGCCCTTGCCATCGGCATACGAGAAGCCCGGGAGGCCGTCGCTGATGCCGCATTGTACGAAGCCTTTCTTCTTCACCGAGTCCAGGGTAGCGCCCGCCTGCGCGAAACCGCTGACACCGAGAACGGTTGCCGCGGTCAGCACGGCCAGGGTGGATTTCACCATCTTCATCAAAAACCTCCAGTTGCTTTTATTGGTGTTGGAGTCTCGGTCCCACCGCCGTACCCTCGTGAGGCAGGTTCAACCTTTCATGCACTGGAAAAGGTCAACCGGGGTGTCAGACCTAAGGAAGGAGTCTAGTTGGCGCTGCTCCGCTCGCCACCAGACCTTTCCTCGCCCATTGGTCAAATGGGCTGGAGACGGATTGCGCCACCCCCGCACCACGAATGGCACCAGGTGATCGCCTGCAAGGTAGCAACCTGAGTTGCTACCCAACCCGCTGCACGCCAGGGCAAGTGTTACCGAACCCGGGCGCAATATTCAGTCTGGAGCTCGTTAGCAAAGGACGTACCAGCCAGGTGCCAGTAGGCCTATTCCGATAGGTCAATAGGTAAAGTTTTAGCGGTGCGACATCTTTTTCAGTTATCAAACCACCCCTTCCAATGTCATCGCCCCACAACTGTGCAGATGCACCACAACGGAGCCACACATGAGCGACACACTGATCCTCGAGCCCCCACATCGTGCCGATGCCTGCATTATCTGGCTCCACGGCCTCGGCGCGGATCGCTATGACTTCCTGCCAGTGGCCGAGGCCCTGCAGGAAGTGTTGGGTACAACCCGCTTCGTGCTACCGCAGGCACCGACTCGCGCCGTGACCATCAATGGCGGTTGGGCCATGCCCTCCTGGTACGACATCCTTGCCATGAGTCCGGAGCGCGCCATCAACGAGGCCCAGCTGGAAGAGTCGGCGGAACAGGTCATGGCCCTGGCGCAGGCACAGGTCGACGGTGGCATCGAGCCGCGCCGCATCTTCCTGGCCGGATTCTCCCAGGGCGGCGCAGTCGTCCTGCACACGGCCTTTCTGCGCTGGCCGGATGAGCTGGGTGGTGTGCTGGCGCTTTCCACCTACGCACCGACCTTCAGCGATGAAATGACACTGTCGGATACAAAACGACAACTGCCAGTCCTTTGCTTGCATGGCACTTTCGACGATGTGGTGCTTCCCGCGATGGGGCGCTCCGCCCACGATCGCCTGGTGGCCGCCGGGGTCCCCGTGGAGTGGCGCGACTATCCAATGGCCCACGAAGTATTGCCGCAGCAGATCCGCGACATCGGCACCTGGCTGGTGGAACGGCTGCACAGCTGAACTGCAACCCTTCAGAACAAGAAGCGACCATGGCCCAGACCTTAGCTCCGCCCATCGCCAACCTGCGCGATATCGAAGAACTCGAGCGTCTTTCACTGGAACAGCGCGGCATGCCGGACAGCACCTACGAGCTGATCCGTCGCAGCGCCGAGCGTTACCCAAGCAAGCGAGTCATGACCTTCCTGCTTCAGGGCGACGCTGAAGAGACTCCCGTCGAGCTGACCTATGGGGAGCTGCTGGCGCGGGTGACCCAGGCCGCCAACGCCTTCCACCATCTGGGTGTGCGTCCGGGCAAGGCGGTGTCCTTCCTGCTGCCGAACCTGCCCCATACGCACTTCACCATCTGGGGCGGGGAGGCGGCTGGTGTGGTCAATGCCATCAACCCGCTGTTGGAGCCGGAGCACATCGCCGAGCTGGTCCATGCCGCCGACTCCAAGGTGCTGGTGACCCTGGCGCCGTTCCCCGGTACTGATCTCTGGGACAAGGTTGCCAGCCTGCGTGACCGTTTGCCCGAGCTGGAAGCCATCGTCACGGTCGACCTGGCCAATCTGCTGCCTGAGCCGCAGCGCAGTGCCGTCAAGGCTCAGCGCGGAGCGTTGCCCGAGGGTGTGCTGGATTTCGATGAGCTGCTCGACCGCTTTCCCTCCGACCACTTGCAGAGCGGTCGGGTGATTGCGCCGGATGATGTAGCCTCCTATTTCCACACCGGTGGCACCACCGGAACGCCTAAGCTGGCGCCCCACAGCCACCGCAACGAAGTGGCCATGGCGATGATTCTCGCTTACGCGATCAACCTGGGTGAGGGCGACAATACGCTCTGCGGGCTGCCACTGTTCCACGTCAACGGCGTGATGGTCACCGGACTTGCCCCATTCTTCGCTGGAGCGGAAATCCTCATCGCCACGCCACAGGGCTATCGCAACACACGGTTGATCCAGAACTTCTGGAAAGTCATCGAACGCTATCGCGTGAGTTTCTTCAGCGGTGTGCCGACCATCTATGCCGGCCTGCTGCAGGTACCCAGCGAGGGGCACGACCTGTCCAGCCTGCGCTACGCCTTGTGCGGCGCTGCACCTATGCCGGTCGAGCTGATCCGCCAGTTCGAGGCCAAGACCGGCCTCAAGCTGATCGAAGGCTACGGCCTGACCGAGGCCACCTGCGGCACTTGCGGCAATCCGGCCCACGGCGAGCGCCGGCCAGGCTCCATCGGCATGCGCATGCCCTATTGCCAGGTGAAGATCGCGGTACTCGACGAGCAGGGCCAGTACCTGCGCGATGCTGCCTCCGATGAGATCGGCAACCTCTGCGTGCGTGGCGTGACCGTGTTCAAGGGCTACTTGCAGGCGAGCAAGAACAAGGACATCTGGGTCGATGGCGACTGGTTCAACACCGGTGATCTTGGCCGCATGGACGCCGACGGCTACATCTGGCTCACCGGCCGCAGCAAAGACCTGATCATCCGCGGCGGGCACAACATCGATCCGCAGATGATCGAGGAAGCCCTGCATCGTCACCCTGGCGTGGCCATGGCCGCTGCTGTGGGCAAGCCGGACGACAAGGTTGGTGAACTGCCTGTGGCCTATGTGCAGCTCAAGCCTGGTGCCGTCGTCAGCGAGGCCGAGTTGCTGGCGCACGCATCGCTTCATGTGCCCGAGCGCGCGGCAGTGCCCAAGGATGTGTGGATCATCGAGGCCATCCCGGTGACCGCGGTAGGCAAGACCTTCAAGCCGGCGCTGCGCTTGGACGCCACTCGCCGAGTGCTGGAAGAAGTACTGGGGGCTATCGCCCAAGGCGTGACGGTGGAGATGGTGAACGATGATCGCCACGGTCAGGTCGCCGAGATCCGCGTACCGGGGCTGGATGCGTCACTGCGGGCGCTGCTGGAAGCACGCATGGCGGGCTACTCGGTGAAGTTCCGACTGATGGCTTGAGGCCATCTATACTGCCCTCAGAAGGCCGCCTCCGGGCGGCCTTCTGGTCACTGCAACATTGATTGTTTTGCGCCGGCGCCCTGGGTAGTTGTCCGGGGCGTTTCCGTGCGTCCATAAAACTGTTGCGAAATTGTGGCGAATATCAGGAATTGTCGCGTTCCTTACCGATATCCTGCCGCCCGTCGGCCCAACTTTGGGCGGGCATTGTCAGTCCAAAAGTGCGGGAATACTGTCGCACTGGGTTAACAACTGAGACAGGGATCGTTAGCGGTGCCGTCCGCTTCGACTGCCATCCGAGGCCGTTGCAGCCATGAAGCATGTCCACTGGCAAGAAGACATGGCCCTGTTGGGCCGACTGCGTCTGTTCCAGAACGTCACGGCGAGCAGCCTCGGGCAATTGCTCAAGGAGTTCCGCGCCTGCGACCTGGATGCCGGCGAGATTGTGCTGAGTCCGTTCAACCGCAACCAGTACCTTTATCTCGTTGTGAGCGGGAGGTTGAAGGTTTACCTCGGCTCGCTGGACAACAATCCCGTCAGCTCCATAGGGCCGGGAGAGTGCGCCGGTGAGATCAGCTTCATCGACAACGACCATCCTTCGGCCTACGTGGTGGCCGCAGAACCCACTACCGTGTTGCGTCTGCATCGGCAATCGCTCGTCAGCCTGTTCCAGCAGTCGCCGCAGTTGATGCAGAACCTGCTGGAAGTGCTTTGCGACCGTGTGCGTCAGGGCAACCGGATCATTCTCGACACCGAGCAGAACGCCAAGATCGACACCCTGACCGGGCTCTTCAACCGGCGCTGGCTGGAGCAGATCTACCAGCGCGAAAGCACGCGCTGTTCCTTCAATGAGCAGCCAATGTCGATGCTCATGCTGGATGTCGACCACTTCAAGTCATACAACGACCGCCACGGGCACCTGGCAGGGGACTACGCGCTTTGCCTGGTGTCCCACACCCTGCGCAACCAGCTGCGACCCAAGGACAGCATGGCGCGCTACGGCGGCGAGGAGTTCGTCATCCTGCTTCCGGAAATGGGCGGCGAAGAGGCCCGCACCATCGGCGAGCGGCTGCGGAGCAGCCTGGAGCAGATCCCTTCCTTCTATTCACCGCTGGGCGTATTGCCCGGCGTGACCATCTCAATCGGTCTCGCGGAGATGCAGCGTCCGGACAGCCTGCAGGGCATGATTTCACGGGCCGACAACGCGCTCTACCAGGCCAAGCAGGATGGGCGTAACCGGCTGAACGGGTAATTTCATCCCTGCATTACATTTCCGCTTCCTTCAAACGTCTGTTTGCTAGAGTCCGTTCACTACAAGACAGCCGGGAAGCTGGACATGCGTAAACTCCTTATCGCTTTGCTATTGCTGGCGGCCGCTGGCCTGGGGATCTTCTTCTACCTGCCGGGGTTCCTCGACCGTGAAATGAACACGGTAGCCGCGCCGCCACCCTATCGCGCCTCGGACGAGGCCGAGCAACTGCACAAGACCCTGTTCGTCGCCGACCTGCACGACGATGCGCTGCTGTGGAACCGCAACCTGCTGGAACGCCATGACTTCGGCCACAGCGATCTGCCCCGCCTGCTCGAAGGCCATGTCGGCCTGCAGGTGTTCTCCACCGTCACCAAGACCCCGCGCGGCCTCAACTACGAGCGCAATGGTTCGGACACCGACGACATCACCCTGCTGGTCATGGCCCAGCGCTGGCCCCGTGCGACCTGGCACAGCCTGCTGGAACGTGCCCTGTATCAAGGCAAGAAGCTGGAAGAAGCCGCAGCCGGCAGCCAGGGCAAGCTGACCCTGGTGCGCAGCCGCGATGATTTCGCCAGGTACCTCGCCTCATGGGAGAAGGATTCGAACCAGACGGCCGCCATCCTTGCGACCGAAGGCCTGCATCCGCTGGAGGGCAGGCTGGAGAACGTCGACCGTATGTATGACGCGGGTTTCCGCATCATGGGCCTGACGCATTTCTTCGATAACGAGGTTGGTGGTTCCGCCCACGGCCTGGAGAAGGGCGGTCTGACCCCCTTCGGCCGCCGGGTCATAGCCCACCTGGAAGAGAAGAAGATGCTGGTGGACCTGGCCCATGCGTCCCGTGCGCTGATCGACGACGTGCTGAACATGGCCGAGCGTCCGGTGCTGGTGTCCCACACCGGTGTCGAAGGCACCTGCCCGGGCACCCGGAACCTCAGTGACGCGCATGTCCAGCGCATTGCCGCCACCGGCGGGGTGATCGGCATCGGCTACTGGGACACCGCAGTGTGCGAGACCTCGGTGAAAGCCATCGTCACGGCGATTCGCTATGTCGCCGACAAGGTGGGCGTGCGACACGTAGCGCTGGGTTCGGACTTCGACGGCGCCGTGCACACCCCGTTCGACACCAGTGGCCTGGCGCAACTGACCCAAGGCCTCAAGGACGCCGGATTCAGCGAAGCGGACATTGCCCTCATCATGGGCGGAAACGTTCGCAGGTTGCTGCTGGAGACGCTTCCGTAGTCCAAGTCAAGCCCTTGAATGCCCGCAGCTCTTCGCCCTGCGGGCATCTTGCTTTACACTGGCGGCCGTTCATTCCTTAATCAATCGACGAGACCACCGTGCTCAAAGCACTCAAGAAGATTTTCAGCAAGGGTGAAGAGCCGCAGGCCGGCCCCACCCCAACCGCTCCAGCCCCCGCCCGTACCGACAAGGAAGAGCGTCCGGCCAAACCGAAGAAAGCGCCTCACGAAGCAGGCGAAAAGGCCGAAGGCTCCAGCGAACGCCCGCCCCGTGGCGAGAAAAAGCCCCGCAGCGACAAACCAAAATCCGACAAGCCGCGTCGTGAGCGCCCAACCAAGGCTGCGCGCCCTGTGGATAACTGGAAGCTCGAAGACTTCGTGGTGGAGCCCCAGGAAGGCAAAACCCGCTTCCACGACTTCAACCTCGATCCGAGCCTTATGCACGCCATCCACGATCTGGGCTTCCCCTACTGCACCCCGATCCAGGCACAGGTCCTCGGCCACACCCTGAAGGGCAAGGATGCAATCGGCCGTGCCCAAACCGGTACCGGCAAGACCGCCGCCTTCCTGATTTCCACCATTACCCAGCTGCTGCAGACCCCGCCACCGAAAGAGCGCTACATGGGCGAGCCGCGCGCGCTGATCATCGCGCCGACCCGCGAACTGGTAGTGCAGATCGCCAAGGATGCCCAGGCACTTACCAAGCACAGCGGCCTGACCGTAATGAGCTTCGTCGGCGGTATGGACTTCGACAAGCAGCTCAAGCAACTGGAATCGCGCTTCTGCGACATCCTGGTCGCCACCCCCGGCCGGCTGCTGGACTTCAACCAGCGCGGCGAAGTGCACCTGGACATGGTCGAAGTGATGGTGCTGGACGAAGCCGACCGAATGCTGGACATGGGCTTCATTCCGCAAGTGCGCCAGATCATCCGCCAGACTCCGTTCAAGGGGGAGCGCCAGACCCTGCTGTTCTCGGCCACCTTCACCGAAGACGTGATGAATCTGGCCAAGCAGTGGACCGTCGACCCGGCCATCGTCGAGATCGAGCCGGAGAACGTTGCCAGCGAAACCGTTGAACAGCACGTCTACGCCGTGGCTGGCAGCGACAAGTACAAGCTGCTCTACAACCTGATCGCCCAGAACGACTGGACCCGCGTCATGGTCTTCGCCAACCGCAAGGACGAAGTGCGCCGTATCGAGGAACGTCTGACGAAGGACGGCATCAGCGCCGCCCAGATGTCCGGTGACGTGCCCCAGCACAAGCGCATCAAGACCCTGGAAGGCTTCCGTGAAGGCAAGATCCGCGTACTGGTGGCCACCGATGTCGCCGGCCGTGGTATCCACATCGACGGCATCAGCCACGTGATCAACTTCACCTTGCCGGAAGATCCGGACGATTACGTCCACCGCATCGGCCGTACCGGCCGCGCTGGCGCCAGCGGCACCTCCATCAGCTTCGCTGGTGAGGACGATGCCTTCGCACTGCCGCCGATCGAGGAGCTGCTGGGGCGCAAGATCAACTGTGAGATGCCTCCGGCCGAACTGCTCAAGTCGGTGCCGCGCAAGCACCACTGAGGTTCAGTGGAGTGGGAAAAGGCGAAGCCAGGTGCTTCGCCTTTTTCTTTGGGGGAGGGAGGGGGAGACCTGCGTTCTCCTTGGCGAATGAATTCGCCCCTACAGCGCTCCTGCCTTCTTCCACGCCAGGTAGCGGCTCACCAGCTGGGGTCCCAGCTCGCTGGGGCGCGCGTCCAGTACCGGCACGCCGTGGGCTGCGAGGCGTTCATGCAGGCTGTTGCGGGCATTCAGGTAGTCCACTGTGCCGCAATAGGCGAGGGCGTCATCGAAGCCCTGGACCGGGGTATGGCGCAGGCTGTCAAGGACTTCCTCACGCAAGCTGACTACCAGCAGTCGGTGTTGGCGACCGAGGCGTTTCACTGCGTTGAACAGTTCAGTGTCGTCCTCATCGCGCAAGTTGCTCACCAGTACCACCAGTGCGCGGCGCCGCTGGCGTGCCAGCAGCACGTCCGCAGCGGCGCTGTAGTCGGCTGGGCGCAGGGTGCTGTCCAGGTCGTAGACGCCATTGAGCAGCACATTCAACTGCGCCGGCCCCTTCACCGGCGCCACGAAGCGATCACGTTCGGCAGCGAAGGTGGACAGGCCAACCGCATCGCCCTGGCGCAGCGCCACATAGCTGAGCAGCAGGCTTGCGTTGAGGGCGTGGTCGAAGTGCGAGAGATCGCCGTCCTGGCTACGCATGCGGCGACCGCAGTCGAGCAGGAAGACGATCTGCTGGTCACGCTCGTCCTGGTACTCGCGGGCGATCGGCGTGCGTTTGCGCGCGGTGGCCTTCCAGTCGATCTGACGCAAGGTGTCGCCGTCGCGGAACTCCCGAAGCTGGTGGAATTCAAGGCCCAGGCCGCGGCGCGGTCGCTGGCGCACGCCGAGTTGGCTGAGCCAGTCGTCCACGGCCTTCAGTTGCGCGCCATAGAGGCGCGCGAAGTCCGGGTAGACGCGTGCTTCACCGGGCAGGTCGAGCACGCGCTTGTGCCGCCACAGGCCCAGCGGACTGGGCAGTTGCACTTCGCAGGCTGGGAAGTGGAAATGGCCGCGCTTGACTGGGCGCACCCGATAGCCGAAGTCGGTGTGCTCACCCGGGTGCAGAGCTACGCGCTGGGGCAGGGGCTCGAACTCCATGGCGGCCGGGACCTGGTCGAACAGATCGATTTCCACGGAGCGGCCATAGCCGTGATGGAGGGTCAGTCGGACATCGCTCCAGCGTCCCAGTGCCAGATTCCCCGGAAGGTTACGCTCCAGGCGCGGTGATGGCAGGCGGCGCAGCCAGGCGCAATCCAACAGGCCAAGCAGGATGAGGGCGCAGAGTAGACCCCACCAGAGCAGGTTCAACTGCTCGGGCAGCTTGATGCCCAACGCTGGCAGCGTGCCGAGCAGCAGGGCCAGGCCGAAGAGCCCGGCCACCAGCACCAGCAGTGCGCGGGAAGGCTTCATAGGCGCGGCGCCGGTACCTGATCTAGGAGTTGCTGGAGTACCTGATCCACCGACAGGCCCTCGATATCCAGTTCCGGCGAAAGGCGTACGCGATGGCGCAGTACCGCCAGGGCACAGCCCTTGATGTCGTCCGGCAGCACGAAATCGCCGCCGCGCAGCAGTGCGCGGGCACGGCCACCGCGGACCAGGGCGATGGAAGCGCGCGGTCCGGCCCCCATGGCCAGGCCAGGCCAGCTACGTGTGGCGCGGGCCAGGCGCACGGCGTAGTCCAGCACCTGGTCGTCCACCGGCAGATCGCTGGCGATCCTCTGCAGAGCCAGGACGTCACGGGCTTGCAACAGGGTGCGCAACGGCGCCACTTCGAGCATATCGGCGCGAGCCGAGCGGGTGACCTGGCGTACCAGGTTCAGTTCTTCATCAGCGGCCGGGTAATCCATGCGCAGCTTGAGCATGAAGCGGTCCAGCTCGGCTTCTGGCAGGGGATAGGTACCTTCCTGCTCGATAGGGTTCTGCGTCGCCAGCACGAGGAAGGGTTGGGGTACCGGCAGGGCGCGGCCTTCCAGGGTCACCTGGCGTTCCTGCATCACTTCCAGTAGCGCGGCCTGGGTCTTGGCCGGGGCACGGTTGATCTCGTCCGCCAGTAGCAGGTTGGTGAACACCGGTCCCTTGCGCAGCTTGAACTGCTCGCTCTGCATGTCATACACGGCGTGGCCAGTCACGTCGCTGGGCATCAGGTCGGGGGTGAACTGGATACGCGAGAACTCGCCGCCGAAGCAGCGGGCCAGGGCGCGGACCAGCAGCGTCTTGCCGAGGCCCGGCACACCTTCCACCAATACGTGTCCGCCAGCCAGCAAGGCAGTGAGCACATCGTCGATTACGGCGACCTGGCCGATCACGGCCTTCTGCAATTCCACGCGCAACGCCTGGGCCAATTGGCTGGCGCGCTGACGCTGGATGGCGGCCGAGGGCGCGGAAGCGCTGCTGGCTTCGGTTTGCGACGGATCGGAAATCTCTTCGCTCATAGGGCATTCCTGAGGGTTTGCAGGTGGGCGACCTGGCGGGTGAAGTCGGCGGCGGTAAGCCGTTGCTTGGGCAGCGGCCGCATGGCCTGGCTGATGGCGCTGGGCGGCAGACGGGTCAGGCGGCCCAGCACCTGCCACTGCTCGGCCACGGGGAGCCGTTCGAATCCGGGGTGACGATGACGGGCGCGGCGCTGGATATCACGTTGCAGACCTTGCAGCAGGCTGGACTGGCCACTGCGACGGAGCAGGAAGTCGGCGCTTCCGCGCAGGTGTTCTTGCAGTTGCCGGCGCGCGCGGCTGGCTGGCGCCTGCAGCGGCCCCTGGCGTTGGCCAACGTGCCAAAGCAGCAGGACGACGAACAGGGCGAGGGCCACCAGGGCTTCGGGGAAGTTCTGTCCGAGCAGGGTGACCAGGCTGTCGCGTTCGGCGCGGTAGAGCAGGGTGACGGTGCTGTCCTGGGTCAGATACCAGAGCAGCCAGGCGTTGTCGTACTCGTCTATATCGCGGTTCTGCCAGATCCAGCCGTCGGTAAGCACGGTGACCAGACCGTCGCCGTGGTCCAGCTGCAGCATGTGCGTGGCCTTGGCGCTGTTGGCCCAGGCATGGGCGCGGTTCTGGCTGTCGTAGAGGTGGAATTCAGGGTCGAAGCCGGCGTAGGCCGGTGCCTGTTCATTTTCCAGATAGAGCTTGGTCAGCTCGGGGAACGGATCTCCCTCTGCGAGCTCCTGGTCGTCCTGGGGAGAGACAGAGGCCGCAGCCTGTTCCTCGGTGCGGTTGTCCTCAGGCGCCTCGGGCTCAGTGCTTTTGTCTTCGTCGAGCTCCTTGGCTTCGAATTGCTGGATGCCCAGCCGATCCGCCAGCAGGTCGCCGCTCTTGCCGTCGCTTTCGTCATAGATGCGCTCGGTGATGAACAGTAGGTGTCCGCCCTTGCTCGCCCACTCCAGCAGGCGGTCGGCCTGGCGTGGCGTCATGCGTGAGCGGCTGCCGAGCAGCAACAGGCTGTGGCCGGCACTGGGCAGATTGTCGAGTACTTCCAGGCCGTTCGCCCGCACTACTTGCAGGCCCTGCTTGCGCAGGAAGTGCTCGGCGGCGAGGTACGGATTGCCCAGCACTTCCGGCGCGGGGCCGTGTTCGACGATGTCCTGATAGGGCTGCAGACGCCCACCGAGATGGATCGCCAGCAGGCCCAGTAAAAGGAACAGGCCGGCGCAGATCAGGAAGCGCAGGCGCGGTTTCATGTTGCGGCTCCGGCGTTGAACAGGCGACGCCAGCCATCGCAGAGGCCTTGGCGCAATTCGCTTGCGGGCAGGCGGTGGCCGTAGGCGAGGTTCTGCCAGTGCCCGGTGAGGACCTGGCTGAAACCTTCCAGCTCGGTGTTGTCCAGGCGACGCACCAGTTGCAGCACTTCACCTTCGGTATGGGATTGCTTGAGCGGCAGGCGGAAGTCGTGCAGCAAGCGGCTCAGCAGGGCGCGATAGAGCAAACCGAGGGCTTCGCGGGGTTGGCTGGACCAGAGGCGCTCGGCCTCCGCAGCGACATCGTCCGGAAGGCTTTCCGGCGCCAGCTCCAGACCGAACAGCACTGAAGGCGCTACGCGTGTGCGGTGCTGGGGCAGTCCCAGTCGTCCGGCGAAGGTGCTGAGCCAGTCGCGGTAGCGCCAGAGCAGCAGGGCCAGAAGGCTGATCAGCGCACCCCAGAGCAGTACCTTGATGACCAGGGCAAGTGTGTCCAGGCTCTTGGCGTACTCGGCCAGCTTGAACAGGCTGCGGATGAACTCGGCCCAGCCTTCGACGTCTTCGGGCTTCAGTTCCTTGTCGGCGGCCTCCTCGCCCAGACGCCAGCGAGTGACGGTTTCCCGGTTCTGGAAGGGCGGATTGTCCAGCAGGGCGCCAATGTCTTCCTTCGCGGCCTTGCCGGTCAGCGACTGGTGGGTGAGGCGTTCGGCATCGGGGCCATCGAGGAAGGCCTGGGGTGCAAGGCACAGGGCCGGCGCGTCATCTGCCATGGCCGGTTGCGGCAGCTGGCTTAGCAGCAATCCCAGGCCCAGCAGAAGCGCGTAAGCGGTACCGGTCAGGCGCTGGCGCATGCGGCGGAACTGCAATTCGATGTCCCAGCCTTCCAGGGACGTTCGACGGTTCAGGTACAGGGTGAAACCGCAGGCGACGTAGACCGGTCCCCAGATCACCAGTACCAAGGCATAGAGGCTGTTGGACAGGTGCTCCAGCCATAGCCACTCGCCCGAGGCCATTTCCAGAAGCTTCTGCCAGTCCCAGTCGATCACCACCTGCTGGGGCAGCATCAGGTAGAGCAGTGTGATGAAGCCGAACCAGAGGGCGGATTCCAGATGCACGCCGATCACCGTCAGCCAAGTGGCACCGCCCGCGTTGCGTTGCCCCAGGACCACCAGGCGCTGGCTGCGTGCCTGCCCGGAAAGTCCTTCCAGTTGCAGCACCGGCAGATCGAAACTTCGGGTGGTGCTGAGGCGCCGCCAGGTCAGGCTGGCGAGCAACTGCGGCTTGAGCAGTCGCGGATATGCGCGCAGGGCCTGCCTGAGGGTCGGCGTGTCGCCAAACAGGGCGCGGGAGAGAATGTACAGCGGCAGCCGTTCATAGGCGGGCTTCAGCAGCCAGAAAAGGAAGACCGCCAGGCCCGGATACTTCCAGCAAACCAGCGTGAGGAGGCCGAACACCGGCAGGGTCACCAGTGCCCAACTGGCCATCAGCAGGCCGGCATGGCGACGCGCCAGCAGTACGCCGAGGTCCATGGCCTCCCAGGCGCTACGCGGACGGATAGTGACGCTGGCGTCAGTCAGGCGCATGAGTCCTCCTGCCCACCAGCCCGAAATAGAGCGCGACCAGCAGCCAGAGGCAGGCGCCAACCCAGTATTTCACCTGGGGCGTGACCAGGGTCATGGAGGACCAATAGGCTTCGATGAAAGCAGCGATCACCAGCAGCAGTATCACTCCGGCTACCAGCTGTACGCTGCGTGCACCGGCCAGGCGCAGCGCTTCGCCGCGGGGCAGACGGCCTGGCGCGAGCAGGGCCCAGCCCAGTTGCAGGCCGGCGGCACCGGCGAAGGCGATGGCGGTGAGTTCGAACGCACCGTGACCGATGACGAAGGACCAGAAGGTTTCGCCGAAGCCGATCTGAGTCAGGTGCCCGGCCACCGCACCTATGTGGAGGCCGTTGAACAAAAGGAAGAACAGGCTACCGACGCCGAAGAGCAGGCCGCCTGCGTAAGTCTGAAAGGCGATGCCGATGTTGTTCATGATGTAGTGGCCGAACATCATCCAGTCGTCCCCGGAGTCTCGTTCGCTCATGGGGCCGATGCGTCGGGCGTCAGGGTCGTACATGGACTCCATCGACGACACCTGCTCCGGATCCAGCACGCTGTAGACCAGATCCGGCCAGTTGTGCACCAGCAGGCCCATCAACAGCAGGCTGCCATAGAACAGCAGGCAGGCGGCAGCGATGCTGCGCCACTGGCTGCGCACCAGGCGCGGGAATCCGCCCAGCAGGAAGCCCAGCAGGCGCGCGCCGAGGTGGCTGCGATGGCGGTAGAACTGCTGGTGGCCGCGCATGGCCAGTTGGTGCAGGTGCTCCACCAGGTGGCTGCTATAACCGCGCTCCTGGGCCAGTGCCAGCTGTTGGCAGACCTGCCTGTAGTCGGCGGAGAAGCTTTCGCAGGCGCGAGCATCGGCCTTGCCACGTTCGAGGCGATCGAGCAGATCGGCGAAGGCTTTCCAGCCAGCCTGATGCTGGCGTTCGAAGAGATTCTGTTTCATGGCGTGCTCGATCCCAGCAGACCACGGGCGATGCCGTTGATGCGGGCTTGGGCCTGTTGCGGCATCACGTTCAGCGGCGCGGCGAGGATGCCGGCGAGTTCAGCGCGGCGGGCCGGTGATAAGTCGGCCTGGCGTTCGGCGAATCCCAGCAGGGCGCGCTGGTCGGCGAGGGTCAGGTCGAATGGTGCGCGCTCAGGCTCGGCATCTGGTAGTTCGGGACGCTGGGTCTTCTCGTCGCGATAGACCACCAGGCTGCCGGCGGCGATATCACCCAGGCGCTTGAACGTTGGATGCAGGAGGCAGCTGAGGGCGCCCAGGGTATAGGCGAAGGGCAGCAGATCGACGAAGCGCAACAGGTTTCGCACCAGGGAGGCGGACCAGCCAATGGGAGTACCGTCGTCATGCACGACACGCAGCCCCATTATCTGCTTGCCGGGCGAGCGGCCCTGATTGAGTACTTCGAACAGCACCATGTACCACCAGTTGAGCAGGAACATGAGGATCAGGCCGAGGCCGAAACCGAGTTGTCCGAGCAGGGCCAGGGCAATGAACAGCACCAGCATGATGGCGCCACGAATGGCCAGGTCGATGGCATAGGCAAGAGCGCGTGGCAACAGGCCGGCCGGACGCAGAATCAGGTCGATGCCTTCCGGTGTTTCCACCTGGTAGCGGGTGTCCAGCGGTTGGGCCTGGGAGTCGGCAGGTTGGGGACTGGCTCGGTTTGCGGGCATCGGCTGGGCGCCAAGGGGAAAGCCAGATGCTAGCGAGCGGCCGGTATCCAGGCAACCTGGCCGAGAAGACTCAGCCCGCATGCTGTGAAAGATTTGGAGTTTTCGACGGAGCGCATGGCACGCAGGTGCGTGCGCGAAGTGCGAGAGGCACGGGCATGGGGCAGTCCTTGGCGGGGGGCGATCGTCCAGTGGCGGCGATTCTAGGCACGCCGGAAACCGCCCAGCAAGTCGTTGGATGGCGAAGTTTCACCGCCCGTTCAGCGCCTTTGCCATACACGTCCCGGTGATAGACTGCCCAGCTCACGAACAAGGGGGACGCCGTGACTTCCAGCATTTTCTGGCACGACTACGAAACCACCGGCATCAACCCGCGGTGCGACCGGCCACTGCAGGTAGCCGGAATTCGGACTGACGAGGCGCTCAACGAGATCGGCGAGCCGATCAACCTCTACTGCAAGCCCAGCGATGACATCCTGCCCCATCCGGCCGCTTGCCTGGTCACCGGCATCCTGCCCGCTACCCTGGCGGCGAAAGGGTTGGGCGAAGCCGAGTTCATGCATCGGGTACATGCCGAATTGGCCCTGCCAGGAACCTGCGGCGCCGGCTACAACACCCTGCGCTTCGATGATGAAGTCACCCGCTACAGCCTCTATCGCAACTTCTATGATCCTTACGCTCGCGAGTGGCAGGGCGGTAACAGCCGCTGGGATCTGATCGACCTGGTACGTACTGCCTATGCACTGCGTCCAGAGGGCATCGAGTGGCCGCAACAGGACGGTCGCGTCAGCCTGCGGCTGGAGCTGCTCACTGCGGCCAACGGCATCGACCATGGTCAGGCCCACGATGCACTTTCCGACGTCCGCGCGACCATTGCCCTGGCACGCCTCCTGCGCGAGCGCCAGCCGAAGCTGTTCGACTATCTCTACCAGCTGCGCAGCAAGCACAAGGTCCAGGAGCAGGTGCGGCTGCTGCAACCTCTGGTGCACATCTCCGGGCGCTTCTCCGGTGAGCGACATTACCTGGCAGTGGTGCTACCCCTTGCCTGGCATCCGCGCAACCGCAACGCGCTGATCGTGTTGGACCTGCAGTCGGAGCCGGGCCCGCTGCTCGAACTGGATGCGGAAGTGCTGCGCCAGCGCCTCTATACCCGACGCGATGACCTGGCTGAAGGCGAACTGCCGGTGCCGCTGAAATTGCTGCATATCAATCGTTGTCCGGTAGTCGCTCCCCTAGCGGTGCTGCGCGAAGCTGATCGGCAGCGCCTGGGCGTTGATCTGGAACTCTGCCAACGTCGTGCCGCGTTGCTCACCGAGCAGGCTGTCATCTGGCAAGAGAAGTTGCCGGTTATTTATGCGGAAGAGGAATTCTCTTCGCCGGATGATCCGGAGCAGCAGTTGTATGACGGATTCCTCGGTGACCGTGATCGTCGCCTGTGTGAACAAGTGCGGCTCGCCGATCCGCAACGTTTGTCTCGCGAGAATTGGCCGTTCGATGACCCGCGCCTGCCTGAGTTGCTGTTCCGTTACCGTGCAAGAAACTTCCCTGAAACTTTGTCGGAATCCGACCGCTCACGATGGGAGGCGTTTTGCAGGAATCGGCTGAATAGCCCGGAATTCGGGGCGCCTAATACCATGGAGAGTTTTTTCAAGGCGCTGGATGAGTTCCAGCTCAAAGCTGATCCGGCACAACAGGTGGTGTTGCTGGAGTGGCGTCGATATGCCACGGAACTGCGGCATCGCTATCAGTTGTGAAAACGCCCCGGGTACTTCCGGGGTTTGCCCGCGCCAATAAAAAACGCCAGCAGATGCTGGCGTTCTTTATTGCTGAAGGCTTAGCCCAGGATGGTGGCCCAGCTTTCAACGGTGTCAGCGCCCCACTTGGCTTTCCACTCTTTCAGAGTCTTGTGGTTGCCGCCTTTGGTTTCGATGACTTCACCGGTGTTCGGGTTTTTGTACTGCTTGACCTTGCGGGCGCGCTTGCTGCCGGTGGCAGAGGCTTTCGCGGCGCGCGGGGCCTTGGTGGAGCGGGCATCGGGATCGAGCAGGGCAATGATGTCGCGCAGGGACTTCTGATATTCGCCCATCAGAGTGCGCAGTTTGCCTTCGAACTCAAGTTCTTTTTTCAGCTTGTCGTCCTGGGACAGGTTCTTCAGGCGCTCCTGGAGCTCCTTGATGGCTTCTTCCGTTGCCCGGTATTCGTTGATCAGCGACATGTCGGCGTCCCTTGTTGGAATCGTACGTTGACTTGCGATTGCGAAGTGTCATCAATAATAGACAGCGATTATCTGCAAGTAAATAAGCAGGAAAACTTTTGTACGCATTGTCGGCGACTTCTTCTTTCATACTAGTCCGCCGGTCGCTCAAGTGCGTAATTGCGCTTCGTACACTCGCTATATCGATGTCCGCTTACGCCCCTTAGTTGTGCGTCGCGCTTTTTTTACGATGGCCGGCAATCCGCTGTAACCCACGTGGTTACTGAAGTTTTTGCGCGTAGTGGCTAGAATGGCCGCCTTTGTGAAGTCTCTGGAGTGTTCCCAAATGCGCACATTTCGTCTGGTGATTGCCTGTCCGGACGGCGTCGGCATCGTAGCCAAGGTCAGTAACTTCCTGGCTACCTACAACGGCTGGATTACCGAGGCCAGCCATCATTCGGATAATCAGAGCGGCTGGTTCTTCATGCGCCATGAAATCCGTGCCGATTCCCTGCCTTTCGATCTGGATGGTTTCCGCCAGGCGTTCGCGCCCATAGCCCGTGAGTTCGCCATGGACTGGCGGGTGACCGACTCCGAAGTGAAGAAGCGCGTCGTGCTGATGGCCAGTCGCGAGTCCCACTGCCTGGCCGACTTGCTGCACCGCTGGCACAGCGGTGAGCTGGATTGCGAGATACCCTGCGTGATCGCCAACCACGATGACCTGCGCAGCATGGTGGAGTGGCACGGCATTCCTTATTTCCACGTACCGGTGGATGCGAAGAACAAGCAGCCGGCCTTCGATGAGGTTTCGCGCCTGGTGGAGGAGCACAATGCCGATACCGTCGTGCTTGCCCGCTACATGCAGATTCTCCCGCCGGAACTCTGCCAGCGTTATGCCCATCAGGTGATCAACATTCACCACAGCTTCCTGCCGTCCTTCGTGGGGGCCAAGCCTTACCACCAGGCTTCACTGCGTGGTGTGAAGCTGATCGGCGCCACGTGCCACTACGTCACTGAAGAGCTGGATGCCGGCCCGATCATCGAACAGGACGTGGTGCGAGTGACCCATCGCGACAGCGTTGAAGACATGGTTCGCTTCGGCAAGGACGTGGAGAAGATGGTGCTGTCCCGTGGACTACGCTATCACCTTGAAGACCGGGTACTGGTGCACGACAACAAGACCGTCGTGTTCAACTGACGACCTTGGCGGGCATCCGCTCCGGTCAACCGGAACAGGAGCCCGCCCATGCTCAAATCCATAAAGGTGCGCGACTACATGACCCGCCACCTGGTGACCTTCAGGCCCGACACCGATCTTCTCCTCGCCATCGAGCGGCTACTGGAGCATCGGGTATCTGGTGCGCCCGTGGTGGACTCGCAGGGCCACCTGATTGGCATGCTCTCGGAGGGCGATTGCCTGCGCGGCATACTTTCCGGCGCGTATTACGAAGCGGCGATTGGCAATGTCGGCGGATATATGTCCACCCAGGTGGAGAGCGTTTCGCCCGAAGCCGACATCATTGATGTCTGCCAGCGCTTCCTGCGCGACAAGCGACGGCGTTTTCCAGTAGTCGAGGAGGGGGTTCTGGTCGGCCAGATCAGTCGCCGCGATGTGCTGCGCGCGGTGAAGGGCTTTGCTCAGCATGACCCTGAACAACCACCGGAAGTCTGAGGATCGCTGCCATGGCTGACCCACGTGACCGAGCCACCTCCAGTCCACCGCCTACGCTTGGCGAAGGCTGCGTGCGGCGTTATGACCCCGATGAGCTGAGCGAGGAAAACGGCACCGAGTTCCCAGGGGCCGCCGAGTTATGGCGAAAGACGCAGGAAGAGGAAGAAGAAGCGAAGAAGGCGCCATAGGGCGCCTTCTTCGTTTGGGGCGTTAATCGCCCTCTCTCCGAAGAGGAGAGAGTTGGGGTCAGATCCGGAAGCTGCCCACCAGTTGTTGCAGACGCGCAGCCTGCTGGTCGAGGTCGGCACAGGCGCGCAGGGTGGCCTGGAGGTTTTCCACGCCTTCCTGGTTGAGGGTGTTGATCTCGGTGATGTCCATGTTCAGCGAGTCGACCACGGCGGTCTGTTCCTCGGTGGCGGTGGCCACCGACTGGTTCATGCCGTCGATCTCGCCGATGCGATGGGTCACGCTGCCCAGGCGCTCGCCGGCCTGGTTGGCGATTTCCACGCTCTGCTCGCTGTAGCGCTGGCTCTCGGTCATGGTGGTGACCGCTTCGCGGGCGCCGACCTGCAGTTCCTCGATCATCTGCTGGATTTCCTGCGCCGACTCCTGGGTGCGATGCGCCAGGTTGCGCACTTCATCGGCCACCACGGCGAAACCACGGCCGGCTTCCCCGGCGCGGGCGGCCTCGATGGCGGCGTTGAGTGCCAGCAGGTTGGTCTGTTCGGAAATGCCTTTGATCACTTCGAGGATTTGGCCGATGTTCACCGTCTTGCTGTTCAGCGTCTCGATGTTGCCGCAGGAGGCGCGGATCTTCCCGGACAGTTCGTTCATCGCGGAAATGGTGCGCTCCACCACCTGACGGCCATCCTCGGCGAGGGTGCGTGCGGAGGACGCCTGGTGCGAGGCATCGGCGGCGTTGCGGGCGATTTCCTGGGCGGCGGCGCCCAGTTCATTGATCGCCGCGGCGACGCTGTTGGTGCGGTTGGCCTGCTCGTCGGAGTTGCTCATGGACGAGTTGGAGGCGTTGAGCACGAGCTTGGCCACCTGGTTCACCTGATTGGTGGCCGAGGACACTTCGCGGATGGAGCCGTGGATACGCTCGACGAAGCGGTTGAAAGCACTGGCCAGTTCGCCGAACTCATCCTGGGTATGGATCGCCAGGCGGCGAGTCAGGTCGCCTTCACCCTGGGCGATGTCCTGCATGGCGCGACCCATGATGTGCAAGGGCTGCATCAGCACACGGATCAGCATGCCGAGCAGGATCATGATGATCACCACTGCGATCACGGTGGCAATGATGGCCGATGCACGGAACTCGCTGAGCATGCTGTAGGCCTTGTCTTTGTCCACCGAGACACCGATGTACCAGTTAACAGAAGGCAGGCCCTTTACCGGGGCGAAAGTGAGGATGCGGGTGCTGCCATCCAGTTCGACTTCGCTGAAACCGGTGCTGATGGCAGGCGTGTTCTGCGGATAGATGTCCCGCAGGCTTTTCATCACCATGTCCTTGTTCGGATGCACCAGGATCTTGCCGTCGGAACTAACCAGGAAGGCGTAGCCCATGCCGTCGAAGTCCAGCGCGTTGATGATCTGCACCAGCGTCTGCAGGCTCAGGTCGCCACCGGCTACGCCGAGGGACTGGACCGGTGTGGCAATGGTCATGATCAGCTGGCCGGTGGCTGCGTCCACATAGGGTTCGGTGAGGGTGGTGCCGCCAGCGCTCTTGGCGCCCTGGTACCAGGGACGGGTGCGCGGGTCGTAGCCCTCAGGCATTGCGCTGTCCGGGCGCATGGTGAATTGCCCGTCCTGGGTACCGAAATAGGTGAACGCAAATGTCGAGCTCAGTGCCCGCTGTTGCAGCAACGCAGGTACGGCCTCAGGTGAAGAGTTGGCAGCCAGGGATTCGGCCACGCTTTCCACCAGCAGAATCCGGCCCGATAGCCAGTTCTGGATATTGCTGGCGGTGACATCGCCCATTTCCTGCAGGTAGTTTTCCAAATCGTCTCGGAGCGCATTCCTTTGCAAGTAATCGTTGTACAGGGTGAACAGCGAGAAGGCTGCAATGACCACCAGCGAGGCGGCGAGCAGAATCTTGTGGCTGAACCTGAGGTTTTTGATCATGTTTGCTTGCGTCCGGTTGGGTCAGGCACCAGTCTTTATGGCACGCGAGTGCTGAAAAACTGAGTAGAAACGTCGGTTTATATATCGGCGGGAATCAATGAAAGCTTTAACCGAGGAAGGCGAAATGCCCGATCAAAGTTCCCTGATTCTCGGCGCTGGCCCACAGGGCAATGCCGTATCCCAGGCCATGAAACTGGCCAATCGCCACGGGCTGATCGCTGGCGCCACTGGCACCGGCAAGACCGTGACCCTCCAGCATCTGGCCGAAGTCTTCAGCGATGCCGGTGTGGCGGTGTTCGCGGCGGATATCAAAGGTGATCTGTGCGGTCTTGGCGCAATGGGCAACCCCCAGGGCAAGGTGGCCGAGCGCATCGCCTCCATGCCCTGGCTGGGCCACCGGCCCCAGGCCTACCCGGTAACGCTCTGGGACGTTGCCGGGCAGTCCGGCCATCCGCTGCGTACCACGCTCAGCGAGATGGGGCCGCTGCTGCTGGGTAACCTGCTGGAACTGACCGACAGCCAGCAGGCCGCGCTCTATGCAGCCTTCCAGGTGGCTGATCGTGAGGGTCTGCTGCTGCTCGACCTGAAGGATCTGAAAGCCCTGCTCAACCACCTCAAGGATCACCCGGAGCTGCTGGGAGAGGACCGCGCCCTGTTCGCGGGTTCCTCTGCCCAGGCACTCCTGCGGCGCCTGGCCACCCTGGAACAGCAGGGCGCCGAGGCACTGTTCGGGGAGCCGGCACTGCAACTGGAGGACATCCTCCAGCCGGATCGAGACGGCCGTGGGCGCATCCATCTGCTGGATGCCAGTCGTCTCGTCCATGAGGCTCCCAAGGTGTACGCCACTTTCCTGCTCTGGCTGCTGGCCGAACTTTTCGAGCAACTGCCCGAGCGTGGCGATGCCGACAAACCGGTGCTGGCGCTGTTCTTCGATGAAGCGCATCTGCTCTTCACAGGTACCCCGAAGGCCCTCCAGGAGCGCCTGGAGCAAGTGGTGAGACTGATTCGTTCCAAGGGCGTTGGCGTGTACTTCGTCACCCAATCCCCCAGCGATCTGCCGGATGATGTGCTGGCGCAGCTCGGCTTGCGCATCCAGCATGGCCTGCGCGCTTTCACCGCCAAGGAACAGAAGTCGCTACGCGCAGTGGCCGATGGTTTCCGCCCCAACCCGGCGTTCGACGCGTTGGCCGTGCTCACTGAACTGGGTATCGGCGAGGCCCTGGTGGGCACCCTGGAAGAAAAGGGCACGCCGGCCATGGTCCAGCGCGTAGCCATCGCTCCGCCGCAGTCGCGAATCGGTCCGTTGAATGACAGCGAACGCGCCGCACTGGTGCGGAGTTCGCCCCAGGCCGGTCGTTACGATAAGCCGATCGATCGCGAGTCCGCCTATGAAATGCTCACCGCCCGCGCAGCCCAGGCGCCCGTCGAAGAGCCGGAGCAGACGGGCGGCAAGGCTTCGGCCAGCCAGCCTGGCGTGGGAGACCTCGCCGGTGAGCTGCTGGGTTCCTTCGCCAGCCAGGCGATGAAGACGGCGGTGCGCCAGGCGGCCAATCAGCTCGGCCGGCAACTGGTGCGCGGCCTGATGGGATCGTTGCTGGGTAGTAGCAAGCGCCGTTGAAGGGAACTCATTGTGGGAGCGAATTTACTCGCGAATGAATTCGCTCCCGTAGTTGAAGAATCAGGAACGAAAAAGGGCGCCACAAGGCGCCCGTTTTTCATGCTCGTCCGAATCAGACGATGAAGGTGATGGCCAGCCAGAAGAGGGCGGCGGACAACACGATCGTAGTCGGCAGGGTGAGTACCCAGGCCATCAGGATGTTGCGCACGGTACCGCCTTGCAGGCCGCTCTTGTTGGCGACCATGGTGCCGGCGACTCCGGACGACAGCACGTGGGTGGTGGACACCGGCAGGCTGTAGACGTTGGCCAGGCCGATGGCGCAGGCAGCGGTGATCTGCGCGCTCATGCCCTGTGCGTAGGTCATGCCGTGCTTGCCGATCTTCTCACCGACGGTGCGCACCACACGCTTCCAGCCCACCATGGTGCCGATGCCGAGCGCCAGGGCCACGGCCAGGATCACCCAGAACGGCGCGTACTCGGTGGTGGCGGTCAGGTCCTTGCGCAGCTTCTCCAGGTCGGCCTTTTCACGGGCCGGCAGCTCGGAAAGCTTGCCCACTTTCTTCGCGGTGTCGTCCAGGCAGAGCAGGTAGCGGCGTACTTCCACGCGGGTTTCGTCGCTCAGGTCCCGGTAGTTGGCAACGCCGTTAAGCTTGTCCAGCAGGGCGGCGATGGTCGGCTCGGTCTGCTTCGGATCGCAGCGATAGAGCTGCGGCATCTCGCTGCCATTGCTCTTGCCCAGGGCCAGCATTTCACCAAGGGTGTTGGTATGACGCTGGTAGAACTGGCTCAGGTGGGTTGCTGCGTCGCGGGTACGCTCGATCTGGTAGGTGGTGCTGTTCAGGTCCAGGACGAACTTGGCCGGCACGATACCGATCAGCACCAGCATGATCAGGCCAACACCTTTCTGGCCGTCGTTGGAACCGTGCACGAAGCTCACAGCCATTGCGGAAAGCACCAGTACCAGGCGGTTCCAGAAGGGCGGGTGCTTCTTCTCGTCAAGTTCCTTACGGGTTTCCGGCGTCTTGTGCATCTTCGACAGCGGATACAGCCATTTCAGGCTGAGCAGTACCAGGGCGGCGACCAGGAAGCCCGCTGCCGGCGAGAAGATCAGCGACAGGCCGATGTCGATGGCCTTGCCCCAGTTCACGCCTTCGGCCAGCGGCACATCGGTGAGCACCGCGTTGGCCAGACCGACACCGAGGATCGAACCGATCAGGGTGTGGGAGCTGGAGGCCGGAATACCGAAGTACCAAGTGCCCAGGTTCCAGGCGATGGCCGCGGTGAGCAGGCTGAACACCATGGCCAGGCCATGGCCGGTATTGACGTTGATCAGCAGTTCCACAGGCAGCAGGTGGACGATGGCATAGGCCACGCCGACGCCGCCCAGCAACACACCGAGGAAGTTGAAGACTCCCGAGAGGAACACCGCCCGGTAGGGCGACATGGCCTTGGTGTAGATGACAGTGGCCACCGCGTTGGCGGTGTCATGGAAACCGTTGATGAACTCGAAGGTCAGGACGAATGCCAGGGCGAGACAGAGGCTCAGCACCAGCCAGGCATCTAGCCCGCTGAAGAGATCGAACATGAAAGTTGTGTGACTGGCTCATGAAGGGGCCGCGATTATGCCAGAAAACCGGTCGTCGCCCAGACCCGGGCGTCGAGCGGTCCCTGGTATCCCTGGCAGAAGTTGTCGCAAATCAATACGAAAGTTCCCTCGGCTGGCCGGGTGCGACAATTTGTCAGGGTTCCTCTCTGAGCTCTTTCTCGATCTTCTCCAACTCTTTTTCGAAGCTCTTGTCGAGCAGGCTGGGCTTCTTGCGCCAGGGCTTGCGTTCGGGGTCCCTTTGCGCGGCATAGGTGGTTACTTCGCCGCCGTATACATCCTTGTAACGTTGCGCCTGGCGCTCGAGTTCGGCGCGCAGTTCGTCTTTCGTCACGTGGTTAATCCGTTTCTCTGATTAATGGTCTTCAGCTGCAGCGGGCGATCTAGAGGCGTCTGCCTCCTAAGCGTCGGTCACCCGATAGAGACCGTCGTAGCGGTCTTCTTGTAGGACAATGTTCGGTTCTCGCAACTACTGGGGACTTACCTACGCACTACGGAAAGACCCTGCGAATGTTCTGGGAATAGAAGTCGATTTCTGTAAAGGCCCAGACGGAACATTCCCGAGTATAACAAGCAAACGGGAAAGCTCCATTATTGGAGTTCCCGTTCGAGTGAGAGATATCTGCGTTTGCGGAATCAGGAGTTGCCTAGTAGAGACCTGATTATCCTGCCGAGAGTTTCCATTGCCTGTTCACTGGAATTGCTCCAGGGATGGCCATAGTTGAGGCGGGCGCAATGGCCGAAACGCCGTGTTGCCGAAAAAATCGGCCCCGGCGCGATGCTGATGCCCTGCGCCAGGGCGAGCTGGAACAGGCGCAGTGAATCCACCTGTTCGGGGAATTCCAGCCAGAGGAAGTAGCCACCTTCCGGGCGGCTGACGCGGGTCTCCTCGGGGAAGTGCCGTGCCACCGCCGCAAGCATCGCATTGCGCTGGCTTTCCAGGGCATAGCGCAACTTGCGCAGGTGGCGGTCATAGCCGCCATGTTGCAGGTAGTCGGCGATGGCGGCCTGGGCCGGCACCGAGGCGGAGATGCTGGTCATCAGCTTCAGTCGCTCGATCTGTCCGGCGAAGCGTCCGCCTGACACCCAGCCCACCCGGTAGCCGGGAGCCAGGCTCTTGGAGAAGGAACTGCAATGCATCACCAGGCCTTCGCTGTCGAAGGCTTTGACCGGCTTGGGTGCGTGCTGGCCGAAGTACAGCTCGGCGTAGACGTCGTCTTCGATCATCGGTACCTGATGTTTGGCCAGCAGGGCCGCCAGTTGGCGCTTTTTGTCTTCGGAAAGACTTGCCCCCAGAGGGTTCTGGAAGTTGCTCATGAACCAGCAGGCCTTGATCGGCAGCCGCTCCAGGCTGTCTTCCAGCACTTGCAGGTCGATGCCATCGCGTGGGTGGACGGGGATTTCCACTGCTTTCAGCTTCAGCCGTTCGAGCACCTGGAGGCTCGCATAGAAGGCCGGTGCCTCGATGGCGACGAGATCGCCTGGACGCGCCACCACCTGCAGGCAGAGGTTCAGCGCTTCCAGTGCGCCATTGCAGATCACCAACTCCTCGATGGGCAACGGCAGGCCGCCGACCATGTAGCGCAAGGCGATCTGCCGACGCAGGGCATGGTTGCCCGGCGTCATGTCGGCCACCGTCGAGCGCGGGTCCATCTCCCGCACCGCGTGAGCCATGGAGCGGGCCAGGCGTTGCAGGGGGAACAGTTCCGGGCTGGGGAAGGCCGAGCCGAAAGGCACGGTGTCCGGGTCTTTGATGGAGCTGAGTACCGAGAACACCAGTTCGCTGACGTCCACCTCGGTGGTCGCGGCTTCCCTCGGCCCGGGCTGGGGCTCCGGAAGCGGGCGGCGCACGTGCTCGCAGACAAAGTAACCGGAGCGTGCACGGGCCATGATCAGCCCGCGACTCTCCAGTAAGTAATAGGCCTGGAACACGGTGGAAGCGCTCACACCGTAGGTGCGGCTGGCGTGGCGCACCGAGGGCACTTTCTGTCCCGGGGCAAGCACCCCGGTGCGGATCAGTTCGGCGATCTCGTCGGCGAATTTCTCGTAGCGCTTCATCTTTTCCTGGTTGGGCAGCGGCCAGTTGGTGCCCAACTCTAAGCGCTCGGCGCGTGCGCCGCCATGATCCCAGGCCATGCTTCAGCGCCTCGGACTGACGAAGGTACTGTTGGCGCTGGTCTCGGTGGTCGGGTCGTCCAGGCTGCGTACTACGAAACGCAGCGGGCGAGAACCGGCCGGGCCGCTATCGTCGGTGTGCGCCACCGAGACCGGTAGCGAGAGAATCTCGCCAGCGCCGATGCTTACCTGATGCTCGCCTTGCAGGCGTAAACCAGGGGCATCCGCCAGCTCCACCACATAGCGCTGCTCCCGCTGGGTCTTGTTGATCAGCTTGAGGTTGTAGATGTTCTCGATCTCGCCGACGGCGTTCTCGCGGAACATGCCGCGGTCCTTGATTACGTCGACCGACAGTTGTGGACGAGTGGCACCCAGCCAGAAGAGGGCGATGATCATCAGCATCAGGGCAATGGCATAGCCGATCAGACGCGGGCGCAGCAGGTGGGTCTTGCCACCTTCCAGCGCGCGCTCCGAGCTGTAGCCCACCAGGCCGCGGGCGTAGCCCATGCGATCCATGATCGAGTCGCAGGCGTCGATGCAGGCGGCGCAGCCGATGCAGGCGATCTGCAGGCCGTCGCGGATATCGATGCCGGTGGGGCAGACCTGCACGCACATCTGGCAATCGATGCAATCCCCCAGACCCTGGGTTTTCGGGTCGCTGCCTTTCTTGCGCGGGCCACGGGACTCGCCGCGAGTGGCATCGTAAGAGACGATCAGCGTGTCCTTGTCGAACATCACGCTCTGGAAGCGGGCGTAGGGGCACATGTGGATGCACACCTGCTCGCGCATCCAGCCTGCATTTATATAGGTGGCGGCGGTGAAGAAGATCACCCAGAACAGCGCAGTCCCGCCGACCTCCCAGGTCGCCAGGTTCGCCACCAGATCGCGTACCGGGGTGAAGTAGCCGACGAAGGTAATGGCAGTAGCCAGGCTGATGGCGAGCCAGAGACCGTGCTTGGCGGAGCGGCGCAGCAACTTGCCGGCGCTCCAGGGCGCGGCGGCCAGCTTGATGCGCTGGTTGCGGTCGCCCTCGGTGATCTGCTCGCACCACATGAAGATCCAGGTCCAGACGCTCTGCGGGCAGGTGTAGCCGCACCAGACGCGACCGGCGAATACCGTGATGAAGAACAGGCCGAAGGCGCAAATGATCAGCAGCCCCGAGAGCAGGATGAAATCCTGGGGCCAGAACGTAGCGCCGAAGATATAGAACTTGCTGTCTTCCAGGCTCCACAGCACCGCCTGGCGACTGTCCCAGTCGAGCCACAGGGTGCCGAAGAAGAGCAGGCACAGCAGACCCGCGCCGAGGCGGCGCAGGTCACGGTAGAAACCGGTGAAGCTACGTGTGTGGACAGGTCCGTTGGAGGCAGAAAGGGGTTTGCTTGCTATCGGCGGCAGGTTAGGGGTGACCTCTATTACCTGCGCTGGAATTCTCTCGCTCATGATCAGTGCCCATCAGGCTGTTACGGCGAGACGGACTATAGGAATGCACTGATGGGCAAAACAGATTCAGATCAGCCGGTAAAAACCATATCAGATTGGCCATAAGGGGACGCCAGGCCGCAAGGCGCGTGGCATGGGCACCTTGCGACGGAATGCGTTGCAGCTGTGCGACATCCAGTCGCGGGCCGTTGGGGGAGTCCAGCGCCGTGCGTGATTCTGATCCGCACGGACGCCCGGGCTGTACTGTCAATGCAACATCGAACCGATGCTTGCCACCGGTATGGCGCAGCTTGGGTAAGCGGGCGGACAGTACTGGGTCACGGCCAGAGGTTGTGGCAGGGGGCGCATCAGTATTGCGGCGTAGGCAGCACCGAAGGCGCAGATGATGACGGCGAGAAACAGCTTTCTTCTTGTTTTCATGGTCATGCCTCTGCAACGGAGGGACATCTTGTTATGGGGCAAGACTAGGAACCGCTGCGACAAACCGCCTCGTCCGAATGGACTAGATGCTGGGACGAACTGCTGAGTGCCATGAAGAGCGCGGCAATGGCGCGCGCTTCCTGCAGCTCACCCGACGCCACCAGTGCCGGCAGCCGTGACAGGGGTACCTGCATGACCTCCAGGGGTTCCGGTTCATCGCCTGTGGCCATGCAAGGTTGCAGCTCCTCCGCCAGCACCACGCTGCAGCTATGGCACAGGTGCCCGGGAGCCAGGGTCAGTACGCCCAGCTCGCGGAGGCGTCCGGCGCGTAGGCCGACTTCCTCCATCAGTTCGCGATTAGCAGCTTGCAGCGTGGTTTCGCTGGGCTCGACACCGCCCTTGGGCAGGCCAAGCACGCGTTGTTCGACGCCGACGGCATATTCGCGAACCAGCAGCACGTGGTGGGGATCGGGCAGTGCCACCACCAGTACCGATTGATAGTCGGAGCCGCGCAGGCGCTCGTACACCCGCTGCTGGCCGTTGGCGAATTCCAGGTGCAGGGCTTCGATCTGGAACCAGTCGCTCCTGGCCAGCAGTTCGGTTTTGACGATAGTGGGCAGGCTGCGCATGGCGGGCTCCCGTGGCGGACCCAATAGAGCGTCGCGCGCATCGGTGCTAAGGGCATCGTCTGGATGGACTAAGTCACAGCCAGGGCGAGGGGCTGCGGGTGGTGCTGTAGGAGCCAGCTTGCTGGCGAACGGCCGCGAGCGGGAGTGTTCGCGAGCAAGCTCGCTCCTACGAAAGGGCATGGGCCCGACCGCTCACCCCAGCGTCGCCACGCTGCGCAGAATCAGTCGTACCAACATGGTCTGGCGCGTCACTCCGGTCTTGGAGAAGGTGGAGCGCAGGTGCGCCCGTGCCGTGTTGCGGCTGATGCCCAGGGCGTCGGAGGCCTCATCCAGGGTCAGGCCGTTGGCCAGCAGCATGGCCAGTTGGGCTTCGGCCGGGGTCAGGTCGAACAGTGCCTTGACGATCTCTTGGGGTGCGCTGGATTCCTGTTCCGGATCGCTGATGAAGATCACTACCGACGGGCACTGCTTGCCTTCGTTCCAGGCCGACAGCGGCACCGAACGCACGATGATGCCGAGGTCCGACTTGCCGGACGGCCGCTGCACCCGCAAGGCCTCTACCACCGATGGCAGGTTGTTTTTCTGCGATTGCAGGGCCTGCTTGACCAGGCGGCGGAACTCCTGGGTATCCCGTGGGTTGCCCACCTGCAAACCATCGTTGACCAGCTTGAGGCCGTCCTTGTCCTGCAGAAGGCGTTCGGCCACCCGGTTCGTCTGCAGCACCTTGCCGTCCTCGTCGAGGATGATGGTGCCCACGGCGAGCTGGTCCACCGCGCCGGCGTACAGGTTGCGCTCGGTCTCGATACGGTTGAGCTGCATGTGGATCTTGATCGAGCGTTCCAGGTGCGGGATGAACTGTGCCACCAGCGCCTTGTCGTCTTCAGTGAATTCCGCGTCCTCGCGGCCCCGGCTGACGCGGATGCGGCATTGCGCACCGTCACTGGTCCGGATATCGGCGCCGAGGATGTGGAACACCCCCACTGGCTCCAGGAAGCTCTTGAAGAATTCCGACTCTTCCCACTCCGTGCGGGAGAGGAATTCGCTATTGGTCACTACCTGCCGGTTGGGCAGACCGACAAAGGGGTCCAGTGCGAAGAAGTGCTTGTTGTAGGACGCGGTGACCTCGGAGGAGCTGCCCGTGGTGTTGACCATCAGGCCTTCGGCGTTCTCGCTCGGTGGCCGCAGGATAAAGGTGACGTACTTGCTCTGCAGGTACTGGTTCAGCTGATTGAGAAAGGTTGCCCAGGGGATGTCTTCCAGCGGTCCCTGATAGAGGTTGCCGAGCATCCCGCTGAATTCATCGAGCGTGAGATTGTGTGCCATGTCTGAACCGCTTTTTATTTTTGTAGGGAGCTTCTTACAGACTAACGGGATCATTCATCAAGACTGATCGTCTCCCACTGATCGGGAGACGATCGATCCCTACCGGACTCAGGCGGTCTCGGTGATGTCCAGAACAACGAAGGAGCGTGGCTCGACGAGACTTGCGGGCAGCTCGGCGATGTCGGTGTAGAACTGGTCGTACCACTTGCGCAGCTGATAGACCGGGCCGTCGCCGTCGCACAGCAGCGGGTTATCTACACGGGTCTTGCTGTGCCATATGGCCACGTCTTCATAGAAGGCGGCCTGGGCCTGCTGCACGTAGGCCTTGGCCATTTCGCGGTTCTGCTCGTCGGTCAGGCCGGGAACCTTCTTCACCAGTACGCCGTAACGCAGGGTGAAGCTGTTCAGGTCGATAGGGACGTGGCAGTTGAGCAGGATCGAGTGGATTTGCACGCCGTCCATGGCCCCAGTCATCTCGGTGATCTGGTAGGCCGGGCCGTAGTAGGTGGCCACCGTGGTCAGCTCGCTGTCGCCGGACAGGCGTGCGCTGCTGCCGCGCATCACCTGCACTGCCATGTGGCGCTCGAAGGTGTTGCTGAAGTGGTTGAGGTCGGTGCCGTGCACCGAGTCGAAGTGAGCCATGTCGGAGATGTTGTCGATCAGCTCGCGGCAGTTGGTGTCGATCTTCAGCTCGGCTACTTCCCAGTCCGCCCATTCTTCGCTGAAGCAGGCGTCGATGCGCGGGATGGCCTGTTCTTCGATCGGCGCATTGCCTTCCGGGTCGTTCCAGACGAACAGCAGGTTGTTCTGCTCCGACACCGGCCAGGACTTGATCTTCGCCCGCGGGGGAATGCGCTTGGCGTAGGGAATGTCATCGCACACGCCGTCGGCGCGCCAGCGCCATTCGTGGAAGGGACAGCGGATCGCGTCGCCCTCGACACAGCCCTGGCTCAGGTCCGCCCCCATGTGCGGGCAGAAGCCGTCGAGGATGCGGATCTGTCCATCTTCCCCGGCGAAGGCCACCAGGCGGGTGCCGAACACATCCAGACGATGCGCCTTGCCATCACGGTACTGCGCGGCCAGGCCCAGGCAATGCCAGCCGCGTGCGAAGCGGGGTTCCAGCTGCTTGGCTTCGATTCGGTGCAGGGTACTCATCTTCTTGTTCTCCCATCGGGGTTCTCGAGGGCTGCTTGCGGCTCAGGCAGACCGGCGCAGCGGATGCACTGACCGGATTCTGCGGTGCCAGCATTTCCCGGCATCGTCTGATCGGACGATGGCCCTGGCCGGCGCCACGGTTTTACTGCGGGCGGGAGCAACGACCAGGAGTACCCGAGGGTGATCCACATACTCGATGAAATTCCGCTGGCCGCGGCGCGTCTCGCGCCGGTGCTGGAAGCGCTTGAGCGTCTCTACCTGCCGGCCTGCGCCGCACGTGGTCTGACCCTGGAACAGCGCTGGGTTTCGCCGCCGGTGGTGGTGCCGGGGCAGATGAATACGATCTGGCTGCTCTGGCAGGTGGCCGACGTGTGGGCCTACTACGCCATGCGCAGTGCGGCCGGCGATGAGGTGCGTGCCTTCTGGGACCTGGTGGAAGCGGATTGCGATGGACGGCGCCGTCACGTACTCGGCCCGGCGGGGCACCCCCTGGAGGCGCCCGATGTGGAGTGAGACCCTGCAACTGACCCTGGCTCAGGACTCTGATCCGGCTGCCGTCGAATACCATCTGCGCGAGAGTCTCCAGGCGTTGCCCGGCCTGCTGCATCTGGGCTTTGGTGCGAACCTGCCCGGTAGCTGGGGCGCCGCCGATTGCACCCTCGACCTGGCGTTCTCCGAGTCGGCCCCCACTGACCTCGACGATATCCTCGGGCGTGTTCCCGGCTTGGCTGGCGTCCAGCGTGTTCGCTACCAGCGCATCGGTGGCGGGCTCAGGAAGCCGACCATGGCCAGCGGCATCTGGCGCACGCTGCTACTTCGGGTGCGGCCGCAGGCAACCACGCAACAGCGTGCGGCGCTGGAGCAGGACTTGCTGCGGATGCCTGCCTACATGCCCGGCATCCGTAACTGGCAGCTTTCACGAGTGCAGTCTCCGGGACGCTGGACCCACGTCTGGCAGCAGGAATTCGCCCGGGTCGACGATCTGCTCGGGGAATACCTCAGCCACCCCTATCACTGGGCCTGGGTGGATCGCTGGTTCGATCCGGATTGCCCGGACTGGACGGTAGACGCCATCGCCCATGTCTTCTGTCCCTTCCAGGCAAGCCTGCTTGGCAGGGTTGCCCCTTTTACAGACAACTGACCGGGAGACTCGCATGCGCGCAGTGGTCATCGAACGCCTTGGTGGAGCCGAGGTGCTGCAAATGATGGAAGTCGAACGCCCCCGGCCCGGTCCCGGCGAGGTACTGGTGCGGGTGGTTTGCGCTGGCGTCAACCCGGCGGACTGGAAGTGCCGCGAGGGCTACCTGGGAGGATTCCTCGACTATCGCTTCCCTTTCATCCTTGGTTTCGACCTCGCAGGAACAGTCGCTGAACTGGGTGAGGGCGTGGGCGACCTGACGCCGGGCAGTCGGGTGTTTGCCCAGAGTGATGTCGGCGCGGGCAAGTGGGGTTCCTACGCAGAGTACGCCTGCGTATCCCGCGCGTCCCTGGTACCCATGCCCGAAAATCTCGGTTTCGCCGCTGCGGCGGCCGTGCCCACGCCGGCACTGGCGGCCTGGACCGGCCTGCTCGAAGAGGGCGCCCTGCGTCCGGGCCAGACTGTGCTGATCCACGGTGGCGGAAGCGCGGTAGGTGGCTTTGCCATCCAGTTCGCCCGCTGTGCCGGGGCCCGCATCGCGACTACCTGCAGCGCAGCCAACGCCAGCCAGGCATGCGCCCTGGGTGCCGAGGTCGCCATCGACTATCGCGCTGAAGATATCCACAAGGCACTTGGGCGGTGGGCACCGGAAGGGGTCGATCTGGTACTCGACTGCATTGGCGGCGGCAGCCTGACAGGCGCGCTCGACCTGTTGCGCCCTGGTGGTGCCCTCGTCGCCATCCTCACCCTGGCGCCGGGCGATGCCGGTCCCGACCATACCGAAGCGGCCCGGCGTGGGCTTCGCACCGCGGTGGCCTACAGCCGCATGCCCAGCGGCGAACTGCTGGGGCGCATCGCCAGCCTGCTGGCCGCTGGACGGGTGCGGCCCCCGGCCTTGGACCTGCTACCGCTGGCGGAGGTGGCCAATGCCCACGAGCGCCTCAAGCAGGGCCGCGTGCGGCGCAAGCAGGTTCTGCAAGTCGCCGAGTGAGTGACGCCCTCGTCCGCTCGGACGATGGAGTGGCCAGCCGAAGCGGCTCTACTGGCTCCGACAACAACTAGAGCGAGGGGCGTCAGCCATGCGAATCGAACAGGGCCAGGTGGCGGTGATCACGGGTGCGGCCGGCGGCATCGGCCGCGGCCTGGCGGAAGAAGGGGGCGCGCGCGGCCTGCGCCTGGTGCTGAGCGACGTGGACCCGCAGCGTTTAGCGGCCCTGGCCGGACAACTTCAGGCGCAAGGCGTCGAAGTAGTCAGCCGCGAGGCCAACGTAGCCGATGCGTCCCAGGTGGATGCTTTGCGCGATCTCGCCGTCGAACGCTTCGGCGGCGTCGATCTGCTGTTCAACAATGCCGGCGTCATTCAGACCGGCTTCAGCTGGGAGATCGAAGCCAGTCGCTGGCAACGCCTGCTGGATATCAACCTGGGGGGCGTGATCAACGGCATCCGCAGCTTCGTCCCCCTGCTGCTTGGCCAGCAGCGCCCGGCTCAGGTGGTCAACACCGCGTCCCTGGCCGGACTGGTTTGCAGCCCCATGCTCGGCCCCTACACCGTGAGCAAGCAGGCGGTGGTGGCGCTGTCGGAAACCCTGCACTACGAACTGGCTGCGTTGCAGTCACAGGTCAGCGTGGCCGTGCTCTGTCCGGGCCCGGTAGCCAGCGACATCATGGCGTCCAACCGGACTGCCGGTGCCGCTAGTGGCCAGCTCGATGCGTTGCTCGACAGCAGCATCCGCCAGGGCATGGACCCGCGCGATCTTGCCCGCGAAGTCTTCGCCGGCATCGAGGCCGGACGCTTCTGGCTGCTGCCCCACAAGAATTTCAAACCGGCGCTGGAACGGCGCCTCACCAGCATCCTCGACGAGACCAACCCGGTCTTCCAGATGGCCGAAGCCTAAGGACCGCATCATGCCCCTCGATCCTCAGATCGCCGCCGTACTCCAGCAATTCAGCGGCATGCCGCAACCGGACTACAGCCAGCTCGATCCGGTCCAGTACCGGCAGTTCTGCGACAACCTGATGCCGCCGATTCCCGGCGAGCGCCTGTTCGAGGTGCGCAACCTGGGCCTGGCCGGGGCCGAGGGCGAGCTGGACGCGCGCCTTTACCGACCTGAAGACCGCGATGATCTGCCGCTGCTGGTGTTCTTCCATGGCGGCGGCTTCGTCATTGGCAACCTCGATACCCACGACAACCTGTGCCGCAGCCTGGCGCGCCTGTGCAACGCGGTGGTGGTGTCGGTGGCGTACCGGCTGGCACCGGAAAGCCGCTTCCCGGCGGCGCCCTACGACTGTTACCGCGCCACCTGCGACCTGGTGGAACGGGCCCGCGAACTGGGCTTCGATGCCAGTCGCCTGGCCCTGGCCGGAGACAGCGCAGGGGCCAACCTGGCCATCGCCGTGAGTCGCCTGGCCCAGATTCGCAAGGGCCCGCGTATCGCCTGGCAATGCCTGTTCTATCCGGCCACCGATGCCCGTTGCGATAGCGCGTCCCATGCAGCCTTCGCTGAGGGCTTCTTCCTCACCCGTGAACAGATGCGCTGGTTCTGGAGCCAATACCTGCCGCGCGCCGAACTGGTCGACGACGCCCTGGCATCCCCAGTGCGCGCCGAGGACCTGGTCGGCCTGCCGCCTACCACGCTGATCAGCGCCGAGTACGACCCGCTGCGTGATGAAGGCGAAGCCTTCGCCCAGCGCCTGCAACAGGCCGGGGTGCAGGTCCGCATGGAGCGTTGCGAAGGCATGATCCACGGGTTCATCAGCATGGCCGCGTTCGTCGGACGGGCCCAGGCCGCGCTGGAATCCGCCTGTGCCGACCTGCGTCGCGCATTGAACTAGAAGGAGCGCCCATGGACAGCCCACAGCGACTGATCGAGGCCATGGCCAGCGGCGCAATGCTCGTGGTGACCGATGACGATGAAGGTGAAGGCTCGCTGGTAATTTCTGCCGGCCGGGCCGATGCCGCTGCCATCAACTTCATGGCCCGCGAAGCGCGTGGGCTGATCTGCCTAGCGCTCACCGAGGAGCGCTGCAAGACCCTCGGCCTGGAACTCATGGTGCCCAACTCACGCGCCCGCCACGGCATGGGTTTTACCCTGTCCATCGAGGCACGTACTGGGGTTTCCACCGGTATCTCCGCTGCCGACCGTGCACGCACGATCGAGGTCGCGGTGGACCCGGCCAGCAGCGCCAGCGACCTGGTGCAGCCCGGCCACATTTTCCCCCTGCGTGCCCAGCCGGGCGGGGTGATGCAGCGTGCCGGACATGTCGAAGCCGCGTGCGACCTGGCGCGCCTCGCCGGCCTGATCCCGGCCGCCGTACTGGTCGGCATCCTCGACGAAGACGGTGAGCCCGCGCGTGGCCAGACCCTTCGTGAGTTCGCGCAACGGCACGGTCTGCCGCTGGGCAGCGTGGCCGACCTGATCCACTACCGCATCCTCCACGAAGGCACTATTCGCCGCTCGGGCGAATACCCAATCCAGACCCGTCATGGCGAGTTCCGCGTCATCACCTACCTGGACGACTACCAGGGGCAACTGCACCTGGCCCTGGTACGCGGCGAAGTCCACCGCGACCGGCCGGCACTGGTGCGGGTACAGGCCGCGGAAACCCTGAGGGACCTGCTCGATAGCCACCCTGGGCAGTGGAACCTTGACCGTTCGCTGGCGAGGGTGGCAGAAGAGGGCGCCGGCGTCGTGGTACTGCTGGCACAGCAGGAAACGCCGGCCGCGTTGATCGAACAGCTCCAGCAGGGCACGCACAAGCCCCGCCCGCCAAGCTTTCCCCAGCGCACGCTGGGAATCGGTGCACAAATCCTGCGGGATGTGGGCGTTCGCAAGATGCGCCTGCTGAGTTTCCCGGTGAACTACAAGGCGGTGTCTGGCTTCGAGCTTGAAGTCGTCGAGTTCGTTTCCTTCGATCAGGAGCAGGCATGAACCCGCACCTCGACTGTGTGTTGCAACCGGCCCGGCTTGCCGGGCTTCAACTGCGCAACCGACTGATCAAGACGGCCACCTTCGAAGGCATGTGCCCCGGCGGGATTCCCGGCGACGACCTGATCGAGCATCACGCGGCCATGGCTCGCGGCGGTGTCGGCCTGACCACCGTGGCTTATTGCGGTGTCTCGCCCGACGGACTCACCTTTCACGACCAGATGTGGATGCACGCCGGCATCTTCCCGCAGCTGCAGCGCCTGACCGCGGCGGTGCATGCCGAAGGTGGCGCGATTTCCGCCCAACTCGCCCACTGTGGCTACTTCAGCCGCAATCGCCCGCTCAACATTCCCCGGCCTCGCGGTCCGAGCGCCTGCATCAACCAGTACGGCCTGTTCTCCGGCATTCCCTTCGGAGGTGCCATGGGCATCGTCGACATCGGCCGAACGGTCGCTGAGTATGCCGCGGCAGCCGGGTTGGTCCGCGATGCCGGCTTCGATGCCATCGAAATCCACATGGGGCATGGCTACTTGCTCAGCCAGTTCATCTCGCCAGCGTTGAACAAGCGTCGCGACGCATACGGCGGCGCGCTGGAAAACCGCATGCGCCTGCCACTGCAGGTGCTGGCGGCGGTGCGTGGCGAGGTGGGACGCGATTTCCCAATTCTGGCCAAGCTCAATCTCAGCGACGGATTTGCCGGTGGCCTGCAGATCGAAGAGTCCTGCCAGGCGGCGCGTCTGCTGGAGGAGGCGGGACTGGACGCCATTGTCATGAGCGGCGGGTTGGTCAGTCGCACACCGATGTTCCTCTTTCGAGGCGCGAGCCCGCTGCCGCAGATGGTGCCGCTGGAGAAGAACCCTTTGCAGCGTACAGCGATGAAGTGGTTCGGTGGCGCCAGCTTCCCGGACCTGCCATTCGAAGAGCTGTACTTCCTCGAGCTGGCCCGGCAGATGCGAAGCGCGGTGAGCATGCCACTGGTGTATCTCGGCGGCGTCACAAGTGGCGAAGGCATCTCTCAGGCGGCGCAGGAGGGATTCGACTTCCTCGCCCTGGGACGTGCCTTGCTCAATGACCCGCACCTGCCGCAGCGCCTTCGGCATGAAGGCTCGAACTGGCGTAGCGCCTGCACCCACTGCAACCAGTGCGTAGCCAGCATGGCGTTGCCGGGTGGGATTCGCTGCGTGCTGAACCAGCCGGCCGCCTTCCTATAGGGGTGAATTCATTCGCCAACCGGTCCTTAGGACCGGCCCGGTACTTTCCGGGGACGCTTCGCATCCCTTGGCGAATGAATTCGCCCCTACAGGGATCGTGTGCCCATCAAGTATCCAACCAGAAGGAACACCCATGACTCGTGAAGCATTCCCCGATGGCGTCGCCCTGGTAGTGGGCGGCAGTGGTGGCATGGGCCAGGCGATCTGCGAGCGCCTCGCCGAGGCCGGAAGCGATGTGGTGCTCACCTACCACCGCAACGCCGAACGCGCGCAGTCCGTGGTAGGCGCGGTAATGGAGCGCGGTCGTCGTGCCGAGGCGGTGCAACTGACCCTGGGCGATGAAGCGGCCGTTGCCGCGACGCTGCGGCAGCTCACCGCCGGCCGGCGTATTCATACCCTGGTGATCGCCTCCGGCTCCGACATCAGTCACCGCGCATCGTTGATCTCGACCTCGCGCAATGGAAACGAGTGATTGACGCCGACCTCAACGGTTTCCTCAACCTTGTGCTCTGCCTGCTGCCGCATATGCGCGATCAGGGCGGTGGTTCGATCGTGCATATCAGCTCCGCCGGGCTGTTCCGCTGGCCTGAGGGTGACGTGTTGTCGGTGGCGCCGAAGGCTGCCATCGAGTCGTTGATCCAGGGGATCGCCAAGGAAGAAGGCCGTCATGGCATCCGCGCCAACAGCGTGGCCATCGGCGTGATAGACGCGGGAATCTTCCACCGTCTCTGGGCGGACGGCACCTTTGACGAGCAGTGGAAGGACGCGGTACAGGGCAAGCTCTGCGTCAAACGCTGGGGCATGGCAGAGGAGGTGGCCGAGGCAGTGGCTTTCCTCGCCTCCAATCGTGCCGGCTACACCACAGGCCAGGTGCTGGCGGTGGATGGGGGATACGGGGTCTGACGCTTGAGGCGTTGGGCTTGCTGTAGTGTGGGCCACGCTCTACCGGTCCACCATTCGTGATTCATCCGGACTCCGCTGGTGGATGTGTACGGCGACATCCACCTTACGCACGTTGCGAGTGTACGTAGGTTGGTGCAGAGCGCAGCGAAGCCCAACGTGGCTCGGTATCAGGTCCGCACCGTTGGGTTTCGCGTAGCTCAGCCACAACCTACGGGTCGTACAAAAAAGCCCCGCATTCGCGGGGCTTCTTTTCGATCACTGGAATCTCAAGGCTTCAACCCGCCCAGCATCAGCTTCGCCTGAGCCTGTACCAGCGGCGAGGCGGTGTAGTTGCCGTCGATGGGGGTGATCACCGCCTTGCCGAGGGACAGCTGGTAAGAGTCGCCCTGCTTCTGTTCGGTAGTCGGTGCGGGTGGCGGCACGAGGTTTACCCGTACGACGCCGTCAGCGCCCTGCTGGGGGGCGAAGACCACATTTCCCCAGTCGCTGATCGGGGCGAAGGCCACGCCCGTAACCTCGCCTGACTCCAGCGCCGGGTAGTTGATGTTCAACCCGGTATTGCCCGGCAGGCCAATCACGTTGGTTTCGCAGTAGGGCTTGGCCTTGCCATGGCTCTTGTCGCAGATGCGTTTCGCCTCGGCGCCGATGGCAGCCGCGCGGTTGATCACGCGGACCGCGAAGCGTGCGGTGTCGTCCATGGCGTTCAGGGTTTTCTGGTAGCCGGCCTGCGGGTTCTGGGCGATCAGTTGCAGGTCGATGGCGGTGGACACGGCTACTGCTGGCACACCCTTGAACATGGCACGGACGGCGGCGTTGACGGTGCCGGACATCTGCGTCAGCGGTCCGACGTTGTCACCGAAGTTGGTGCCGGACACCACCAGGTCAGGGCGGTTGTCCTTGAGCAGCAGGTCAAGGCCGACGTTCACCGCGTCCACAGGCGTACCAATTGCAGAGGTCTTTCCGGCTGGCGGGACATAGCCGGCCGGAGCACCGACGCAGTATTTGTCCTGGGCAAGTTGGGTAATGGCGACCGGCTGGCCTGGTACCACGACGCTGGCAGCGCCGATGCCGCTGCTGTCGTTCTGCGGACCGACGAGGGTTACCTGGTGGCCGGCGGCGACCAGCGCCTGGTAGACGGCGTCGATACCGGGCGCGCGGCAGCCGTCGTCGTTGGTCAGGAGGATGTTCAGGGCGCTGGCCTGTGCGGACAGGCCAAGGGCGGCCAGGCAGATGCCGGCGCTCAACAGCGTTTTCATTGTTGTTTCCTCGTGAGGTGGGGCTGTTCGGAAAAAGCTGACCCTAGGGTCGATTTGTTACAGGCTTTCGAGGGTGCTGTTGCAACTGCTGCCGGGCGGCGGCGCCATTGCGGCTCCGCCACCCGGCATGCCTGGGATCAGCGACCCTGCTTGCGCAGGCTCGCGACGGTGAAGTTGCTGGCGTCGAAGTCGCTGGCGTTGAGCTTCGGCGCGTCCTGGTCGTTGATCAGGCGATCGGCCAGGTAGGAGCCGGCGATCAGGTCGTGATAGACCGCGACGCGGGCGTGGAAGCCCTGCAGCTCATAGGCGTAGATCGAAGCCTGCATGTTGGTGCGCCAGAGCTGGCCCTTGCCGTCGTAGTTGTCGGCCAGGGCGGCGGCCCAGGTGTCCTCATCGAGGTACATCACGCGCTTGCCGTAGACGTGGCGCTTGCCGGGCTTGAGGGTGGCTTCCAGCACCCAGACACGGTGCTTCTCATAGCGCATGTATTCCGGGTTGATGTGGCCGCTGGTGGACAGCAATTGGTCGAGCTTCACGGCCGGGTCATCGAGCCGGTAGTTGTTGTAGGGGATGTACAGCTCCTTCTTGCCCACCAGCTTCCAGTCGTAGCGGTCGGGGGCACCGTTGAACAGGCGGTCCTCGTCCATCACGCGGAAGCCGCCGGCGCCGTATGGGGTGTCATAGGCCACAGTGGGTGCGCGGCGCACGCGGCGGTTGCCGGGCAAGTACTGCCAGCTCTGGCGCGGTTGGGCCAGGGGGTCGGTGAACTCGTTGCCAAGGAAGATCTCTCCCCGCTTCCGGGTGGGTTCCATGGTGGTGATCATGAAGTGCGCCTGGATGCCGTTGAACCCGGTCGCGTTGCCCTTGGGATCGGTCCAGGGCGAGAGGATCTTGTAGTTCACCAACTCGAACTGGCGGTTACCGTTGGCCAGGGTCAGGGCCATCTTGTAGGTAGCGTCTTCCTTCCAGGCCACGGTGTGGAGGTTGTGGTTCCACATCAGCTCGTAGCCATTCTTCGGGATGGGGAATGGCGCACCACCGTAGGCGTTGGCCACTCCGTTGCCGTCATTCACGAGCTCGGCGTCCAAGGCATTCTGCTTGATCGCATCTTCCACCCACTGGGCGTAGCGGAAGTCCCGGTGACTCGGGTAGACCGGCATCTTGAAACTCTGTGGATAACGCTGGAACAGCGCCTTCTGCCCGTCCGAAAGCTGGTCGGCGTACTGCGCCATGTTCTGCGCGGTGATGGTGAACAGGGGCTGTTCGCCAGCGTACGGGTCAGGGTGCTTGTTGCCACTGCCGGCAAATTGCACCTGGGGCGGTGCACCGCGCCACTTGCCGCTCCAGGCGGGAATGCTGCCGTCGGCGTTGCCGGCTTTCTCTGCACCGGTGGGGGTCAGCTCCTGGCCCAGGCGTGCGGCTTCTTCCGGACCGACCTTGGCCAGGGCAGGAGCGCTGGCGATGCTGGCAACGAGCAGGGCGCCCAACAGAGGGGCGGGGTTTTTCATGAACATGTGCAAGGCTTCCGTGAGGGTTGCGGGGAAGCCCTGGCCCCGCCGTCTTGCGCGGCACGGGTGCCAGGGAGGGGCTCGGCTTATTTGCCGAGCTTGCGCAGGTTGGCGGCGGTGAAGTAGCTGGCGTCGAAGGCCGCGTCGTTCAGCTTTGCCGGCGTCAGGCCGTTGACCAGACGGTCGGCCAGGTAAGAACCGGCGATCAGGTCCTGGTACACCGCCACGCGGGCGTGGAAGGCCTGGATCTCGTAGGCGTACACGGAGGTTTGAGTGTTGGTGCGCCAGAGCTGGCCCTTGCCGTCGTAGTTGTCGCCCAGCGCGGCCGCCCAGCTGTCCTCGTCGAGATAGAACACGCGCTTGCCATAGACATGGCGCTTGCCCGGCTTGAGGGTCGCTTCCAGTACCCAGACACGGTGCAGTTCGAAGCGCACGTAGTCGGGGTTGATGTGGCCGGTGGCGCCGGTGATTTCACTGGCGGGCAGGTCCGGGTCGTCGAGGACGTAGTTGTTGTAGGGGATGTACATCTCCTTCTTGCCCACCAGCTTCCAGTCGTAGCGGTCTGGGGCGCCGTTGAACAGGCGGTCCTCGTCCATCACGCGGAAGCCGCCTGCACCGTAGGGCGTGTCGTAGCCGATGGTGGGTGCGCGGCGTACACGGCGGTTGCCGGGTAGGTACTGCCAGGCCTGGCGCGGCTTGGCCAGCGGATCGGTGAAGTCGCAGCTGAGGATGATTTCGCCCTTCTTGCGGGCCGGCTCCTGGGTGCTGATCATCGCGCACGCCTGGGTGCCGTCGAAGCCCTGGACGGAACCCCTGGGATCATCCCAGAGCGACAGGATCTGGTAGCCGACCTTCTCGTTCACGCGGCTGTTGTTGGCCAGCACCAGCGACATGTTGTAGGTGGCCTCTTCCTTCCAGGCACGCGCCGGCAGGTTCTGGTTCCACATCAACTCGTAGCCATTCTTCGGGATCGGGAAGGGCGAACCGCCGAAGGCATTGGCCACGCCATTGCCGTCGTTGACCAGTTCGGCGCTGAGCGCGTTCTGCTTGATGTTGGCTTCCACTACGGGTGAAAAGCGGAAGTCGCGATGGCTGGGATATACCACGATCCGGTAGGTGTCCGGGTAACGCTTGAACAGCGCCAGTTGGCCGTCGGATAGCTTGTCCTTGTACTGCTCCACATTGGCCGCGGTAATGGTGAACAGCGGCTTCTCGCCCGCATAGGGATCGGGGCGCTTGCTGCCGGTGCCGTCGAATTTCACATGGGGTGGGGCGCCCAGCCATTTTCCGCTCCAGGCGGGAATGCTGCCATCGGCGTTACCGGCCATCTCGGCGCCCATGGGGGTCAGGTCCTTGCCCAGGCGGGCGGCTTCTTCGGGGCTGACCTTGGCCAGCACGGGAGTGCTGGCCAGGCTGGCGGCGAAGAGGGCGATGAGGAGCGGTTTGTTGTTGTGCGCTTGCATCTCGTCTCTCCTGCTGCGGTGGATCAGAAGCTGTACTTGGCGCTGAGGCCGAAGTTGTCGCGGTCAGCCAGAGGGGTGTCGCCGGCGTCGCCGAGGAAGGCGTTGTAGCGGGCCTCGACGGTGAAGTTGTTGAGGTAGCGCCAGGTGGTGCCGATGCCGAGGCGGTCGTCGCCTTCGCCCATGCCGAAGCTGCCGGCCATGGAGGAGTCGCCGCCGAGCGACTGGCTGTAGATGAGCGGAACGGTTAGGTCCCAGCCTTCGAAGATGTTCAGGTACTCAAGCGACAGGTTGAGGGTGTAGCCCCAGGCCTTCTTGTCGTTGTAGAGCTCGTCGGTGTTGTTGGTGGTGATGGGCACGGCGCCGCCGAAGCCGTCCGGTACGAAGACGTTGAAGCTGGGCGCGCGGTCGTTGTCGAGCACCTCGTTGTAGCCAACCTCACCGGTCAGGGTGGTGTTGTCGGCGAAGGGCTGGTCACCGAAGGAATGGATGAACGACACCTGCGCCTGCAGGGTCTCGGCGCGCACCGCGTGCGGTGTCAGGCCGGTATCCACCAGCACCGGTTGGCCATCGCGGTAGCTCACTTCACCGCTCACGTTGGTCTCGCCGAGCACAGTGGAGAAGCTGGCGCCATAGAGGTCGATGTTGTCGAAGTAGCGCACCTGGTACTGGGCGGAGTTCCAGTTGGTGAGGAAGTCCAGGGTCGGCGCCTTGTCGTGGAAGCGGATGTAGTAGAGACCAAATTCGGTGTTGTTCAGCGACTCGGCGACGTAGGTCATGGCCACGCCGTACTGGCCGCTGTCGCTCGGCTTGTCGTCGCCGATCCGGCGGGTCAGGCCGAAGGCGTCGGTGAAACCGCCTTTATCCATCTGGTCGGTGACCGAGAAGAAGCTGCCGACACCATCGATCTCGGTCTTGTCCCAGTCGTACTGGTAGTAGGCCTGCAGGCCGAGGTTGTCGGTGAGGCTGAGCTGGCCGAAGAGCTGGCCGACCGGCAGGAAGATTTCCTTCACCTCCACGCCAGGGGTATTCACCTTGGTGCCATCGGCCGGGCTCATGGCTGAGGAAATGCCGTTGGCGATGAACAGGCTCTCGCCCCAGCTCACCACCTGGTCGCCGAGGCGCAGGTTGAGGTCGTGGCCGCCCATGTCCCAGGCGCCGTAGAGGTAGGAGTCGAGCAGGCGGACGTCCTTGCCGTGCTGGTCGATGGTGTCATGGGGGAAGTGGTTGGCCTGGGAGCAGCCGCCGCCAGCGAGGCAGTTGGAGGTGCCGGTGCCGTTGTCATTGCTGCGGTTGTAGACATCGTCGTAGAAGCCGCTGGCGCGCATGAACAGGCCGAAATCGCTGCGCCAGTTGAAGTTGGCCTCGGTGAGGAAGCTGGCGCGGTTGGTGATCAGGCTGCCCTTGTCGAAAGCGTTGTTGCCGTCGTCGATGTTGGCGATGTTCGGGTTCGGGAAACCGTTGGACAGCGCGTGATCGCGGGACTCGGTACGCCAGGCGAGGGCGTAGGTGAGGGTCGTGTCCCAGGAGATTTTCAGGTCATCGTTGGGCTGGAAAGCCAGAGCGTGACCCTGGCCAGCATGGCCGAGGGCAAGGCCCAGGCAGGCAAAGCGGATCGCGGAGTGAAGCGGCGCAAGGGGATGCCCCTTTGTTGTTCTTATCATGATGTCGCTCTCGGCGTGTCTGGGCACAGCTCGTTCCGCCAGGCCCAAGATTGAGTTGAGTGTGGCGGGCTGACTATGTGGTCACCGAGAGGGCGCAACATCGTCCGAAAAGACTAAGCGGAACGGCCCGGCACAAGGTGTCTACCGCTAGTCCCAACGGACGATGTTGCTGCAAGGAGGGCTGTCGAGAATCCGGCTGGATTGCGCATACAGAACAACAAGGGAGTAACCCGATGAGCGCCAACAGCCTGCAGTGGGACGACAGTTGCGACGTACTGGTGGTTGGGTCAGGAGCCGGCGCCATGACCGCTGCGCTCCGTGCCCGAGACCTCGGTTCGAAGGTGCTGGTGGTGGAGAAGAGCGACCGCTACGGCGGCACCTCGGCCGTATCCGGTGGTGGTATCTGGATACCCTGCAACCACCGCATCGAGGCCCTCGGCGGTGAAGACTCGGCCGAAGAAGCGATCGCCTACATCCGCGCCGTGACCCATGGCGAGATCGATGACGGACGCATCGAGGCCTACGTGGAACAGGGGCATCAGGTGGTACGCTACCTCGAAGCCAATTCGCGGGTGCGATTCGAGGCCCAGCCACGTTACGCCGACTACTACCCGGAAGTCCCCGGCGGCAAGCCAGGCTACCGCTCCATGGACCCGCTACCCTTCGACGCACGCCTGCTGGGGGACGAGTTCGCCCGTATGCGCGAGCCTTCTCCCGGCACCCTGATGATGGGTCGCATGGCCATGACCATGAAGGAAGCGCAGGTGCTGTTGTGCCGCGGCCCTGGCTGGTTCGGCCTGACCTTGAAGATTCTCTGGCGCTACTGGCGCGACCTGCCGGGACGACTGCGCTCGAAGCGCGACCGTTTCCTGACTCTTGGCAACGCGCTGGTTGCCGCCTTGCGCCGTTCCCTGCTGGACCGCGACGTACCGCTCTGGCTCAACTGCCGGCTCGAGCGCCTGATCGAGGAAGACGGCCGCGTGCTGGGCGCCGAAGTGATCCGTGATAGCCGCCACCTGCTGATTCGTGCCCGTCGTGGTGTGGTGCTCGGCGCTGGTGGTTTCGAGCGCAACCAGGAGATGCGCAGCCAGCATCATCCGCAACCCTCCCGCAGTGCCTGGAGCGCCACGCCGCCGTACAACACCGGCGATGCCATTCGTGCTGGGCAGGCACTCGGCGCCGCCACCGCGTTGATGGACCACAGCTGGTGGGCGCCCACCACCCATGTCGAAGGCGAGGAGAAGCAGCGTGCGCTGTTCGTCGAGCGCACTCTGCCTGGCTGCATCATGGTGGATGCGGCGGGGCAGCGCTTTGTCAATGAAGCCGCGCCCTACACCGACATCGTCTATGCGATGTACGAGCACGACAGTGAAGGCGCCCGCAGCGTGCCTTGCTGGCTGGTATTCGATGCCGAGTTCCGTCGCAAGTACCCCTGCGGTGCGCTGTTGCCGGGCTACGCGATGCCGGATAGCCGTTTGCCGAAGCACTTGCAGGGCTATTTCTACAAGGCCGATAGCCTGGTGGAACTGGCCGGGCAGATCGGCGTCGATCCCGCCGGGCTGTTGCGAACAGTTGAGCGCTTCAACCCGATGGCCGAGGCCGGGCGGGATGAGGACTTCCACAAGGGCGACTCGCTGTTCGATCGCTACTACGGTGACCCCACTGTGCAACCGAATCCCTGCCTGGCGCCGCTGCTGCAAGCGCCTTACTACGCCGTGAAAGTGGACGCCGGCGACATCGGCACCAAGGGCGGCTTGCTCACCGATGTGCACGCCCGTGTGCTGCGAGAGGATGGAAGCCCCATCGCCGGGCTCTATGCCATCGGCAACACCGCCGCTTCCATGATGGGCCGCACATATCCCGGTGCCGGCTCCACCATCGGCCCGGCCATGGTGTTCGGCTTCCTCGCCGCCAGTCATATCCACGATGCGGAGCAGGAGGCTGTAGGGGCGAATTCATTCGCGAAACAGGCCGCGGGTCTGCCCTCCTGATTCAGGGAAGAACGAATTCTCACTACTCCCCGTAGCGTGTGCTGCGCACACCGAAACATCCGCACGGGGCTTCCGGTGCGCATGGCGCACCCTACCCATTCGGGAGAATCCCATGACTGCAAGCAAACCCCGTATCGCCCTGGTCACCGGCGCCAGCCGTGGCGTCGGCAAGGGCATCGCCATCGCCCTGGGCGCCGCCGGTATGACCGTCTACCTCAGCGGTCGCTCCAGTACCGAAAGCGCCAGCCGCCTGCGTGGCCAGTTGTTGCCCGGCAGCCTGGCGGAAACCGCCGAAGCAGTGACCCGGGCTGGCGGCCAGGGCATCGCCGTGCCCTGCGATCATCGCGATGACGAACAGGTGCACGCACTCTTCGCCCGTATCGAACGGGAGCAGGGTCGTCTCGACCTGCTGGTGAACAACGCCGCTTTCCTCCACGAGAACCTGATCGACCCCGGCCCTTTCTGGGAAAAGCCCCTGGAACTGGTGGACATCCTCGATGTCGGCCTGCGCTCCGCCTACATCGCCAGCTACCACGCGGCGCCATTACTGGTGAAGAACGGCCACGGCCTGATCGCCTTCGTCTCGTCCTACGGCGCCGGCTGCTATATGCACGGCCCGGCCTATGGCGCGCAGAAGGCGGGTGTGGACAAGTTCGCGGCAGATATGGCGGTGGATCTCGAAGGCACGGGCGTCAGCGCGGTTTCCCTGTGGCTCGGGCCGCAGCGAACCGAGCGCACCGCAATCGCCGGTGCCGAACGGGCCGACCAGTACGAAGCCTTCCTGGCCGTGGCGGAAACCCCTGAGTTCAACGGCCAGGTGATCCATGCCTTGCTGAACGACCCGCAGCTTTCCAGCCTCTCCGGACAGACCCTGGTGACGGCGGAGTTGGCGCAGGGCTATGGCATCAGTGAAGCCGAAGGGCGCCAACCGCCGTCCTATCGGGAGATGCTCGGCAGCCCTCGTGTGCAACATCCGGCGCGGGTGATTTGAAGCGGGATTGCAAAAGGGGCGGCCGAGGCCGCCCCTTTTTTCTTCCAGTGGCTCAGCCCCAGTGCGCGTGGCCACCATCCAGCGGAATGGTTGCACCGGTCAGGTAGCGGGCCTGGTCGCTGACCAGGAAGGCCACGGTGCGGCCAATATCGTTCTCGCAATCGCCGACCCGGCCCAGGGGAATGCTGTGAACGAACGCTGCCGCTTCATCCGGGTAGGCGTCCATCCAGCCGCGCAGACCGGGCGACAACGCAAGCGGCGCGATGACATTGACGCGGATACCATCCGGCCCCCATTCACAGGCGGCACCACGGCTGAGCGCGCGAATGGCCTCTTTCGTCGCGGCGTAATGTCCGTAGCCGGAGGCATCCCAGCGGACGGCGGCGGAAGAGGCCAGGTTGACCACTGCGCCGTCGCCCTTCAGATGCGGGTAACAGGCGCGCATCAGGCGCACGGTTGCCATCGGACCAGAGTCGAGTCCCTTGCTGAAGTCCTCGTCTGTGACCTCCAGAATACGGCCCAGCGGAATGATCTGCGCGTTGTTCACCAGGATGTTCAGGCCGCCGAAAGCGTCCACTACCTGGGCGACACAGCGTTCGATATCAGCGGGATCCGTTACGTCGCAGGTCACCGCCAATCCCGTACCTCCGCGCTGCGCGATCTGTGCGCAGGTTTGCTCCAGTGCGGCGATGGTGCGTCCTGCCACTGCGACGCGCGCGCCCTCGGCTGCCAGTGCCAGGGCTATACCCTGGCCGACGCCCTGGCCACCACCGGTCACCAATGCGACCTTGCCTTCCAGCATTTTCATCGGTTGTCTCTCCTGAGAGTCTTCAATGGGGACTGCACAGGGGAACCTCCCACCGATACCAGGAGGTTGCATCGTCCGCAGGGACTAGCGATCGCGTCAGCCGGCGCGAAGTTCGCGAATGCCCTTGCCCAGGCGCTTGCGCAGCAGGGTACGCAGGGTCACGCCGTCGGCGTAGCCCACCAGTCCGGCGACCTGGTCGACGCTGTGCTCACTGGTCTTCAGCAGATGCACGGCGCGTTCGATGCGCAGGTCCTGCACATAGGCCAGGGGCGTTTTGCCCAGCACTTCGTGGATGCGCCGGGCGAGGGTGCGCTTGCTGGTGGCCAGTTCGCCAGCGGCGACGTCGAGGTTGAACCCTTCCGCCAGGCGGTCGCGCACCCAGCGATCGAAGCGCTGCACCAGCGGGTCGGCGTGAGCCAAGTGGTCGGAGAGGGCATAGGCCGATTGCGACGGGCGTGAGTCGACGATCAGGTAGCGCGCCACCAGGGCGGCCAGTTCCGGGCTGGTCTGGCGAATCAGCCAGAGGGTCAGGTCCAGATGGCTCAGCGCGGCGCCGGCGGTGACCCACTGCCCGGAGCTGACGATCATTCGCCCGGCATCGAGTTGCACCTGTGGATAACGTTGCCGGAAAAGCGGCGTCAGCCACCAGGTGGTAGTGGCGTCATGGCCGTCCAGCAAGCCGGTTTCCGCCAGCACGAAGGTGCCGATGCAGGCAGCGGCAATGCGCGCCCCCCCTTCGGCCCAGGCGCGCAGGGCGGCGACCGCATCGGCTACGTCTGGACGCGCCAGGGCCTGTTGCAACGGGTCGGGCATCTTGTAGCCCATGGCCGGAACGATCACCCATTCCGGTACCGGACAGTCCGTCACCAGGCGCACGGGAACGCCGAACCCCAGCGAGCTGTTCACCTGGGGCCGCACGCCCGCCAGGGCCACCTCGAACTGCGGGCAGGGCAGACCATGCAAGGTGGCCAGCTCGTTGGCGGTGGTCAGTGCATCGAGGACGGCGGCCAGACCTGTATCGAAAACCCCTTCAAGGGCGAGGACGGTGATCTTCATGGCGAGATCGCTACCAAAGTTGTCAATCGCGCCAGTATTGCAGAGGCCCGACAGGCCATAAAGTGAGCTCCACCCACCTTGCTGCGGAGACTCATCATGTACCGGAAGACCCTTATCGCCGGTTGGGGCGACATGGACTTCAACTCTCACATGCGCAACACCGCCTACCTCGACAAGTCCGCCGACGTGCGCATGATGTATTTCTCCGATCGCGGCTTCCCCATGTCGGAGTTTCGCCGTCTGCGCCTGGGGCCGGTGGTCATGAAGGACGAGATCGAGTACTTCCGCGAATTCCATCTGCTGGACGAAATGGACATCAGCATGCGCTTGTCCGGCCTGTCCGAGGACGGCAGCCGAATGATGCTGCGCAACGAGTTCTATCGAGGCAGTACGCTGGCGGCGCGGGTCACCTCCACGGCCGGCTGGTTCGACCTGGAGCAACGCAAGCTGGTGGTTCCGCCACCCGCACTGCTGGAGGCGCTTCAGGCCCTGGAAGAGAGCGAGGATTTCCGCGTACTGCCTGGCAGCAACCGCTGAGGAGGAGTGGAAATGAGCATCAGCATCGTTCAGCTGGGAACCGCGCGGGCGGACGGCGAAGGCCTGCGCATCGGCACCGTGCGTAGACCTCCACGGGGGGTACCCAAGGCCGAATTCGCCAGCCGCGACTACTACGACACCTGGTTGCCGCTGCTGGCGCCCAGCGGCGAGTTGATGGCCGAGGGCAAGGCCGCTGAAAGCGATGCCGACTGGGCCCGCTTCGCCAAGCGCTACCGCGCCGAGATGGAGGGCGGGGAAGGGGCGCGGGTGCTTGACCTGCTGTCAGCGCTCTCCCACAGCAGCCACTTTGCGGTGGGCTGCTACTGCGAAAATGAGGCACGTTGCCATCGCTCCGTGCTGCGTCAGTTGCTGGCCGAGCGCGGAGCCTCGATTCGCTGAGTCTGGCGGCGATTTTCGGCGAGCATTTCCCGCTGGCAGTCATTCGACCAAAGGCGCAAAATCGCGCCCCGACGACGGAAGGCGCTGAGTATTTGGCGCCTCCGTTCCTATACTTCGCCGGTATGGGTCCTACTTTTCATCTCTCTCATTTCCTACATTTTCGTTACTGGACGCATCGTGAAAATTCGCAGTTCGATCGCCAAGCTGTTCGTCCTCGGTTCCTGCCTGTTCGTGCTTGCAGGCTCGCCAATTCAAGCCCAGGAGGCGCCTCTGCCGGTTCGCGACCCGGCACAGTTGCACCTGGCTTCCGGCAGCGTGATGCTGCTTGACCTGAATACCGACAAGATTCTGTATTCCCGAAATTCCAATCTGGTTGCCCCCATCGCCTCGGTGACCAAGCTGATGACTGCCATGGTCGTGCTGGATGCAAAGCAGCCGATGGACGAAGTCATCACCGTGACTATCCGCGACAACCCGGACATGAAGGGCGTGTATTCACGGGTGCGTGTGGGCAGCCAGGTGAATCGCCACGACATGCTGCTGATGACCCTGATGTCTTCGGAGAACCGTGCTGCCACTGCCCTGGCCGCGGCCTATCCGGGCGGCTATTCGGCGTTCATCAAGGCGATGAACACCAAGGCCCGTGCCCTCGGTATGAGCAGCACCCGCTATGTCGAACCCACCGGCCTGTCGCTGCACAACGTGTCCAGCGCCCACGATCTGGTGCTGCTGCTCAAGGAAGCGCGCAAGTACCCGATGCTGAGCAAGCTCAGCACTACCCCGGAAAAGACCATCACTTTCGTCAAACCGCGCTACAGCCTGGGTTTCCGTAACACCAACAACCTGGTCCGCAAGCCTGGCTGGAGCATCCAGGTGACCAAGACCGGCTTTACCGATGAGGCTGGCCACTGCCTGGTGATGCTGACCCAGATGAATGGCCGCCCGGTGGCCATGGTGCTGCTGGATGCCTTCGGCAAATACACCCACGTGGCCGATGCCACGCGCATGCGCCGCTGGCTGGAAACCGGCAAGAGCGGCCCGGTGCCGGCGGCGGCGAAGAACTACCGTCAGTACAAGGACAGTCAGATTCGCGAGGCGACGGTGCAGACGGAGGTGAAGAACTGAGGTTCTGCGGGACCATGGAAAAGCCAGCCGTGAGGCTGGCTTTTTCGTTTTGCGCAATCGTTAGGCCAGGGCCTCGCCGGCAGTGACGGTGGCACGCTTGTTCACCGCACGGTGCAGCAGGCTGGAAACAAGGAAGCCGATTACCGCGAGCACGCTCATCAGGCTGAACACGTAGGTGTAGCCCTGTTCGCCCGGGTAGTGGTCGAGCAGTGCACCGTAGATGACGTAGGCGAACATCCCCGGGGCGTAGCCGATCAGGCAGCCGATACCGAAGGCGGACCCGGTGATGCGGGATGGGATACCCACTTCGCTCATCGGGGCCCAGAACACGCCGCGCATGGTGAAGACCACCAGGGCGAAGCTCAGGGTCGCGGCCATACCGGCATAGATGAAGCTCTCGCCACGCGGAATGCTGAGGATCACCGCCATCAGTGGCAGCAGGGCGAGGAAGGCCCACTTCAGGTAGCGGCTCGGACTCTTCAGGCCCTTGTCGGCCAGGAAGCCGCCAGCCGGTCCGCCCAATACCTTGAGGAAGTACTGGTTGATGATGCCGTAGGCACCGACCAGGGCTACCGGCAACTGGTACATGTCCTTCAGGTAGGGGATGAAGTAGGTCAGGCCGCAATAGACGATGTAGACCATGAAGACATTCAGGCTCACCAGCCAGATGCCCGGCACGCGCACCGCCTCCAGCAGACCAGCGAGACCGACGGGGTCACGCGCGGTGTTGTCCTGACGAGCGCCGCGCAACAGGAACAGGGTGAGCAGGCCGACGCTGATGTCGATGACGGAGTAGAACAGGATCGCCGCTTTCAGCCCGGCGGCACCGGAGCCCAGGGCGATGAATACGCCCAAGGCGGCGAACGCCACCAGGGTGTCGACCACGCCGCGGCCACCTTCGAGGAAACCGAACATGCGTCCCTGTTCGCCGTCGTCACCGAGATTGCGAACAGCTTTCAGCAGCGACGGCCAGAACAGGCAGTCGGCACACACCGCCAGCAGCGCGAAGACGATGAGCAGGTGGTTGTAGCCGGGGAAGCTGGCCAGGTACAGGCCCAGGGCGCCGGTGCCGACCAGCCCGAGTGGGATCAGCTTGCGGGTTTCGAAACGGTCGGCGAGGAAGCCGCCTACCACGAACAGGGCGGTGGCGACGATGGCGTTGGCGCTGAGCAGGGTGCCGATCTCGGTGTGGGTCAGCCCCATGTGCTCCTGCATCGGGATATAGAACGCGTCCTTGAGACTGGACAGTTTGTAGATGGTCCCGCCGCCAAGGACGAGGACCAGGAAGCGGAGCCACTTGGCTTTAGCCTGTGCTGTCATTGTTGTTCTCCACAGTTTCCGGGTTACGGGGAGCCGTCGGGACGGCCGGTCAGGTTCGTTCGGCGTCGGCCAGGGTCAGCTCGGCCAGCAGGCGGAGTTCGTTCAGCAGGCCGCGGACATGGCGCACCTGGTTGTTGGCCCAGCGGTGCTCGTCGGCCAGCATTCGCTCCAGGCTGTAGCCCGGCGGCAGCGGCGTTTCGCTCATCTCGCGATAGGGAATGAAGGGGTCGGCGTCTTCGCTGGTCTGACGGAAGGCCGGGGCGATGTAGTGGTTTTCCTGCTCCAGGATGAAGGCCACCACCTGCGGTGCCGATTCACCCAACAGCAGCAGTTCCAGCAGCATGCGCGCGCCGGGCAGCTGGTCCTCGGCGCTGCCCTGGAGCACACCGTAGTGGCCGAAGCCGTTCTGCTCGGGCACCACGCGTACGCCCTTGAGGTGAACCTGGCGGATGAAGGGTGCGAGGTTGGCGAGTGCCGGCAACGGCTGTTCGCACGCGTTGATCATGTTGCCGAAGTCGAACAGGGCATTTAGCCGCGGGTGTCCGACGCGGCGCAGCAGCGTGGCGATCTCGTCGCTCTTGAGTTCCTCGTGCTGCTCGAAATCGAAGTTGAGATCATGTTCGTCGGCCAGTCGTGCCAGGCGCCGCAGGTCGTCCTCGATAAGGTCCATGACCCGCGAAAGGTGACCCTCGTAGCGGGAATAGACACGGATGTTGCGGCTGCCGATGGCGCGGGCCACGGCCACGGCCTGGTCGACATCTTCAGGCAGGGTGCTGCTGATCTCCACGTGGACGTCCAGACCCAAGGTGCGGGCCTTGGCGGCGAAGGCGGCGAGGCGCTCAGACGACATCTGCGAGAGGCTGTTGTGTTCGCCATCCAGCAGGTGCAGGGAGAGCCCATCGAGTTCGTGCCGATAGGCGAAGTCGAGCATGTCTTCGGGGCTGACCCGGCCCTGGGTAAGGTTGGTCAGCAGGGGATAGCCGTGGGCGAACAGGCGCAGGCTGTCGAGGCGCTGCAGCAGACGGCGGGCGAGGTCGGGGGTGAGCGGCGGAGGCTCGGAACCAGCCCCTGCGTTATGGCTCAGCAGGGCGGCGAATCGGGCTTGGATAGCATTCATTATTGTCATTCCTGATAGCGACGCCGGGGTGGCCGGCGATGCCTTTATCGCTCCGGAATGGTGCTATCCCTATAGCCATTTTCCTTTTGTTGTTATGACCACTTTGGTAGCCCGTGTGGCGATGCTCAAACCTTCATCCCGAGGGCGCGCAAGGCGCTGGCGAACTCACGGACGCGCTGCTCCGCCTGCTCCTCCGGGGTGGCGGCGAAACCCAGCAGCAGTCCCGGTGGCAGGTATCGGCGGATGCAGTAGTCGCGCAGGGCGTAGGTGTAGACCTGGTGATCGGCCAGCCCCCGTGCCAGGGCGTCGTCGTCCACCGATTCGTCCAGCCAGCCGATCAGGTGCAGGCCGGCTTCTACCGGGTCCACCCTGAGGAACCCACCCAGGTGGCGCTGCAGTGCCTCCACCAGGCTGGCCTGGCGTGCCTGGTACAGACTGCGCATGCGGCGGATGTGGCCTAGAAAGTGCCCGTCCTGCATGAAGTCGGCGGTGGTGGCCTGATGCAGTGTGGAGGGGCTGCGGTCCATCACCGCGCGGATGGCGCAGAAGGGTTCGACCAGCGCCTCGGGAAGAATCACGTAGCCAAGGCGCAGCGAGGGGTAGAGCACTTTGCTGAAGGTGCCGACGTAGATGACCTTCTGCCATGGGTCCATGGCGTAGAGCGCCGGCAGCGAGCGACCGACGTAGCGGAACTCGCTGTCACAGTCGTCTTCGACTATCCAGCCCTGGCCGCGTCCAGCCCAGTCGATCAGTTCCTGGCGGCGCGCATAGCTCATGGTGGTACCCAGCGGGTGCTGCCGAGAGGGGGTGGTGAAGGCCAGGCGCGCGTCCGGGCATTCGCGCAGTCCCTGCTGCACGTCCAGTCCCTGCTCGTCGATACGCAGGGGCACCAGTTGGCAACCCAGGGCCTGGAAGGCGATACGCGCGGCTATGTGGCCGGGGTCTTCCATCCATACGCTGTCGCTGGGGTTGAGCAGCAGCATGCCCAGCAGGTTGAAGGCCTGCTGGGCACCAGAGGTGATCACGACCTGATCCACGCTGCAGTCGATGCCGCGGGCGTCGAACACGTATTCGACTATTGCTTCGCGCAGGCGCTGCAGCCCCTTCAGTTCGCCGTAGCCCAGTTGCGCCTTGCTCGGCTTACGCAGGTGACGGTCGACCAGGCGCTTCCAGACAGGCATCGGAAAGGCATCGTAGGCCGGGTGGCTGGGCAGGAAGGAGGTCGGGCAATCCGCCGCCCAGGCGTTGTAGGACACTCCGCCAAAGTGCTCGCTGCGCATGGAATGCACCGCCTGGCTCAGGCTCGACAGGCGCGGTGGTTTACGCGGGGCGTCGGCAGCGGCGTCACGGCCCTCCCATTCATCGCTTACGTAGGTGCCGGCTCCGGTGCGCGGTGCCAGGAAGCCTTCGGCGGTGAGCTGGTCGAAGGCATTGAGCAATGTGATGCGCGACAGCGCCAGCTCCTTGCACAGGGTTCGTGTGGAGGGCAGGCGGGTACCACCTGGCAGCCGCCCGGAGAGGATCTGCTTGCGCACTTGCAGGTAGAGCTGACGATAGAGCGGCACCGCGCTGGAACGGTCCAGTTCGATGCCGGAGAGCAACATGCCGCCGGGGGTCTTCATTCGGGTCCTGCCTTCTGCACGGAGTGCGCCGGGCGCCTATTGTGCGCGCCGGTGCTGGCTGCGGGGAGGTATCAAGGGTTGCCGATGAGGCGATGCGCCAGTCGTTGCTGGATCGCCTCGGCCTGTTCGCGGAAGAGTTGCATCGCCGTGTCGACCAGGGTCGAAGCAGGGCGGAACTCGGGGCGGATGAGTTGCACACGGAAGGGCACCGATACGGCGAGGCGGCGCATTTCCAGACCCCGTCCGGCTTCATCGAGGGCGCTCAGCGGGTTGACGATGGCCAGGCCCAGTCCCTGGCGCACCATGGCGCAGACCGAGGCGGCGGTGCTGGTTTCAACGACCAGGCGGCGTTGCACACCGGCGGTGACGAAGTGCGTATCCAGACTCTGGCGATAGATGTCCAGGCCCGAGAGGCTGATGAACGGCTGGTCATGGAAGTCGGCCAGGTCCAGCACCGGCTTCTGTAGCAGACGGTGGCCAGCGGGGAGGATGCATACCATGTCAGCTGCCAGCAGGGTGCTGCCCTGGGTGCCGCGCGGCACCAGTTCGGTTTCCAGGAGGCCGAGGTCGTGGCGCTGGCCGCTCAGGGACTCCTCCAGTAGCGGTGACTCTTGCGCAGCGATGCTCAGGCTGACGCCGGGGTGGCGTTCCTGTAGCGCCTGGGCAAACGCCGGCAGCAGGGTCTGGGCAAACACCGGCAGCCCGGTGATGGCCAACTGGCCCTGGTCGTAGCGCCGAATCGCATGGGCCGCGCCAGCGATGCGTTCCAGGCCGGTGTAGGCACGCTGCACCTCGTCGAACAGCGCCAACCCCTGCGCAGTGGGAGACAGGCGCCCGCCTTCGCGATCGAACAGACGGAAGCCCAGCAGGTGCTCGAAGCGTGCCAGCTCGCGGCTCACGGTGGGCTGGGAGGTGAACAGCAGGCGCGCTGCGCCGGTGACGCTGCCGGCAGTCATCACGGCGCGGAAGATTTCGATATGGCGGAGGGAAAGGTCCATGGGCGGTACCGAGTGGTTTGCATATCAATAATGAATCGAGTTGTGATGAATTGGTATTTTTATGAATCAGTACGGCTTGCGATCATGGCGGCATCTCGATTCCGGAGGCCGCCATGCGCCCGAACATTCCCGCCGCTACCCTCGCCAACCTCGTCCGTGAACACGGCACCCCGCTGTGGTGCTACGACGCGGCTGTGATCCGCGAGCGAATCGCCCAGCTCAAGGGCTTCGATGTGATCCGTTTCGCCCAGAAGGCCTGCTCCAACCTGAGCATCCTGCGCCTGATGCGCGAAGAGGGTGTGCAGGTGGACGCGGTATCCCTCGGCGAAATCGAGCGCGCTCTGCTGGCGGGCTACTCGCCCAAGGGTGAACCGGCGGGCGTGGTGCTGACCTGCGACCTGCTTGACCGTGCCACCCTCAAGCGCGCCGTTGAACTGGGTATCGAGGTCAACGTCGGCTCAATCGACATGCTCACCCAGCTCGGCCAGGCAAGCCCCGGCCATCGCGTGTGGCTGCGCATCAACCCCGGCTTCGGCCATGGCCACAGCCAGAAGACCAATACCGGCGGCGAGAACAGCAAACACGGCATCTGGCACAGCCAGCTGGACGCCGCGATGGCGGTGATCCGTGATTACGGTCTGGTTCTGGTGGGCCTGCACATGCACATCGGCTCCGGTGTGGACTACAGCCACCTGGAAGAGGTTTGCGGGGCAATGGTCGGCGCGGTACGTGACCTGGGTTGCGACCTGGAAGCCATTTCCGCCGGTGGCGGCCTGTCCATTCCCTATCGCCAGGGCGACCCGGTGGTGGACATTCCGCGCTATGTGGAACTGTGGAACCAGGCCCGTCGCGAGATCGAAGGCATCGTCAAGCATCCGGTGCGCCTGGAACTGGAACCGGGTCGCTTCCTGGTAGCCGAGTCCGGCTGTCTGCTCAGCGAAGTGCGCGCGGTGAAGGATGTGGGCAGCAACCACTTCATCCTGGTGGATGCCGGCTTCAACGACCTGATGCGCCCGTCCATGTACGGCAGCTTCCACGACATGAGCCTGATGGATGATGCCGGCAACCCGGTTACCGCCCCGCAGCGCCAGACGGTGGTCGCCGGCCCGCTGTGCGAATCCGGCGACGTCTTCACCCAGCACGACGGTGGCCTGGTGGCGCCGCGCGCCCTGCCGGCGGCCCAGGTTGGCGACCTGCTGCTGATCCACGACACCGGCGCCTATGGCGCGTCGATGTCATCCAACTACAACAGCCGGCCGCTGCTGCCGGAGGTGCTGGTGGATGGCGAGGAAGCCCGCCTGATTCGCCGCCGCCAGCCCCTGGCGGACCTGCTGGCGCTCGAGCAGTTCTGAGTGTTCTGCCCCCCTCTCCCTCCGGGAGAGGGGGGCAGGGTGAGGGTTTTCCCGCCACGCGGAAGTATCCGAGGCAGAATGCGTTGGGCTTCGCTGCGCTCTGCGCCAACCTACGAACCTTCCCGAAGGCGTCTGCAACCTCCACAATGCCGCGCCATGACCTTCGATTCCCCACTCGCCGCCTACCATCACGCCCTCGAGCAGGGTGGTTTCCTGCCTGACCCGGCCCAGCGGCGCGCGGTCGATTGCCTACAGGCCTGTCATGAGGCGCTGCACCACGCCGGCGAGGTAACAGGCGTCTATCTCTGGGGGCCGGTAGGGCGCGGCAAGACCTGGCTGATGGACCGCTTCCACCAGAGCCTCAGGGTCCCGGCACGGCGTCAGCATTTCCATCACTTCATGCGCTGGGTCCATCAGCGGCTGTTCCAGCTCACCGGCACGCCGGACCCGCTGCAAGCGCTGGCCCGTGAGTTGGCGCAAGAGGTGCGGGTGCTGTGCTTCGACGAGCTGTTCGTCAATGACATCGGCGACGCGATGCTGCTTGGCCGCTTGTTGCGGGCGATGTTCGATGAAGGCGTAGCCATGGTCGCCACCTCCAATCAGCCTCCGCAGCAACTCTACGCCGATGGCTTCAACCGCGAGCGTTTCGTGCCGGCCATCGACGCCATCGAGCGGCACATGCAGGTGGTGGCAGTGGACGGCGGTGAGGATCATCGCCTGCACCCGGGTACGGCCCATCAGCGCTACTGGGTGGCCGAGCCGGGCAAGCCCGGTTTCCTCGCCGAAGTCTTCGAACGGCTCGCAGCGGGGCAGGGCAGTTCCAACCAGCCGGTGGAGCTCGGCCATCGCCCGATACCGGTGGTGCGCCAATGCGCGGCGGCGGTCTGGTTCCGCTATGAAGACCTTTGCCAGCAACCGCTGGCGGCCCTGGATTTCATCGCCCTGTGTGACCGCTTCCCGGTGATTCTGCTGGGGGATGTGCCCAACTTGAGTGCGTCTCGTCGCGAAGGGCGTATCGCCCGGGGTACCGAAGATGGTGCGGAACGGGTCGACGCCGGCGACCGCGAATTGCCGCAGTTGTCGGTGCATGACGACGGCGTGCGCCGTTTCATCGCGCTGGTGGACGAGTGCTACGACCGCCGGGTGCCGCTTTACCTCGAGGCGGCCGTGGCCATGGACCGCCTCTACACCGAGGGCTATCTGGAGTTCCCCTTCCGCCGCACCCTGAGCCGGCTGAAGGAGATGCAGTTGGCGCGGTTCTGACGTCCGGTACTACTTGAGCTGATCCTTAACCACTTCCAGGCCTGCGTTGGCGCACTGTTAATCCAGGTGCCCGCCAGGCGCGCCGCCCACGCCCACGGCACCGATCACCTCATCGCCCACTTTCACCGGTACGCCGCCGCTCACTACCAGGAATCCGTCGATCATCGGCAAGTACTGGGCCGCAGGACTCTTCTGCACGTTCTCAAGCATTTCGGTGGTGCTGCGCTTGGTCGAGGCGGCGGTGTAGGCCTTACGCCGGGCAGAGTCGAGGGTGTGCGGGCCCGCCTTGTCCGTGCGGAGGATGGTGCGCACACTGCCGGCGAGGTCCATCACTGCGGCCGTGACGTTGTAGCCCTTGGCGGTGCAGGCCTGCACCGCGGCATTGGCGATGTCGCTGGCGATCTTGAGGGTCATGTTCTTTTCGCTGGCGACTTTGGCATGGGCGCTCAGGCAGGCAGCAAGACCACCAGGGCGAGGTACTGGAGTGATTTCATGGCGGGTTCTCCTGTCGCGGCACGCATGAAACCTTTGCCTTTGGCCGGGAGACAGGGACGGCGAAACGATGTCGTCAGGTAGGCGCTGGCCGAGGGTTACAAGCCTCGCCAGCCTTCTTAACATTTGTTAATGCCGCCTTTGCGGCGGCCCCCAAGAATCGGCGCACAACAACGCGCAGGTCCAGGAGGCCGCCATGTCCAGCCAGATTCCCACCACTGTCTACGAACTATTGCAGGCCTCGGCGGCCGCTCACCCGGAACGAATGGCGCTGACCTTTATCCACAACCTCGGGGAGGAGATGGGCGAGCAGGACCTGAGCTATTGGGCATTCTTTGACCAGCTCAATCGCAGCGCGCGGATGCTGCTGGACCTGGCCGGCACGCGCAGGCCGGTGATCACGCTGCTGCTGCCGAACATACCGCAGAGCCAGTGCCTGCTGTGGGCCGCCGCCAGCGTCGGCATCGCCAACCCGATCAACCCGCTGCTGAGCGAAGAAGCCCTGGCCAGCCTGATGGACAAGGCCGGCACGGATCTGTTGGTGGCGCTCGGTCCGGTGCCGGGCTCGGACCTGTGGCAAAAGGCGCTGGGCGCTTCGTTGCGCTTGTCGAAGCGACCCAGGTGCGTGTCGGTACTGGTACAGGGCGGCGAGTTTTTCTACGACCAGTTGCTCGAACGCTACTCCGGCGCGGCATTGGAGCCGGCACTGCTGCCTCGGCCAGACGACATTGCCGCCTACTTCCATACCGGCGGTACCACGGGGGTGCCCAAGCTCGCCCGGCAGACCCATGCGAACCAGGTAGCCGCCGCTTGCGCCTATCGCGCCTGCATGGAGGCCGGCCCTGAGGATGTGGCGCTGAACGGTTTGCCGATCTTCCACGTAGCCGGTGCCCTCGTGAATAGCCTGGGCGGCCTGGCCAGCGGGTTGCGCATGTTGCTGCCGACACTGGGCGGCTTCCGCAATCCGGAGGTGATCCGCCAACACTGGCGTCTGGTGGAGCATTACGGCATCACCATCAGTGGCGGCATTCCCACCTCGGTGGCGGCAATGCTGGAAGTCCCGATCGACGGGCACGACATCAGCAGTCTGCGTTTCATGCTTTCCGGCGGCGCACCGGTACCGGCGGCCCTGTGCGAGAAGGTGAAGGCACAGACAGGGCTGGAGCTGTACCAGGCCTATGGCATGACGGAATGCAGCGGCGTGATCGCGTTGCCCAATCTGAGTCGTCCGGCGATTCCGGGCAGTGCCGGGCATGTGGCGGCGCCAATCGAAGTGCGGATCGACGGCGGGGAAATCTGCGTGCGCGGCCCCACGGTTTTTCCCGGCTACCTGGGGCAGGACCGGTCGCCACTGGAGGGAGGCTGGTTGCGCAGTGGCGATCTGGGGCACCTGGACGAAAACGGCAATCTGTTCATCACCGGGCGTGCCAAGGACCTGATCATCCGCAGCGGCCACAATATCGATCCGGCGCTGATCGAGAACTGCCTGGAAAGCCACCCGGCAGTCTCCATGGCTGCTGCCGTGGGCATGCCCGACGAGTACGCCGGCGAGCTGCCGGTGGTGTTCGTGCAGCTGCGCCAGGGTCAGGCGGCCAGCCTCGACGAACTGCAGCGGTTCGCCTTCGAGCACATCGCTGAACGTCCGGCCTGCCCGAAACGGATATTCCTGGTGGATGCCCTGCCGGTGACGGTGGTGGGGAAGATCTACAAGCAGAAGCTGCGGGAGCTGGCGGCAGCCAGCGTTTATCGCGATCGGGTTGGCAGCGCCTGCCCGACCCTGGGTTGCGAGGTAACCCAGGGCGCCGATGGCAGCCTGTGGATAAGTCTGGCGGATGTACCTGCTGGGCAGCGTGAGTTCTGCGTTCAGCGGGCCGAAGCGCTGGGACTGCGAGTGCGCGAGTCGCTCAGCCCGCCCGTTTGCGCTTGACCCGTGAGAAGGACACCGGGTCCATCCCCAGGTAGCTGGCCAACTGGTACTGCGGCACCCGGTCCAGCAGCCAGGGCTCGTTATCCAGCAGCCACTGGTAGCGCTGCTCGCCATTGCGAGTGAGCAGCAGTGCCTCGCGGTCCTCGTTGCGCAGCATGATCTGCCGGGTTACCAGGTCTTGCATCTGCTGCAGCTGCGGGAAGCGCTTGCCGTACTGGTCGAGTATCGCCAGGGGCAGGCTCGCCAGCCGGCACCTTTCCACCGCGGCAATGCTGTAAGTGCAGGGTTGCTGCTTGAGGTGGGCGCTGAGAGAGCCAATCAACTGGCCTTCGCGGAAGAAGGTCTTGTTCCATTGGCGGCCTTCCGGGGACAGGTAGTAGTAGCGCGCCACGCCGGAGAGGATCACGTAGAAGTGCGTGGGACGCTCGCCTGCGCGGATGATCGGTTGATCATGGTCGTAGTCGCGCAGCTTGAGCACCTGCAACAGGCACTCCTGCAGCGCCGGGTCGGCCATGCCGTGGGCGTGGAAGATGTCCTGCAACTGGAGCTGGATGTCGGCGGGGATCATGGGGGGCTGGCCTGGAGGTACTGAACTCATCTAAGCACAGGCGGGCGCTCGGCTCCCAATCCGCAATTGCCCGTCGCCTCCGTGTGCCTGACACTAGACTCCTTTTTTCAGCCCCAACCAAGAAGGAACTCTCCCGTGTCCCCACGCGAACAAGACAGCTGGGCCCAGATTTGCCTGGCCGCCGGACTCGATCCGGAAAAGCGCCTGGCTGCCCGCGAGGCCGTGCTAAGTCATGCCGATGCCCTGGATTGCTCACTCTATCGTCCCGACGAGAACGACCTGGACGCGGAAGAAGAAGATCTGGGCGATGCGCGCATTCTCTTTACCGGTGCATTCAAGGCTCCGGCTGAATGGAGCGCGCAGGACCGCGAGGATTACTTCGGCGATATCGATCCCGCCTCGTTCGTCACGGCGCTGATCGAATGCCAGGCCGATCCGTCGACGCGTGATTTCTTCCTCGCCGATGCCGGGGACTTCGTCGCGGTGGTCGCCGCTTCCGGCGAGGTACAGATGTTCTACCTCTACGACTGCAACGAAGACGAAGAAGGCATGCACTGTGTGCTGGTGCGTGAGGACGAGGAAGACTGATCTGCCGTCCGGCTCATCGCGAATCTATTCGCTCCCACTAACGGAGATCGCCTTCAGCGCAGGTTCACGTGCCGGCTGATCAGTGCCCGTAGCGCGGCCGGCTTCACCGGCTTGGCCAGATAGTCCAGGCCGGCGGCGTGGACTTCGGCCACCAGCTCGGCGCGGCCGTCGGCGCTGATCACCACGCCGGGCAACGGTTCACCCAGGCGGGTCCGCAACCAGGCCATGAGTTCGGTGCCGGTCTCGCCTTCATCGAGGTGGTAGTCCACCAGCGCCAGTTGCGGCCGCACTTCCTCGGCCAGCAGGTGTTCGCATTCCAGGCGGTTGCGCGCCGTCCACACCTGGCAGCCCCAGCGTGACAGCAGGCTGTGCATGCCAGTGAGGATGCTGTCCTCGTTGTCGATGCACAGTACCTGGGTGCCGTTGAGCGTCTGGCCGTTGGCTTCGGCCAGTTTCTGCACCACAGGCGAGGGTTGCTGAACGCGCGCCAGCGGCACGGTGACGCTGAACACGCTGCCCTTGCCCGGCCAGGAGCGCACTTCCAGCTTGTGGTCGAGCACGCGGCAGAGGCCGTCGGCGATGGCGAGGCCCAGCCCCAGGCCTTTCTCGGCGCGGGTCTGATGGCTGTCCAGGCGCTTGAACTCCTCGAATATCACCTTGCGCTTGTCTTCCGGGATACCGGGGCCACGGTCCCAGACCTCCAGGCGCAGATTGTCGCCGTCGCGCCGGGCACCCAGCAGGACGCGTCCCTTGGCGTAGCGGAAGGCGTTGGTCAGGAAGTTCTGCAGGATTCGGCGCAGCAGTTTCATGTCGCTTTCCACGCGCAGCTTGCTGCCGCGCAGGCGGAAGTCCATGTGCTGCTCCTGGGCCAGCACCTTGAACTCGGCGCCGAGGGTGTCGAACAGCGAAGCCAGCGGGAAAGCGGTACGGTCGGGAGTGACTCGGCCGCTCTCCAGGCGCGAGATGTCCAGCAGGTCGGTGATCAGGTCCTCGGCCGAGCGCAGCGAGCTGTCCAGGTGGTTGACCAGTTCGCGGGCCTCGCGGGGCAGGACCTCCTGCTGGTGGCCAAGGGCGGCGGAGAACAGTCGCGCGGCGTTGAGCGGTTGCATCAGGTCGTGACTGACGGCGGCGAGGAAGCGGGTCTTGGACTGGTTGGCCGCTTCCGCCGTGCCTTTGGCCTCGATCAGCGCGTGGTTGAGTTGGGAGAGTTCCAGGGTCCGTTCGGTGACCCGTCGTTCCAGCCCTTCGTTGGCATCCTTGAGGTCCTGTTCGGCCTGGCGATAGGCGGTGATGTCGGTGAAGCTCATGACGAAGCCGCCACCGGGCATGGGGTTGCCGATCAGTTCAATGACCCGGCCATTGGGGAACAGGCGCTCCGAGGTGTGCGGCCTGCCCTGGCGCATCCAGAACAAGCGGCGAGCGACATGGGATTCCACCTCGCCGGGCCCGCAGAGTCCACGTTCGGCGTTGTAGCGGATGATGTCGGCGATGGGGCGGCCGACGCTGATCAGGCCTTCGGGATAGTCGAACAGCTCCAGATAGCGGCGGTTCCAGGCCACCAGTCGCAGCGACTGGTCGACGACGCTGATGCCCTGGGTGATGTTCTCGATGGCGCCTTGAAGCAGGGCTCGGTTGAACTGCAGCACCTCGGAAGCCTCGTCGGCGATGCGCACAACGTCCTCCACCTGCATCTCGCGGCCTTCGATGGCCGCCTTCACCACGGCCCGCGCCGACGAGGCGCCGAGTACGCCGGCGAGCAGGCGTTCGGTGTGGGTGATCCAATCCTGGTTGGCGTTCTGCGCCGGGTTGAAGCTGATGCCCAGGCGATAGGCGAAACGGATGAAGCTCTGCCGCGCGCGCTCTTCACCGACGAAGCGCGAGGCGAGCATCAGCAGGTCGTCCACCTGGACCGCCAGCAGGGTGCGGGAACTGGCTCGTGCGGAAACCTGCTGGCCGACGAAGCGGCTGGCCTGCCAGTGCTCGGACACGCGGGTGCGGGAGAACACCGACACCCAGGCGAAGAGGATCCAGTTGCCCGCCAGCGAGATCACCACGCCCTGGGTCAGGGGTTCGATGGGCAGGTTCAGGGGGTTTTCCATCATCCAGGAGAGGCCGGGGAAGTTTTCCAGCGGCCAGCCGAGGCCGCGAGCCATAACCGGCAATACCAGGGTGTAGGCCCAGAGGGCAGCGCCGGCAGCGAGGCCGGCGAACACGCCACGGCGGTTGGCCTGCTTCCAGAACAGCGCGCCGATCATGGCCGGGCCGAGCTGGGCGATGGAGGCAAAGGCGATCTGGCCGATGGTCGCCAGGCTCGCGGTGGAGCCCAGCAGGCGGTAGCTGACGTAACCCAGCAGGATGATCACCACGATGCTCACCCGGCGTACCGAGAGCATCCAGTGGCGGAACACTTCGAACGGGCGTTCGGCGTTCTGCCGGCGCAGCAGCCATGGCAGCAGCATGTCGTTGGAAACCATGGTGGACAGGGCCACGGCTTCGACGATCACCATGCCGGTGGCGGCCGACGCACCACCGATGAAGGCCAGCAGCGCCAGGGCCGGGTGCGCCTCGGCCAGCGGCAGGCTGATGACGAAGGAGTCCGGGATCACACCGCTGGGCAGCAGCATCTGCCCGGCCAGGGCGATGGGCACCACGAACAGCGCCGCCAGGGCCAGGTAGATGGGGAACACCCAGCGTGCCTGGCGGAGGTCACGCGGTTCGATGTTCTCCACCACCGTCACGTGGAATTGCCGGGGCAGGCAGATGATCGCGAGCATCGCGACGCCGGTCTGCACCAGCAGCGAGGACCAGTCCATGGATTGCGACCAGTAGTGCTCCAGCTGCGGAGCGCTGCGGGCACGGGTGAACAGGTCGTCGAAACCGTCGAACAGGCCGAAGGTGACGTAGGCGCCCACTGCGAGGAAGGCCAGCAACTTGACCAGGGACTCGAAGGCGATCGCCAGCACCATGCCGCGGTGGTGTTCAGTCGCGTCCAGGTTGCGGGTGCCGAAGAGGATGGTGAACAGGGCGAGCACCAGCGACACGATGAGCGCTGTGTCCTGGGCGCGGGTGCCAGAGGATTCGGCACTTGGGCCGATCAGCAGGTTCACCCCGAGGACGATGCCCTTCAGCTGCAGGGCGATGTAGGGCAGCACGCTGACCAGGCAGATCAGAGCCACCACTACCGCCAGGGCCTGGGATTTGCCATAGCGCGCGGCGATGAAGTCGGCGATGGAAGTGATGTTCTCCTGCTTGCTGATGATCACCATCTTCTGCACCACCCAGGGCGCCAACAGCAGCAGCAGGATGGGGCCCAGGTAGATGGGCAGGAAGTTCCAGACCTGACCGGCGGCCTGGCCGACAGCGCCAAAGAAGGTCCAGCTGGTGCAGTACACCGCCAGGGACAGGCTGTAGACCCAGGCGCGCATGCGCGGCGACAGGGGTGTGCTGCGTCGGTCGCCATAGAAGGCGATGGCGAAGAGGATGGCCATGTAGAGGAAGGCGACCGTGGCGATCAGCCCGCTGGACAGCGACATTGCAGCTCCGGATGGTGCGGTGGCGGGGCATGCCCGCGAGATTTCGACTTCCAGCAGTTTCGCACCAAAGTCGGCAATTCGTCAGGCCGCTGCTACCAAGGTCGCAGGCGCTATTGAGCCCCCGCACCGGGGCTGCTAGCGTGCTCCATTGCCCGCGCAGTTTTGTTTGTCTCGCGTGGGAACCTGCACGGCACTTCCGCTTGGCGCGACGTTCTCATCCGGCAGGGTTCTTTCGCCTGAGGAGGGCGCAGATGTTCAATCCACAACCGGTCATCCTGCAGCGCGGCGCCTTGCGCCTCGAACCGCTGGCAGAGGCCGACATCCCGGCGCTGGTTACCCTGGCTGAGGCCAACCGCGAAGCCCTGGCCTACATGAACGGCCCCCTGCGACCCGACTGGTATCGCCACGCCCTGGCCGACCAGCGGGAAGGGCGGGCGGTGGTCTTCGCCATTCGCCTGGGTGACAACCTGGTAGGCACCACGCGTTTCTCCGATTTCATGCCCAACCTGCCGGCCGCCGAGATTGGCTGGACCTGGCTCGCCGCCGGTGAGCACGGCAGTGGCCTGAATGCCTCGATCAAGTATCTGATGCTGCGCCATGCATTCGAGGAGTGGCAAGTGGTGCGGGTGCAACTGAAAACCGCCGCCAGCAACCTGCGCTCCCAGCGCGCCATCGAAAAGCTCGGCGCCCAGCGCGAGGGCGTGCTGCGCAACCATCGTCGCCTGGCTGACGGCCGCCTTGACGACAGCGTGCTCTACAGCATCACCGACCACGACTGGCCGGGCGTGAAGCAACGGCTGGAGGCGCTGTTCAGCGCATAACCTTGGGCGAGCATAGGGAAGACGCGCATTTCTGGCAGGCGGGCCATCTGGATGGCCTGGAGCTGCTGTCTGCTCGCTACATCGAACATCGCTTCGCCCCCCATGTACACGACGGCTATGTGATCGCCGTGGTGGAGGCAGGGGCCGAGCGCTATCGCTATCGCGGCGTCGATCACCTGGCCGGTGCCGGCAGCCTGGCGCTGATCAACCCGGATGAGGTGCACACCGGTTCCAAGGGACACGACGACGGTTGGCGCTACCGGGTGTTCTATCCGGATATCGCGTTGGTACGCAGCGCCCTGGAGGAGCTCGAGCTTCCTCTGGCTGGCATGCCGGCCTTTATCGGCAGCGTTCATCACGATCCCGACCTGGTCCAGATGTTCACCCATCTGCATCGGCTGCTGGAGGCAAATGCCAGTGCCCTGCAACAGCAGACTGCCTGGCGCGAGGCCCTGTTGTCGCTGTTCCGTCGTCATTCCAGGCTGCCCGAGCCCGGCGCCCCGGGCCGTGAGCCTCTGGCTGTGCTGCGTGCCAAGGAACTGCTGCGTGAACGCCTGGCCGAGCCGCCGTCCCTCGAGGAACTGGCCACTGCCGTGAAGCTCTCGCCATTCCATTTCGCTCGTACCTTCCGCCGCGCCACCGGCATGCCGCCCCACGCCTGGCTCAAGCAGCAGCGCCTGGATCAGGCCCGTGCCCTGCTCAAGGCCGGTTGCGCGCCAGCCGGTGTGGCGGCACAGCTGGGGTTCGCCGATCAGAGCCATCTGACCCGCCAGTTCAAGCAGGCTTATGGCGTTGGGCCGGGCGAATATCGCAACGCGTGCGCAAGATCGTTCAAGACGCACTGATGGCCTGACGCTAGCCTTTCGGGACAAGGAGGCCACATGTCCCGTATCACTGAGTTCATCCACGGCGCCCGCGACATCGTTCCGATGATCGTTGGCGCGATTCCGTTCGGCATCATTTTCGGCACCCTGGCCGCGGGCGCCGGCTTGTCCGCCTGGCAGACCATCGGCATGTCGCTGCTGGTGTTCGCCGGCTCGTCCCAGTTCATCGCCATCACCCTGCTCAGCGGGGGCGCCGGGATGGCCGTGGTGCTGCTGACCACCTTCGTGGTCAACCTGCGCCACGCCCTGTACAGCGCAACCCTGCAGCCGTACGTGCGCCACCTGCCGACGCGCTGGCGCATGCCTCTGGCGTTCTGGTTGACGGACGAGGCCTTCGCGGTGGTCCAGCATCGTTATGCCGAGAAGGACGACTCGCCGCACAAGCACTGGTACTTCTTCGGCGGGGCCCTGGCCATGTACCTGAACTGGCAGCTCTGCACCCTGGTGGGCGTGCTGTTTGGCCAGGCGGTGCCCAACCTGGCGGCATGGGGCCTCGATTTCGCCATGCTCGCCACATTCATCGGCATCGTCGTGCCCATGCTGCGCAACAAGCCGCAGGTGGCTGCCGCGCTCGTGGCCGGCGCCGTGGCGCTGATCTGTCATGGCCTGCCCTACAAGCTGGGCCTGATGGCGGCTGCCTTGAGCGGCATCGTCGTCGGGGTGGTGCTGGAACGTCGTTATCGCCTCGACCTGCTGGGGGAGGGTATCTCATGCAAACCTGGAGCCTGATCTTCGGCATGGCGGTCATCACCTTCGCCATCCGCTACAGCCTGTTCGCCTGGCCGAACCTCAGTTTCCCGCCGGTGGTGCGCCAGGGCCTGCACTACGTGCCGACCGCTGTGCTCACCGCCATCGTCGTGCCGGGAATGCTGATGCCCGACGGCCAGCACTTTCACTTGGCGCTGGACAACGCCTACCTGCTGGCCGGGCTTGGTGCAATCCTGATTGCTGCCCTGAGCCGCCACCTGCTGGCGACCATCCTTGGTGGGTTGGTGCTGTTCTTCCTGCTGCGCTGGGTGCTGGGGCAACTGCCGATGTAGGGGCGATCTTAATCGCCAAGCGGACAGCAGGTTCGCCCTTTGACTTTGCAGGGGGCAGCCTCGCCGCCCTTGGCGAATGAATTCGCCCCTACACAGACGGTCTTTTGCGAATTCGCACAAACAACCTTCTGGCCAATGTGGCTTTCCGCCATAGTCCTGCAGTCCAATCAGCGACGTGCGAATTCATGCGCACGGGGCCGTATCCCTGCTAATGACCAGGTACCAAGGAAGATGAGCCAACACTCGCAATTTGCCCTGCTGGGCACACGGCGATTCCTGCCGTTCTTCGTGACTCAGTTGCTCGGCGCGTTCAACGACAACATCTTCAAGCAGTCGCTGATTCTCGCCATCCTCTACAAACTCGCCATTTCCGGCGACAAGAGTGTTTTCACCAACCTCTGCGCGCTGCTGTTCATCCTGCCGTTCTTCCTGTTTTCCGCACTGGGCGGACAGTTCGGCGAGAAGTTCGCCAAGGACGCGCTGATCCGCGCCATCAAGCTGGCCGAGGTCGCCATCATGGCGGTGGGGGCCCTGGGCTTCTTCTTCGACAGTCTGCCGCTGCTGTTCCTGGCGCTATTCGCCATGGGCACCCACTCGGCGCTGTTCGGCCCGGTGAAGTACTCGATCCTGCCGCAGGTGCTGCGTGAGGACGAACTGGTAGGGGGCAACGCCCTGGTGGAGATGGGCACCTTCCTGGCCATTCTCGCGGGCACCATTAGTGCCGGCCTCATGATGTCCGTCGAGCGCTACGAGCCGATCGTGGCCTGCGCCATCGTGCTCACTGCCAGTCTCGGCTACCTGGCCAGTCGCGGCATTCCACGCGCAGCGGCAGCGCTGCCGGGGCTCGCGCTCGACTGGAACATCTTCCGCCAGTCCTGGCAGATCATGCGCCTGGGGCTTGGTCAGCGCCCTTCGGTATCGCGCTCTCTGGTGGGTAACTCCTGGTTCTGGTTCCTCGGGGCCGTCTACCTGACGCAGATCCCGGCCTATTCCAAGGAGCTGCTGCACGGCGACGAAAGCGTGGTGACACTGATCCTCACGGTGTTCTCGGTGGGGATTGCATTGGGCTCGATGCTTTGCGAGCGCCTCTCGGGCGGCAAGGTGGAAATCGGCCTGGTGCCCTTCGGTTCCATTGGCCTGACCCTGTTCGGCCTGTTGCTCTGGTGGCATTCCGGTGAGTTCCCGCAAGGTGCGACGCCGCACGACTGGCTGGCGCTGCTCGGTCATGGCCAGTCCTGGCTGATCCTTGCCGACATCCTCGGCATCGGGCTGTTCGGCGGTTTCTACATCGTGCCGCTCTACGCGCTGATCCAGTCGCGCACGGCGGAGAACGAGCGCGCGCGGGTGATCGCCGCGAACAACATTCTCAACGCGCTGTTCATGGTGGTCTCGGCCATCGCCTCGATCCTTTTCCTCAGCGTCGCCGGGCTGTCGATCCCCGAACTGTTCCTGGTGGTGTCGCTGATGAACATCGCGGTGAACAGCTACATCTTCAAGATCGTCCCCGAGTTCACGATGCGCTTCCTGGTCTGGCTGCTTGGCCATTCCATGTATCGCGTAGAACACAAAGGCCTTGAGGCGATTCCCGAGGAAGGGCCGGCGGTGCTGGTGTGCAACCACGTGTCCTTCGTCGATGCGTTGCTGATTGGCGGCGCGGTGCGGCGCCCGGTGCGCTTCGTCATGTACTACAAGATCTACCAGCTTCCGGTGCTGAACTTCATCTTCCGCACCGCCGGTACCGTGCCGATCGCGGCGCGCCACGAGGATCTGCTGGTCTACGATGCGGCCTTCAAGAAGATCGCCGAGTATCTGCGCAATGGTGAGGTGGTATGCATCTTCCCCGAGGGCAAGCTGACCGGCGACGGCGAACTGAACGAGTTCAAGAACGGCATCGAACGTATCCTCGAGGAGAACCCGGTGCCGGTAATCCCGATGGCGCTGCAGGGGCTTTGGGGCAGCTTCTTCAGCCGTGATCCGTCCAAAGGACTCTTCAAGCGCTTCTGGTCACGCATACGCCTGGTGGCGGGGGCTCCGGTATCGCCTGAGTTGGCCGACAGGCAGAGCCTGCAGTTGCAGGTGGCCGAACTGCGAGGCGATGCCCGCTGAATGAAAAAGCCCGCCGAATGGCGGGCTTTTCCGATGTAGGGGTCAGTGGCTGAGCTTGAGGCCGATCAGGCCGCCGATGATCAACGCGACGCTGAGCAGGCGTACCAGCGCCATGGATTCGCCGAACAGGATGACGCCGGCGATGACAGTGCCGACCGCGCCGACCCCCGTCCAGATAGCGTAGGCAGTGCCCAGCGGCAACTCTTTCATGGCCAGGCCAAGCAGGCCCAGGCTGATGAGCATGGCGATGACGGTGAGGGCCGTGGGTAGTGGCTTGCTGAAGCCGTCGGTGTACTTCAGGCCGACGGCCCAACCCACCTCGAACAGGCCTGCGAAGAAGAGAATGATCCAGGACATGGTGACCTCCAGTTGGACGACAGATTGAAATGGGGCCGTCCCCGTCGATCACTCGCAGAGTGGTAAGGTCGTCCTTACGTTGCGCAGTATTTTGCACATCTTGGCCGGTTGGACAAGTCCGACCGGCCAGGTGGGATGGGGTTACTCGCGTTCCTTCCGGGGCTCATCCATGCGCCGGAACACCGCAGCCAGCAGCGATCCTGAGAGGTTGTGCCAGACGCTGAACAGCGCGCTGGGCACTGCGGCCAGCGGCGAGAAATGCGCGGTCGCAAGGGCCGCGCCGAGTCCCGAGTTCTGCATTCCGACTTCGATGGAGAGCGTCTTGCGCTGGGCCAGCGGCAGGCCACAGAGGCGGCCCGCCAAGTACCCCAGGGCCAGACCGAGCCCATTGTGCAGGACCACTACGGCCATGATCAGCAGGCCGGATTCGGCGATCTTCGCCTGGCTGGCGGCTACGATCGAGGCGACGAGCGCGACGATGCACACCACCGATACCAGCGGCAGCACGTCGACCGCCAGGCGGACGCGTTCTCCCAGCAGCCGTTGGGCGACCAGTCCGAGCGCAATGGGCAGGACCACCACCTGCAGGATGGACGTGAACAGGGCGCCGAACTGGACCGGCAGCCACTCCGTGGCCAGCAGCCAGATCAGCGCCGGCGTTACCAGCGGGGCGAGTAGCGTAGTCGCAGCGGTAATGGCTACCGACAGGGCGACATCGCCACGGGCGAACCAGGTGATCACGTTAGAGGCGGTGCCGCCTGGGCAGCAGCCCACCAGGATGACGCCGACGGCGATCTCTGCCGGTAGTTGCATCAGCTTGCAAAGCAGCCACGCCAGTCCCGGCATGATGATGAACTGCGCCAGTACGCCGATCAGCACCCGCAACGGGCGTCGCAACACCTCGCGGAAGTCTTCGGTCTTGAGCGTCAGCCCCATGCCGAACATGATCAGGCCGAGCAGCGGGACCAGCCAGTGGATGACCGGCAGGAACCAGGCGGGCTGGTAGAAGGCCAGTACCGCGAACAGCAGGATCCAGAAGGCAAAGGTGTTGCCGACGAAGCGACTGAAAGTGACGAGGGCGTGCATGGCGCCTCCTTCTCTCCGTTGTGAAAGCGCCGGCTCGGGACCGGCGCTCGGAGGGGTCAGACGCCCTGCGGAATCTCTTCGCCGCCCAGGGCTTCGAAGAGCTGCGGGATGAACTCCACCAGAGTCAGCATCATCAAGGTGAAGCTGGCGTCGAGTTGGCTCAGGGAGTCATCACCACCATCCTGCTCGGCCTTCTCTTGCAGCAGATCCTCGAAGCGCAGGCGCTTGATCACCAGCTTGTCGTCGAGGATGAAGGACAGCTTGTCTTGCCAGGCCAGGGAAAGCTGGGTGACCAACTTGCCGGAAGTCAGGTGCAGCTGGATTTCGTCGCTGGTCAAGTCCTGGCGCTTGCAGCGCACCACGCCGCCGTCTTCGTCGGTGTCGCGCAGTTCGCACTCGTCCAGCACGTAGAAGTCGCTGGCCGCTTCCTGGGTCTGGACCCACTGGGTGAGGGTAGCGGTGGGGGCGATCTTCACTGAAGCCGGACGCACCGGCAGCGAACCGATCGCTTCACGCAGGGTGGAAAGCAGGTCTTCGGCGCGCTTGGGGCTGGACGCATCGACCAGGATCAGGCCCTGGGCCGGCGCGATAGCTGCGAATGTAGCGGACTTGCGGATGAAGGCGCGCGGCAGGAAAGTCTGGACGATCTCGTCCTTCAGCTGGTCGCGTTCCTTCTTGTAGACCTTGCGCATCTGCTCGGTCTCGATCTGGTCGACCTTTTCTTTCAGGGCGTCACGCACCACGCTGCCGGGGAGGATGCGTTCTTCCTTGCGCGCGGCAACCAGGAAGAAGCCTTCGCTGACGTGCACCAGTGGTGCATCCGCGCCCTTGCCGAACGGCGCCACGAAACCGTAGGTGGTCAGCTCCTGGCTGGCACATGGCCGTGCGGGCTTGGTCGCCAGCGCGGCTTCCAGCGCCTCGGCATCAATATTCAGATCCTGGGTGAGGCGATAGACAAGCAGGTTGCGAAACCACATAAGGGGAAAACCTCCGGACACAAAGCGCGCATTATTCTCATCGGGAGGCGTCGGGCTCAACCCTGAGCTAAGCCTTTGGAAGGCCTGATAATTTTTTTTCAAAAGGGACTTGCCAGAGGCGGGATACCTCTCTAGAATGCGCCCCACTTCGAGAGTGAAGGGTGATTAGCTCAGCCGGGAGAGCATCTGCCTTACAAGCAGAGGGTCGGCGGTTCGATCCCGTCATCACCCACCAATCTCGCAGTTACGCGCAGCGGTAGTTCAGTCGGTTAGAATACCGGCCTGTCACGCCGGGGGTCGCGGGTTCGAGTCCCGTCCGCTGCGCCATATTCGAAAGCCCTCAGGTAGTAATGCCTGAGGGTTTTTCATTTAGTGTGTGACCCTTCATTGGGCGCATATTGGGGTGATTAGCTCAGCCGGGAGAGCATCTGCCTTACAAGCAGAGGGTCGGCGGTTCGATCCCGTCATCACCCACCAGTTTCAAGGTTACGCGCAGCGGTAGTTCAGTCGGTTAGAATACCGGCCTGTCACGCCGGGGGTCGCGGGTTCGAGTCCCGTCCGCTGCGCCATACAAAAGCCCTCAGGTAGCAATGCCTGGGGGCTTTTTCTTTGCCTGTCGAAAATCCCCGGCAACACTGCAGTCAATGCTTACGTGATGCCGCGCAAGCTGCTGAACTTATTGCAGACTCTCCGTTCTTATTGCCCATAGCCACCTCTCGCGGCGGCCTGCTAAGCTCGCCGCTCCATCGTATTGCCATCATGGCGACAGACAAGGATTCAGCATGAAACAACATCGGTTGGCGGCCGCTGTGGCCCTGGTGGGCCTGGTTCTCGCGGGCTGCGATTCGCAGACCAGCGTTGAACTCAAGACTCCGGCCCAGAAAGCCTCCTACGGTATTGGCCTGAACATGGGCAAGAGCCTCGCCCAGGAAGGTATGGACGACCTCGATCCCAAGGCTGTCGCCCAGGGCATCGAAGATGCCATCGGCAAGAAAGAGCAGCGCCTGAAGGACGAAGAGCTGGTTGAAGCCTTCGCCTTCCTGCAGAAGCGTGCCGAAGAGCGCATGACCGCGCTGAATGCCGAGAACGCAAAAGCCGGCAAGAAATTCCTCGAAGACAACGGCAAGCGCGAAGGTGTTGTGACCACCGCTTCCGGCCTGCAGTACGAGATCGTCAAGAAGGCCGAGGGTGCCCAGCCCAAGGCGACTGACGTGGTGACCGTTCACTACGAAGGCAAGCTGACTGACGGTACCGTCTTCGACAGCTCCGTCCAGCGTGGCAGCCCCATCGACCTGCCGGTCAATGGCGTGATCCCGGGTTGGGTCGAAGGTCTGCAACTGATGCACGTGGGTGAGAAGGTCAAACTCTTCATCCCCAGCGAGCTGGCCTATGGCGAGCAGAGCCCGAGCCCGGCCATTCCGGCCAACTCGGTTCTGGTGTTCGACCTGGAACTGCTCGGCATCAAGGATCCGGCGGCCGCCGACAAGCAATAAGCGGCAGTTGCCTTCGCGTGAACGCCCCGTCTCGACGGGGCGTTTTCGTTTCCAGCGCCAGTCTCATCTGAGCCTGAAGTCGACTTTTCAGTCACATCGGGAGTAGAGCGTCGAAAAGGTGTTACGGTTATGCACATGACCGGGTAACCACGATTGTGCTCGGTGCGACTTGCAGTCGCATTGCAGACCGTCTGGTCAAATGATTGATTTTCCTGGCCTTTTGGTAGTGGGCAAAATTTGCCCGATCTGTCGCGGAGCCGCATGACATGGGCCTTTTCCCTGTAATGTGGAAAACTGTTAACAAGGTTATCCACAGATTTCGTGGATAACCGCGCCAAGCCCTCTAGGCCAGGCTTCTGCCGAGGAGTAGCCGTGAAAGCACCCTGGAATTTCCAGCGTTACCTGACCCTGGCGCAGCGTTTCCTCGCCGGTGGGCGATTGCCGTCACTGCTGCTGGCGGTATCGCGCAAGAGCTCGAGTCAGAGCGGCCGGCTTGGTGCGGTGAAGGATGACCTGCGACTGTTACTGTCCCTCGCCAATGCCTGGCTGCGCGGTGAGTACCGGCAGATCAACCCCAAGGCGTTTCTCGCCGTGGTGGGAGCCTTGATTTACTTCGTCACGCCGCTCGATGCGCTGCCGGATTGGCTGGTAGGCATGGGCTTTGTCGACGATCTGGCGGTGCTGGCGTGGGTCCTGAAAACCTGGGGTGGCGAACTGGATGCCTTCCGTGCGTGGCGCGATGGACAGACGCCGGCTGTACGAGCAGCCCTGGAACAGTTGCCGGCGCCGGATTCTCAGCGATCCTGAAGTCCCGCGCGCTGTTGCTCGCCCTGTAGCAATGATTCGATTTCACCACTGTCCCTCAGGCGTTGCAGGGCGGCGTCCAGTTGTTCGGCCGGTATCGGCAGCTGACGGCCATAGGCGCAGTGCAGCCGGTAGCGTTCCACTACCCAGGGACTGAATACCAGCGGGGCGTCGGGTCGCACGGCCAGTTCATAGGCAAGGGCGCGGCGCATATCGATGATGGCGTCCAGTCGCTTGTGGCTTAGCAAGTTCAGGCGGGTGTCGAGATCGCGCACGTCCTTGCGTTCCACGTCGTTGTTCGCGAAGGCTTCCATCAGCGGCATGCTGTAGGCGAAGCCCAGGCTGGTACCCAGTACCTTGCCCTTGAGGTCGGCAAGGCTGGCGATGCGCGGGCTATCACGATGCTGAAGGAGGGCGTCTTCCTCTTCGAACAGCGATGGCGACCAGTGATACGCAGCTGCGTCCACCATCCATTCCGGATTCGAATTGCAGATCAGGTGGATGCGCCCGTTCTTCAGGGATTCCTCGATGCGCTTGTTCGGCGTTTCGATGAAGCTGACTTTTATGGACAGGTCTTTGGCGATGCGTTCGCCCAGATGACGGATGAAACCGCCGAGCAGGGCATGGTCGCTTACCTGTGCGTAGGGCATGCCATCGGCCGGGCCAAAACCCCAGCGCAACTCCTCGCCCAGTGATAGTCCGGGCCAGAGGCTGACAAGTATCCAGAGAACTATAAGAAAATGCCGCGTCACGAGCCTTCCCCCGCCAGGTGGACGCAGTATAGTTCACCCTCTGCGGGCCCTCGGCCTGATAATATGGCCGCCTGCATGGAGGTGCTGAAGCAGTCGGCACTGCGTTCCACGGGGAGCTTCAATGAGTGTGCAAGTGATCATGCGTGACGGCCAGGCGGAGTACGCGGTACTGCCCTGGTCCGAATACCAGGCGCTGCTGCGCGCCGCCGGCCAGGCCACTACGGAGTCGGCCACCGAACAAGCCAAGGTTGCGCTCGGACAACTGAAGTCGCTGCGCGAAGCGCAAGGCCAGAGTCTGGAGCAATTGGCCCGCACCGTGGGGATCAGCCCTCACTACCTCGGGCTGATCGAAAGCGGCGAACGCGAGCCCGACGAAGCCATTAAGCGTAGTCTGGCGCGTGTCCTCGGCGTATCCGGCTGGGAGTCCGGATCTTGAGTCTGCGAATCAGCCGCCAGCACTGGCAAGCCTTGTTGGATGAACTGGAAGATGCTCGCCGCCAGCGTCACCTGCTGACCTACCGCGCGTTGATCGAGCGCCTGCAATTGCCGTCCCCGGCGATGCAGACTCTCACCGCGGCCCTCGAACACCTGGCCGCCCTCGATGCACGCGCCGAGCGCCCGTTGCGTAGCTCCCTGGTGATCAGCCAGGGCGCCAGCCGCCTGCCGCGTACCGGCTTCTTCGAGTGTGTGGAACGCCTTGGCCGCTTCGCCGGTCCACCGGATGGCACCGCTGCCGCGTCCTGGCATGCGGCTGAAGTGGCACGGGTGTTCGAGTTCACCTACCCCGAGGAGCAGTGATGCTCTGGAAGCTGCGGGCTCGGCTCGGCTACCTGGTGGCACGCCGGCTCATGCGCTTCCCCAAGCTGGTGGCCCATCCGCGTGCCTGGCAGTGGATGCAAGGCCAGTTCGCGCGCATGGCTGCTTTGGGCGATGTTCCTGCACAGAGCTTTTACGGCCATCTCCTGCTGCACCGGGGACATGGCTTCGGCGCGCGGGAAGAGGGTATTCGCCTGCTCCGTCTGGCAGCTCAGGCCGGAGATGGCAAGTCCGCTTATCAGCTCGGTGTGCTGAGTCTGGCCGGCGATGCCCGCCAGGCTCCGGATGCCGCGGAAGCTGCACGCTGGTGGAAGCTGGCGGCCGATGCCGGTCATCCACTGGCGGCGCGAAAGCTGGTCGACCTTTACCGCGACGGCGGCCCGGGCCTGGAGCCCGATGGCGATTCGGCCAGGCGCGCTGAGCAGCGCGCAGGTGAGCTCGGTCTCTGACTCATTGGGGGATTGACTCCGCCCCTGATGAAACCGCTTCGATGATGTGCAAGCTGTAGCCTGGCATTGTCTTGGCGTGGCGTTTGGCCTCCGAGGCGAGCCCCGCCAGTTGCGAGGCATCAAGCCGCACGCAGTCTTCGGCCTTGAGTGTTACTACACCGATGGACAGCGACAGCAACGGATACTCCTCGCGCTGGCCGTGGCGATTGTGGGCAACGAAGCAGCCCGCCTCCAAATGATCGTTGCGGTAGAAGCGCCGACACTGACCCTGGAAGTCTTCCAGCAGATGGTTGAGCCGCATGCGCCAATCGTCCGATCCCAGTACCAGCATGAAATCGTCACCGCCGATATGACCGACGAAGTCCCGTGCCGGGTCCACGCGCTCGCTCAGGCACTGGGCCAGGCACAGCAGCACCTCGTCGCCCTTGGCGTAGCCATAGAGGTCGTTGAAGGGCTTGAAGCTGTCGATGTCTACGTAGCAAACCACCGCCTGACGGCGTTGTTGCAGCAGGCGTGTCAGGCATTGCTGGATGGGCACGTTGCCCGGTAGCAGGGTCAGTGGATTGGCATGGCGGGCTTGCTGGATCTTCAGTTCGGTAATCAGCTTGAGCACGTCGATCACCCGTCCGAGGCCCCGGTAGCGACCGTCGAGAATGATGATGAAGTCCTCTTCGATACGTTGCCGCGCACGGCTGGTGATAAGGCGGCTGACCTGTTGCAGCGACTGCCCCATCTCCACGGCGAGGAAGTCTGCGCTCATCAGTCGATTCACCGATTTCCGGGTGAACAGGTCAGTAGCGAAAGGACGCAGCAGGGCTTCGGAGAGCAGATGACGATGCACGATGCCAACCGGGCGCTGATGGGCGTCCAGCACAGCCAGCGAGTTGAGGTTGGCCTGGGCCCGGAACGTTTCCAGCACCTCGTGGATGGGCGTGTCCTCATGTACCGCCAGCTGTTCGTTGAGTAGTGCGCAGAGGTCGCGGTTCTCCTCGTTCATGCTGCTGAGCGATTCCATTGTCGGCAACAACGCGCGGGCGTCTCGCGAGGGACGTTCCTGGGGGCGTCCAAGCAGGTAGCCCTGGACCAGGTCGACCCCCATTTCCGCAAGCACCGCGAGCTCTTCCGGCAGTTCGATACCTTCGGCGATGACCTGGGCCCGCGAGGCTTTTGCCATCTTCAGGATAGACTCGACGAACTCTCGCTTCACCGCGTCCTGGTGGATACCGTCGATGAAGTGGCGGTCGATCTTCACATAGTCCGGGCGCAGTTCGGACCAGAGGCGGAGGCTGGAATAGCCTGCACCCAGATCGTCGAGGGCGATGGAGAAGCCCATGGCGCGGTAATGGTGCAGGGCGGTATCGAGCAGGTTGAAGTCTTCGGTCGGAGTTTGCTCCGTCAGTTCGATCACCACCTGGCTCGGAGGGATACCGAAGGCTTGCAGCATCTTCAAGGTGCGGCCTGGCTGGTGCGCCGGGTCCAGCAGGGACTCCGGAGACACGTTGAGGAACAGCAGGCCATCGAGCTTGAGGTCCTTGAAACGGTGGCACGCAGTCTTGCGGCAGGCCATTTCAAGTTCGCTCAGACGTCCGGCGTGGCGCGCCACCGCGAACAGGGTCATGGGGGAGTGCAAAGGGCTGTTGGAGGGGCCGCGGGTCAGCGCCTCGTAGCCGAGGATGCGTCGCTCCGACAGCGACAGAATCGGCTGAAACAGGCTGTGCAAGTCGCCGTGAGCGAGGATCAGGCCCAGTGCGCTCAACTGCTCGGTGACGGTCATGCTGTTACTCGTGAAAAAGAAAGGGGCCGCAATTGCGGCCCCCGGATTTCACGACAGTTGTGTGACGGCCTTATGACATCATTTCAATGTTTCGCCACAGCTGCGTTCAGACCCAGATAGTCCAGCAGGATCTGCCCGGTTTCAGTCAGGTAGGCGTCGTCTTCCGGCTTGGTCTTTTCCTCTTCTACCGGTGCGGCGTCTTCGTCTTCCGGCTTGAGTTCCTTCAAGAGTTCCTCGCCCTTGGCCTTACGACGGGTGTTTTCCATCGCCAACTGCTTGGCTTCAATGTCGGACTGCTGGGCGCGACGCTTGGTCTCATTGAGGCTGACCTCAGTCTCCTTCAGCAGTTTCTGGGCCAGCGCCAGGCGCTCACGGCTGTAGACGAAGTCCGGATCCTGCGCGGTGCGCGCATCGTGGCGAGACTTCAGCTCAGCCAGGAACGGCTTGAACGGGTCCAGTTCAGGCTTGATGGCCGGACGGATGCTGTCCCAGGGCATGGCCTCTGGCAGGGCGCTTTCACCGATCTGCTTGGTATCCACAACCGAGGGGTACTCGATGTCCGGCAGCACGCCCTGGTGCTGGGTGCTCTGGCCGGAGACGCGGTAGAACTTGGCCAGGGTCAGCTTCAGCTCGCCGTGGTTCAACGGCTGGATGGTCTGCACGGTGCCTTTTCCGAAGGTCTGGCCACCGATGATCAACGCGCGGTGATAGTCCTGCATGGCGCCGGCGAAAATCTCCGAAGCCGACGCGGACAGGCGGTTGACCAGTACGGCCATCGGGCCGGTGTAGTAGGCGCCGGTGTTCTCGTCGGCCAGCACGTCGACGCGGCCGTCGCTATTTCGCACCAATACGGTCGGGCCCTGGTCGATGAACAGGCCGGTCAGCTCGGTGGCTTCCTGCAAGGAGCCGCCGCCGTTGTTGCGCAGGTCGATGACCACGCCGTCGACTTTTTCCTTCTGCAATTCGCCGAGGAGTTTCTTCACGTCGCGGGTGGTGCTCTTGTACTCGGGGTCGCCAGCGCGGAACGCCTTGAAGTCCAGGTAGAAGGCCGGTACCTCGATCACGCCGAGCTTGAACTTGCTGCCTTCATGCTCGAGGTTGAGTACGGATTTCTTCGCAGCCTGTTCTTCGAGCTTCACCGCTTCGCGGGTGATGGCGACGATCTTACTGGTCTGGTCGTTTGGCGCGTTGCTGGCCGGGATCACTTCCAGGCGAACCACAGAGCCTTTCGGGCCACGGATCAGCTTGACCACTTCGTCCAGGCGCCAGCCGATCACGTCGACCATTTCGCCATTGCCCTGCGCGACGCCGACGATCTTGTCCGCCGGTGCTACCTGCTTGCTCTTCTCGGCCGGACCCGCCGGGACCAGGCGCACCACCTTCACGTACTCGTTGTCGCTTTGCAGCACGGCGCCGATGCCCTCGAGGGACAGGCTCATGTTGATGTCGAAGTTCTCCGCGTTGTCCGGGGAGAGGTACTGGGTGTGCGGGTCGTATGTCTGGGCAAAGGCATTGATGTAGGCCTGGAACACATCCTCGCCACGGGTCTGCTCGAGGCGGGAGAGCTGGTTCTTGTAGCGTTTGACCAGCAACTCCTGGATGGCCTTGGGTTCCTTCTTGGCGATCTTCAGGCGCAGCACTTCATCTTTCACGCGCTTGCGCCAGAGGTCGTCGAGGGCGGCGCGGTCCTTGGCCCAGGGCGCCTTCTCGCGATCGATCTCCAGGCTTTCGTCGACATTGAAGTCGATCTTGTCGACGCCCTTGTCCAGCAGCGCCAGGGCGAAGTCCAGGCGCTCCTTGAGTCGGTCCAGATGACGTTTGTAGATGATGAAGCCCGGCTCCAGGTCGCCGCTTTTCAGCAGGTCGTCGAAACGCGTGCGCCATTTGTCGAACTCGGCGATATCGCCGGCGGTGAAATACATCCGTGCCGGGTCGAGCAGCTTGAGGTAGCCCTCGTAGATCTTCACCGAGCGCTCGTCGTTGAGCGGCGGCTTGTTGTAGTGATGACGCTTGAGCAGCTCCACCACATTGAGGCTGGCGATCACCTGTTCACGGTCGGGCTGAATGGAGTCCCAACTGTTCGGGGCGGTAGGGGCGGCATGCAACGGCAGGACGCTGACGCTGAGGGCCAAGGCAAGGGCAGAACTGATCAGGGAGCGCTTCATGCTGATTCGACGTCGGGACAGGTGATAACGCATATTAGGCCGTATTTGAGGGCGCCGGGTTCCATTGGCGCAACGCGAAGGCCCAGCAGGTCGCCGGGCCAGGTCCAAGCTCACTATGGAGGCACCGTGAAGGCATTGCAAGGCGTCGAAGGGCGCGTGGAGTGGGGGGAGCGGGCCAGCCCGGCCTGTGATGTGGGGCAAGTGCGGATTCGTGTGGCCGCCGCCGGTCTGAACCGAGCCGACCTGTTACAACGTGCGGGACTATATCCGCCGCCGCCAGGGGCCAGCGATATCCTGGGACTGGAAGCCTCCGGGGTGATCGCCGAAGTGGGCCCGGGCAGTGGTGCCTGGCAGGTAGGTGACCGTGTCTGCTGCCTGCTCGCCGGGGGGGGGCATGGCCGAGGAAGTCGTGGTGGATGCGCGCCATGTGCTGCCGGCGCCAGAGGGGCTATCCCTGGCCGAAGCCGCCGCGTTGCCCGAAGTCTATGCGACCGCCTGGCTCAACCTGTTCCAGCTGGCCGCTCTCAGGCCGGGCGAAAAGGTGCTGCTGCATGCTGGCGCAAGCGGCGTCGGCTCCGCCTCCATCCAGCTGTGCAAGGCTTTCGGCAATCCCTGCTGGGTCAGTGTGGGGTCGGCCGAGCGCCTGGCCTATTGCGAATCCCTTGGGGCCCAGGGCGGTGCGCTGCGTGGCGAAGCTCTGGAAAGCCTGCGTGACTTCGCGCCCTTCGACGTGATCCTCGATCCGGTGGGGGGCAACTATGCCAGTCTCAACCTCGCCCTGGCTGCCACCGATGGCCGCTGGGTGAACATCGGCCTGATGGGCGGACGCAAGGCCGAGCTCGACATGGCTCTGCTGCTGGGTAAGCGCGTGCAACTGATCGGGTCCACCCTGCGCAGCCGCGACGAGCAGTTCAAGGCCGATCTCATCAGCGAATTGCGCCAGCACGTATGGCCGCTGTTCGAGGAGGGCCGCCTGCAACCGAGACTGGAACGAGCCTTCCCTGCCAAGGACGCCGAGGCGGCTTTCGAAGCCCTGGCGAGCAACCAAGTGGAAGGAAAACTAGTGCTTGTGCTGGACGAAAGCCTGGTTTGACGTCCCTTTCCTCGACGCTCAAGCCCCCGTGGTCCGGGGCGTCGAGGAGTTGCATTGAGGTAATCAATCGTTCTGATGGGGTCATTCAATATGCTCTTTTTGGAATAACCCAATAGTCTTTGTCGGGTAAATTTCTAACCCAACGAGGACGTTGCGATGTCTCTGATCAACACCGAAGTCAAACCGTTCAAAGCCACCGCCTACCACCACGGCAAGTTCGTCGAACTGACCGAAGCCAACCTGAAGGGCAAGTGGTCCGTATTCTTCTTCTACCCGGCCGACTTCACCTTCGTCTGCCCGACCGAGCTGGGCGACCTGGCTGACAACTACGCCGAGTTCCAGAAGCTGGGCGTGGAAATCTACGGCGTGTCCACCGACACCCACTTCACCCACAAGGCCTGGCACGACACTTCCGACACCATCGGCAAGATCCAGTACCCGCTTGTTGGCGACCCCACCTGGGTTCTGTCCAAGAACTTCGAAGTACTGATCGAAGAAGCAGGCCTGGCTGACCGTGGCACCTTCGTGATCGACCCGGAAGGCAAGATCCAGATCGTTGAAGTCAACGCTGGCGGTATCGGCCGTGACGCCCAGGAGCTGCTGCGCAAGGTCAAGGCTGCCCAGTACGTTGCCGCTCACCCGGGCGAAGTCTGCCCGGCCAAGTGGAAAGAAGGCGAAGCCACTCTGGCTCCTTCCCTCGACCTCGTAGGCAAGATCTAAGAATGGGCGGAACGCTGCTGCGCTAGGCATTGCTGCGTTGAAATCAGGCTCGGGCTGCTCATTTACAGCTCGTAAACTCCGCGCCCTCGCCTGATTTCGCCTTGCACTGCCGTCGCTCGCGACGTGTTCCATCCCATTTCGCTTCTTGCTTCGGCGGATGGCCTGGCCATCCGTCTGCATCACCCCTCATCCCGTTTCGGGCGGCTGGCGACGGCCGCCGAGGGGTGACTCATGCCCGCAATAAAGGAATTCGCACATGTTGGACGCCAATCTTAAAACCCAGTTGAAGGCCTACCTCGAAAAGGTCACCCAGCCGTTCGAGATCGTCGCGTCCCTCGATGACGGCGACAAATCCCGCGAATTGCTCGGGCTGCTGCAAGACATCGTCGGCCTGACCGACAAGATCACCCTGAAGACCGATGGTAGCGACGCCCGTCGTCCGTCGTTCTCCCTGAATCGCCCTGGCGCGGACATCTCCCTGCGCTTCGCCGGCATTCCCATGGGCCACGAGTTCACCTCGCTGGTGCTGGCCTTGCTGCAAGTGGGCGGTCACCCGTCCAAGCTCGGCACCGACGTGATCGAGCAGATCAAGTCGATCGAAGGTGAGTTCACTTTCGAAACCTATTTCTCGCTGTCCTGCCAGAACTGCCCCGACGTGGTGCAGGCGCTGAACCTGATGGCCGTGCTCAACCCGAACATCCGCCACGTCGCCATCGACGGCGCACTGTTCCAGGATGAAGTCGAGCAGCGCCAGATCATGTCTGTGCCCAGCATCTACCTGAACGGCGAACTGTTCGGCCAGGGCCGCATGGGCGTGGAAGAAATCCTCGCCAAGATCGACACCGGCGCCGCCGCTCGCGATGCCGAGAAACTGAATGCCAAGGCGCCTTTCGACGTGCTGGTGATCGGCGGTGGCCCTGCTGGTGCTTCCGCAGCCATCTACGCGGCGCGCAAAGGCATCCGCACCGGCGTTGCCGCCGAGCGCTTCGGTGGCCAGGTGCTGGACACCATGGCCATCGAGAACTTCATCTCCGTTCAGGAGACCGAAGGCCCGAAACTGGCCCGCGCCCTGGAAGAGCACGTCAAGCAATACGACGTCGACATCATGAACTTGCAGCGCGCCAGTGCGCTGGTCCCGGCCAAGGCTGAGGGCGAGCTGCATGAAGTCAAGTTCGAGAGCGGTGCGTCGCTGAAGGCGAAAACCGTGATCCTCTCCACCGGCGCCCGCTGGCGCGAAATGAACGTGCCCGGCGAGCAGGAATACCGCGGCCGTGGCGTGGCCTACTGCCCGCACTGCGACGGCCCGTTGTTCAAGGGCAAGCGTGTGGCGGTGATCGGTGGAGGCAACTCCGGCGTGGAAGCTGCTATCGACCTGGCCGGCCTTGTTGCCCAGGTCACCTTGATCGAATTCGACGACAAGCTGCGTGCTGACGCCGTGCTGCAGAAGAAGCTGGCCAGCTTGCCCAACGTCAACGTCATCAAGAGCGCGCTGACCACTGAAGTGAAAGGCGACGGCCAGAAGGTCAATGGCCTGGTCTACAAGGACCGCACCACTGACGAGCTGCGCACCCTGGAACTAGAAGGCATCTTCGTGCAGATTGGCCTGCTGCCCAACAGCGAGTGGCTGAAGGGCGTTGTGGAGCTGTCCCCGCGCGGCGAGATCATCGTCGACGCCAAGGGGCAGACCAATATCCCCGGCGTGTTCGCTGCGGGCGATGTGACAACCGTTCCGTACAAGCAGATCGTGATCGCCGTGGGTGAGGGCGCCAAGGCGTCGCTGGGGGCCTTCGATCACCTGATCCGTACGACCTGATTTACTCAGCGTGGTGTGCTGATATGGCGGAGGCCCGAAAGGGTCCTCCGCTTTTTTTATGTCCGTGTGGCTTCCCTGTATCCTTCGCGCTTTCGTTCCTCAAGCGGCAGGGCTCTTCTCGTGAAACAGCAACTTATCGAATTGATCGCGGCAATCAGCTCCGGCTGCATGGCCGAGGATGAGATCGAACGCGTCGCCTCTGAGGCGACCCAGGCTTACGCCGATGCGGACGCCTTCCTCGCCGCCAACCCCGATATCAACTACGACGACAGCTTCCCCATCCCCCTCGGCGAGTGGGTGGTGGTGGGCAGCCTACCGGATACCGTGCTGTTCCAGGCAGACAGCTACGACCAGTTGTTCCAGCAGGTGGTGGATTCTTTCGGTCCGAGCGTGAATTTCGTGCTCAAGCCCAAGCAACTGGTGAAGGTCGAGCCACTCAAGGCCCTCAACCGTATCCAGGTTCAGATGGGCAGTCTCTACCCGGAAAAGGGTGGCTACGTGCTGGTGGATTTCAGCGAGCCGCTGGATGACGAACTGCAGTGCGTACTGGTCTACAAGAACGATCTGGAGAAGGTCATGCAACTGGCCGTGGACGTCGGTATTTACGCCGCCCCGGCGTACGAGGCCCTCAAGGCCGCGATGGAGGAGGGCGACGACTGAGTCGTCGCCGACAGGCGCCCCTTTCGCTCCAGGAGAGGGGCCGGGGGTGAGGGAGCGTCACCCCGTGCCGTCGTTACAGCTGATAGCCGTAAGACTTGATCACTTCCGCAGCCTTTGGCCCCTTCAGGTAGTCCACCAGTGCCTTGGCGGCCGGATTGGCTTCGCCCTTCTTCAGGATCAGTGCGTCCTGCTTGATCGGCTCATGCATGTCGGCCGGCACGATCCAGGCGGAGCCGCTGGTGATCTTGCCGTCCTTGTACACCTGGGACAGGGCGACGAAGCCCAGCTCGGCATTCCCGCTGGAAACGAACTGCAGGGCCTGGGTAATGTTCTGGCCTTCCACCAGCTTGGGTTTGACTTCAGAGGCCAGGCCCAGCTTGTCCAGCACCTGGGTGGCCGCCAGGCCGTAAGGTGCAGTCTTCGGATTGGCGATGGACAGGTGTTTGTACTGGCCGCTCTTCAGCACATCGCCCTTGGCGTCCACATAGCCGTCCTGCGCCGACCAAAGCACCAGGGTGCCGATGGCGTACGTGAAGCGTGAGCCAGGCACCGAATCGCCTTCTATTTCCAGCTTGGCCGGAGTGGTGTCGTCGGCCGAAAGAAAGACCTCGAAGGGGGCGCCATTCTTGATCTGGGTAAAGAGCTGGCCGGTGGCACCGGAGGCGGCGACCAGTTTGTGGCCGGTATCTTTCTCGAAGTCCTTGGCAATGGCCTGGATCGGCGCGGTGAAGTTGGCGGCGACAGCCACCTGGACTTCCGCGGCCGACGCGCTGCCCAAGGCGAAAGCTACGAGCGCGGCGGCGGCGCGGGAAAGGTGATGACTCATGAGACGACTCCTTGGTGAAGTGCTGAGGTTCTTGTTTTAGCGTTATGTATATATCTATATAGCGATTGCGACGCATTGTTGGGATTGGTTGACTTCAAAGTCAAGTTTCTGTTTGATCTGCACCGCCCGCCAATCTGCTTCGGTGACCTTTTGATCAGGTCGATGATGTTCGCCTAGCGCTATATACAAAATAATACAGCGATGTGCGATTGGTTTCGGGAGGACTTCAAGACCCAATGCATCGGAGTACAGCAATGAAACGCTCTCATTTCGCCCTGGCCGTCGCCCTCGGCGTGCTGGCCCAGCAGGCCGCCGCTGGCGGTTTCATCGAAGACAGCAAGGCCAGCCTGACCCTGCGCAACTTCTACATCAACTCGGACAACCGCCAGTTCGCCGACGCGCCGTCCAAGCAGGAAGAGTGGGGCCAGGGCTTCCTCTTCAACTACGCCTCCGGCTACACCGAAGGCACCGTCGGGGTTGGCGTCGATGCCCTCGGCCTGTTGGGCGTGAAGCTGGATTCCGGCAAGGGCCGCCACTACAACCCGACCAGCGCCAGCTACGGCGGCACCGTGTTCCCGACCGACAACGACGGCCGCGCCAAGGACGATTTCGGCAGCCTCGGCGTGACCGGCAAGGTGCGCATTTCCAAGACCGAAGCGCGTATCGGCACCCTGCTGCCGAAGCTGCCGGTGGTGACCTACAACGACGGCCGCCTGCTGCCGCAGACCTTCGAGGGTGGCCAGGTGACCTCCAGCGAGATCGCCGGCCTGACCCTGGTCGGTGGCCAGCTGGAACACGCCAAGGGGCGTAACTCCAGCGACGCCCGTGGCCTGTCGATCGCCGGCGCGAACAACGCCCGCAGCGGCCAGTTCGTCAACAAGTTCTACTTCGCCGGGGGCGACTACAAGGTCAGCGACAACCTGCTCGCGCAGTACTACTACGGCAACCTGGAAGACTTCTATAACCAGCACTTCCTCGGCCTGACCCACAACTGGGCGCTGCCGGTGGGCGCGCTGAAGTCCGACCTGCGCTACTTCTACAGCGATTCCGACGGCAAGAACGCCAGCGTGGCCGGCCGCCGCGAAGGCTTCCGCAGCTCGGGCAACTGGGCGGCCAACGACCCGGACCGCTATGAAGTGGACAACCGCACCTGGAGCGCGCTGTTCACCTACACCCTCGGCGGCCACGCGGCCAGCCTGGGCTACCAGCAGGTCTCCGGCGACAGTGCCTTCCCCTTCCTCAACCAGGGGGATGGCGCCACCGCCTACCTGATCACCGACCGCCAGATCGGCAAGTTCCTCAGCGCCGGCGAGCGCACCTGGGTGGCCGAATACGGCTACGACTTCGCCAAGCTCGGCGTGCCGGGGCTGAAGGCGGTGGGCACCTACCTGAAGGGCAGCAACATCGAGACCCAGGGCAGCGACCAGGGCGAGTGGGAGCGCGACTTCCGCCTCGACTACGTGCTGCAGGACGGTCCGCTGAAGGGGCTCGGCGTGTCCTGGCGCAACGCCGCACTGCGCAGCGACGCAGCCCGCGACCAGGACGAGAACCGGCTGATCCTGAGCTACACCCTGACCTTGCTGTAAAGCGCCCTGGGGCCTGTGGGAGCGATTTCAATCGCGAATGAATTCGCTCCTACAGGGATGGTTCCCATGTCAGGCCTCAGCACGGACGACTCCCTCTCCCGTTTGCGGGAGAGGGTTGGGGGGAGGCAAATAAGGCCCGCCCGGAGCTTCGTTGTGTTGGGCCTTGCAGGCTCGGGCCAACCTACG